>NZ_JBQFQP010000010.1:0-198029 GCF_056536925.1 Ruegeria sp. CI1 | reverse complement strand
GCGATCCGCGAAGGCGGCCGCACCGTCGGCGCGGGTGTCGTGTCGAAGATTATTGAATAATTCGCGCAAGCGAATATCCAAAGAAAGGGCGCCCCTCGGGGCGCCCTTTTTCTTTTTTGAAACGTGATAGCTATTTCTAAGAAAGCCCACGTCTTCGCGCAGCCATAGCGCGACCGTCACGTATGCTCATCCCCATTAATGTCAGGTTTGTCGCCCCGGCGATCAATTCGATAACTTGGATTAAGTAAAAGCTAGTATCGAAAGACCCCGCAGCAGCTTTTGCGTTCAGATAAAGCGCGGCAGGAACAAGGATGAGCAAGCCGTTTGCAGCGATGAACGGCATTCTTTTCTTTTTTGCCAATGCCGGAGCGTCTTTACGACGACGCCCCATCGACATCCCGGTTGCACCTACGATTGCCATAGCAGGAATAAGTAGAAACAAGCCGTTTACGATCATGGATTTAACGACGGCAACGGTCGAGTGAGACGTGAATAGCTCGCTAATTAGCGTGGAGGTCCAGAATGCAAGGATTGTTAAAAATCCAACAACTCCGGCGATGGGGTGGATTACCCGAAACATGTGTCACCTTTGATTCTGGCACTATGCAACGCAATGATTGTCAACGGATAATTTTCGCAGAAGGTGGGGTCGCGTTACTGCGCTTTCTGGGTAATCAGCTATGCGACGCTGGAATTCAGGAGTGGTAAAAGCGTCGCGAAAGCTCTTGACGTCTTGCCAAACGGCATAATTCACAAAGGTCGAACTGTTGGCGATGCCTTTGTGAAGTTGAGTTGAGATATACCCCGGTTGAGATTTCATAAAGTTGGCGTCATGAGTCCATGCGGTCAACAAGGCCTCTTCGTCGTTAGCGTCAACTGTAAACAAGTTAATCAGAACAACAGGACCTTCATTAGTTTCCATCTGATCACTTAGGGTTGCGATATTGTCCAACTCTTCAATGCGCGCCATCTCGGTCTCCTTTTGGCAATTAAAGTATAGCAAGCTATATAATATTGCATAGCTAGCTATGCAAGAGTAAATTGATCATATGGGGTTCGACAAAGAAGATTCAGCTGGATATTTGGTCAATCACATGGCTCGCCTGTTTGCCAGAGAATTGCAGCAGCGTATTTCCCCTTTGGGTATCGTAGTAGGGCAGTTCCCAATCTTGCTTGAGCTTTGGCTGAAGGACGGCGTATCCCAAAAAGACCTGCTGAGCAAAATTGATGTTGAGCAGGCAACCCTTGCTAATACTCTTAGTCGAATGGAGCGGGACGGTTTGATAAAGAGGGCCAAAAACCCCGCTGATGCTAGGGTTCAATTGATATGGTTGACTGAAAAAGCCGCAGCTCTTCGCAATGATGCCTACCAGTCAGCCCAGAACGTAAATATGCAAGCTCTAACTGTTCTTAACCCCGAGGAACAAACCCAGTTCTTGGAGTTAATGCGCCGAGTAATTTCTGGCATGCGTAAGTAACAACAGTTCGACTTACTCAGATTCCATTTCCCCCTTGCCAAACCCCACCAACCCCACTATCACGCGCGAGTTCTCAGCAAGAACGTCAAGGCGGGGTGATTCCCGCCTTTTGGGTTCGAAGAGGGTTGGCGATGCGCGTCTGTCCTCCTCTCAACCCCAACGCCTGATAAAAGGCTGTTACTATGCAAAGCCAAAATATCCGTATTCGGCTGAAGGCATTTGACTATCGCGTTCTGGATGCCAGCACGCAAGAGATCGTCAACACTGCCAAGCGGACCGGCGCGAACGTGCGCGGCCCGATCCCGCTGCCGAACAAGATCGAGAAGTTCACGGTTCTCCGTGGCCCTCACGTTGACAAGAAATCCCGCGACCAGTTCGAGATCCGCACGCACAAGCGTCTGCTCGACATCGTTGATCCGACCCCCCAGACCGTTGATGCGCTGATGAAGCTCGACCTCGCTGCTGGTGTGGACGTCGAGATCAAGCTGCAGTCGTAAGATCGGAGGGTATTTAATATGCGTTCCGGTATTATCGCAAAAAAAGTTGGCATGACCCGCCTGTTCATGGAAGACGGCAAGCAGATCCCTGTGACCGTTCTTCACCTGGACGGCCTGCAGGTCGTTGCACAGCGCACCGCTGACAAAGACGGCTATACCGCCGTTCAGCTGGGCGCTGGTGCCGCCAAGGCAAAACGCACCTCCAAGGCCATGCGCGGTCACTACGCCGCTGCCAAGGTCGAGCCCAAGCGCAAGCTGGCCGAGTTCCGCGTCTCCGAAGATGGCCTGATCGAAGTGGGTGCCGAAATCTCGGCCGAACACTTCCTGGCTGGCCAGAAGGTTGACGTGTCGGGCACCTCGATCGGTAAAGGCTTTGCCGGTGCCATGAAGCGCCACAACTTCGGTGGTCTGCGCGCCTCGCACGGTGTGTCGATCAGCCACCGCTCGCACGGCTCAACCGGTCAGTGTCAGGACCCGGGCAAGGTGTTCAAAGGCAAGAAGATGGCCGGTCACATGGGTGCTGCCCGTGTTACCACCCAGAACCTCGAAGTGGTGAAAACCGATGCCGAGCGTGGCCTCGTCTTCATCAAGGGTGCCGTTCCGGGCCCGAAGTCGGGCTGGGTCACCGTCAAGGACGCCGTCAAGAAGAAAGCGCCCGAAGGCCTGCCGTTCCCGGCTGCGCTGAAAGGTGCCGCAACCGAAGCACCGGCGGAAGAAGCGCCCGCGGAAGGTGGTGAAGCATGAAACTTGATGTAATCAAACTGGACGGCGGCAAGGCAGGCGACATCGAACTGTCCGAAGACCTGTTCGGCCTGGAGCCGCGCGCGGACATCCTGCACCGTGTGGTCCGTTGGCAGCGCAACAACGCGCAGGCCGGCACCCACAAGGTCAAGACCCGCTCGGAAACCAGCTACTCGACCAAGAAGATCTATCGCCAGAAGGGCACCGGTGGCGCACGCCATGGTGACCGCAACGCGCCGATCTTCCGCAAGGGTGGCATCTACAAGGGTCCGACCCCGCGTTCGCACGGCCACGACCTGCCCAAGAAGTTCCGCAAGCTTGGCCTGCGCCACGCTCTGTCGGCCAAAGCCAAGGCAGGTGAACTGGTCGTGATCGAAGACGCCGCATCCGAGGGCAAGACCGCCGCTCTGGCCAAGCAGGTTGCAAACCTGGGCTGGAAGCGCGCTCTGGTCATCGACGGCGCCACCGTGAACGAAGGGTTCGCCCGCGCAGCCCGCAACATCGAAGGCCTGGATATCCTGCCGTCGATGGGCGCAAACGTCTATGACATCCTCAAGCGTGACACCCTGGTGCTCACCAAAGCGGCTGTCGAAGCACTGGAGGCTCGACTGAAATGAGTGCCAAGGCAGAACATTACGACGTGATCCGCAAGCCGATCATTACTGAGAAGTCGACCATGGCGTCCGAAAACGGCGCGGTTGTCTTTGAAGTGGCGATCGACAGCAACAAGCCGCAGATCAAAGAGGCCGTCGAGGCGCTGTTTGGTGTGAAGGTCAAGGCGGTGAACACCACCGTGATCAAAGGCAAGGTCAAACGGTTCCGCGGCCAGCTGGGTCGTCGGAAAGACGTCAAAAAAGCCTATGTGACCCTGGAAGAGGGTAACACCATCGACGTGTCCACCGGTCTCTGACCGAACCCGTCCTTGGAGAGAGATAAAAGCCCCCGCGAAAGCGGGGGTTTTTTCTTTGGTTAGATAGTTAATCTTGGGCCAAACGAAACCGAGCGGCTCATGCTACCCGGCTCCGGTCGGTGTCGCTCAACTTGCGAGACAGTTGTTTGCCTTGTTGGCTTGCGCCTCGGTAACGCCGCGCTCCGGTTCTAGGGTTTGCTTGATCTGATTGTCCGATAGCGTTGTTGTCACAGCAAACTCTGTCGTTATTCCTGCTGCTTTGATGCATTGAGAAAGTTTGTTCTGCGAGGCTTCAATCTCTTCTTTTGTGCGAACGAGCTGCAGTTTCTCATAAATGTGACCCACAGAACTCGGGGCGCCTACAAAATGTAGGTGAAATTGAAAAATGTTGCGCGTCCGTGTACCTGAAGCTACAACAGTGGCAAGAAGAACAAAGAGGCGCTGCTCCGCGTATCATCAACGATGTAGCGGAGCGGAAGCCTTATAAAGCAGGCGGTGGCAATGGGCAGACTGAGCAGATCAATGTTCGCACGGATGGTGGTCAGTTGATTGATATCATTCAACGCTCTGAGATCGTGAGCTCGCTCAGCCCTTATAAGCTCAACCGCGCATATTATGATGGGTCTGACGCAGAAGCCCAAAAGGTGATTGAAGATATCATTGAAGGGGAGATCAACTGATGTCCGATGTTAAAATTCAAGAAGTGACGAATATCATTCGGGATGCAGGTGGGCGAATTGTGGGCCGCACGCGCCTTCAAAAGATAGCATATTTGCTTGCAGCTACAGGCCTCGATGACAGCTTTCGCTTTTCCTATAAGCACTATGGCCCCTTTAGCGAACAATTGGCATCCTCTGCTAAGTTCGGGGCTCTGCTTGGCAATCTGCATGAACGTCAAGATAATGCTTCATGGGGTGGAACGTATTCAACTTACACTGTTGATGACATGCCAAAGTTTGAGATGCCTAATGCCCGGCATTCTCTTGCAACCATTGCAGCAAAAGCTGACTCCATTGAACTTGAGCTGGCTGCTACTGCTGTTTTCTTGGCGCATGAAGGGTATCCTGATCCATGGAGTGAAACGGCGCAGCGCAAACCGGAGAAAGCTACTGATGTGCGTGTGGGCAACGCCAAGTCGCTTCTGGCCAGTCTTGCTGGTATTGAGGTTCCAAACCCTATTCCACAAGCTCTGTATTCTTAGTGTGTCAATTACACGTCTGAAAACGCGTCTTCCCCTATAGACACCCACCCCCAACCCTGTTAGATGCACCCAATCTTGCGGCCTCGGATTCGTTCCGGGGCCTTAGATATTTGAAACCGGGGACCTTCGGGGCCCTATACCTTTGGCACCTACGGGGGCCTATCACATAGCGGGGAAATCCCCTGCACTTGCTAAACGGAAGACAGAAAGCATGGCACTCAAGTCGTACAAGCCGACGACGCCGGGCCAGCGCGGGCTGGTGCTGATCGACCGTTCGGAGCTTTGGAAAGGACGTCCGGTCAAGTCTCTCACAGAGGGTTTGACCAAATCGGGCGGCCGGAACAACACCGGACGGATCACTTCACGCCGCCGCGGCGGTGGCGCAAAGCGTCTCTACCGGATCGTTGACTTCAAACGGAACAAATTTGATGTCGCGGCAACCGTCGAGCGGATCGAATATGACCCGAACCGGACCGCGTTCATCGCGCTGATCAAATACGCAGACGGCGAGCAGGCCTATATCCTCGCTCCGCAGCGTCTTGCCGTTGGTGATCAGGTCGTGGCATCCGCCAAGGCCGACATCAAGCCCGGCAACGCAATGCCGTTCTCGGGCATGCCGATCGGTACCATCGTCCACAACATCGAGATGAAGCCCGGCAAGGGCGGTCAGATCGCACGTGCCGCCGGTACTTACGCTCAGTTCGTTGGCCGCGATGGCGGCTATGCCCAGATCCGTCTGAGCTCGGGCGAACTGCGCATGGTCCGTCAGGAATGCATGGCCACCGTCGGTGCCGTGTCCAACCCCGACAACAGCAACCAGAACTACGGCAAAGCCGGCCGCATGCGTCACAAGGGCATCCGTCCGTCGGTTCGCGGTGTCGCCATGAACCCGATCGACCACCCGCACGGTGGTGGTGAGGGCCGCACCTCGGGTGGCCGTACACCGGTAACCCCGTGGGGCAAGGACACCAAGGGTAAGCGTACCCGCAACAAGAACAAAGCGTCCCAGAAGCTGATCATCCGCTCGCGGCACGCCAAGAAGAAGGGACGTTAATCCATGTCTCGCTCTGTTTGGAAGGGTCCTTTCGTCGACGCTTACGTGCTGAAAAAAGCCGAAGCTGCGCGCGAATCGGGCCGCAACGAAGTCATCAAGATCTGGTCGCGTCGTTCCACCATCCTGCCCCAGTTCGTGGGTCTGACCTTTGGTGTGTACAACGGCCAGAAACATATCCCCGTAAACGTCTCGGAAGACATGATCGGTCAGAAGTTCGGTGAATACTCGCCGACCCGCACCTATTATGGCCATGCCGCTGACAAAAAAGCGAAGCGGAAGTAAGTCATGGGCAAGGAAAAGAACCCCCGCCGCGTGGCCGAAAACGAAGCAATGGCGAAAACCCGCATGCTTCGGACCAGCCCGCAGAAACTGAACCTGGTTGCAGCGATGATCCGCGGCAAGAAAGTCGAGAAGGCCCTGACCGACCTGACTTTCTCGAACAAGCGTGTCGCGCAGGATGTGAAGAAATGCCTTCAGTCCGCCATCGCCAACGCCGAGAACAACCACAACCTGGACGTCGATGAACTGATCGTCGCCGAGGCCTATGTGGGCAAGAACCTGGTCATGAAACGCGGTCGCCCGCGCGCCCGTGGCCGTTACGGCAAGATCATGAAGCCGTTCTCGGAGATCACCATCAAGGTGCGTCAAGTTGAGGAGCAAGCCTAATGGGACATAAAGTCAATCCGATCGGCATGCGCCTTCAGGTCAACCGCACCTGGGACAGCCGCTGGTACGCAGATACCAAGGACTACGGCGATCTTCTGCTGGAAGACCTCAAGATCCGCGAGTTCATCCAGAAAGAGTGCAAGCAGGCCGGCGTGGCCCGTGTGATCATCGAACGCCCGCACAAGAAGTGCCGCGTCACGATCCACACCGCACGTCCGGGTGTCATCATCGGCAAGAAAGGCGCCGACATCGAGGTTCTGCGCAAGAAACTGGCGGCGATGACCGACAGCGAACTGCACCTGAACATCGTCGAAGTGCGCAAGCCCGAGCTTGACGCGCAGCTGGTTGCCGAGTCGATCGCTCAGCAGCTCGAGCGCCGCGTCTCGTTCCGCCGCGCGATGAAACGGGCCGTGCAGAACGCCATGCGCATGGGCGCCCTGGGTATCCGGGTGAACGTCGCCGGTCGTCTGGGTGGTGCCGAAATCGCACGGACCGAATGGTACCGCGAAGGTCGCGTTCCGCTGCACACGCTGCGTGCCGACATCGATTACGCACTTGCCGAAGCTTCGACCCCTTACGGGATCATCGGAATCAAGGTCTGGATCTTCAAAGGTGAGATCATGGAGCACGATCCGCAGGCACGTGACCGTAAAGCACAGGAACTCCAGGACGGCCCTGCACCTCGTGGTGCTGGTGGCGGTCGTCGCTAAGGAGGATTTGAGATGCTTCAACCAAAGCGCACAAAATTCCGCAAGATGTTCAAAGGCCGGATCAAGGGCGAAGCCAAGGGCGGCTCTGATCTTAACTTTGGCACCTACGGTCTCAAAGCTCTCGAGCCCGAGCGTGTAACCGCACGCCAGATCGAAGCTGCACGTCGTGCCATGACCCGTCACATGAAACGTCAGGGCCGTGTCTGGATCCGGATCTTCCCGGATACCCCGGTAACCTCCAAGCCGACCGAAGTCCGTATGGGTAAAGGTAAAGGCTCGGTGGATTTCTGGGCAGCCAAGGTCAAGCCGGGCCGTGTGATGTTCGAGATCGACGGCGTCAATGACGACATCGCCCGCGAGGCCCTGCGCCTGGCCGCGATGAAGCTGCCGATCAAGACCCGCGTCGTGGTTCGCGAAGACTGGTAAGATCAGGGCAAAGGCCCGATCTGTTACGAATTGACCCTGCCGGGAAACCGGCAGGGTTTCTCCTTTTTCGGGCGCCAGGTATCTGCGCAACTCGATCTCCTGATGGCACCTTGCTGGAAAAATCGCGACGGTCATGGTTATCATCGTCAAGTCCGGGACCAATCGGCGAGGAAAACCATGATGTACCGCATCCAGAAAATATCTCGCAGCGCCGTCATCTTGTTGTTGATGTCATCGCTTTGGGCGTTCTCGGCACCAAGGCTTTGGGCCGCGTCGCCAGAAATCAACCTGGGCCATTTCAACGGTCTGGCGATGAACGGCTATGACGTCATGACCTATTGGAACGGCGGCAACCCGCAAAAGGGCGATCCCGAAATATCCACCGAATACAAAGATGCCACATGGGTTTTTCTGAGCGAAGGTAACCGGCGGGAATTTCTGACCGATCCCGACAAGTACGCGCCGCAATACGGCGGGTATTGTGCCTATGCTGCCAGCCTGAACGCCGTGGCCGATGTCGATCCGTTTGCATGGCGGATCTGGAACGACAAGTTGTACCTCAACTACAGCCCACGGGTGCGGCGCATCTGGGCCAGCGATATCGACGGAAATATTCATAAGGCGGATGGTTTCTGGCCAGACTTGCTGAACCACTAGCTCTCAGCTGTCTATCGCTTTCGCTACCTATGATATGATGATGACATTGCAATCATAGGGGGCAATCATGTTTCACATGCTGACATGCTTTAATCTGAAAAACGGCGTAACCATGCCGGACTTCAAATCCGAATACATGGATTTTGTAGCGTATATGCAAAGTATCGGCTTGGTTGAGAAAACATCACCGATCGGCCAGCGAGACAGTGACACTATCATGGACAGTGACAGTGAGCGAGATCACGAATTCTTCGTTACGATGTCATTTCGTGATCGAGCCCAGGTTGATGCCGCAGTGGAGTTGTTGGCGACCCATAAAGGCAAGTCCGAGACAAAACATCGCTCCGTATATTCTAAAGTGCGGGATCAGATCTTCATTTGTTGGAAGGACATGAACTGAGTTTGAAACGTCAAATAGCGCTATCGCCAGTTGTACTTGGCAAGACTCATGAACTGCCTCCGACTTACCGTGACACCGCGAATGTCTGCATCCGGCCTTTGCCCTTGATCTCCACATCACCCAACGGATCAACCTTTACGGCCTCGCCCAGACAGGCTCGGGTCGCCTCGGTGATCTGGATGATGCCGGGCTGGCCATGCGATTCCATGCGCGAGGCCACGTTCACGGTGTCGCCCCACAGATCATAGGCAAACTTCCGTTCACCGATCACACCGGCCACGACCGGCCCCGAACTGATGCCAATGCGCATGTTGAACGGGAAGTCGCCTGAATCGTTGATCTCCTGCGCCGCGTCGATCATGTCGAGCGCCAGCGCCACCATGGCCTGCGCGTGATCTTCACGCGGCTCCGGCAGACCCGCGACCACCATATAGGCGTCGCCGATTGTCTTGATCTTCTCGCAACCGTGCTTTTCGACCAGCGCATCAAATCGGGAAAACGCGGCGTTCAGGGTGCGCACGATTTCGGGCGGCGACAGCTTGTCCGAGGTTTCGGTGAAATTGACGATATCGGCAAACAGCACCGATACACTTGGATGTTCGTCGGCGATCAGGTGCGGATCGTTCTTAAGGCGCGCGGCAATGGGCTCGGGCAGAATGTTCAGCAAAAGGGTCTCGGCCCGCTCGTATTCCCGTTCCAGCTCTTTTTCGGCGCGCGCGGCGGCGGTTGCGTAAATCGCCGCGAACACACCGAGCATCGGAATGATCGGTGCCGTGTTGAATATGAAAAAGAACATGGTCCAGCCGTCCGCCAGCGGGCGCGCGGGTTGGGACAGGGTTCCATATATCCCGATGGCGACGAATGCCATCGCACTGATCACGCTGCCCACCAGCCGGCCACGCGGCCGTCCGTAGGGCAACATGGGAAACAGCAGCGTGGGCATGAACAGATAGCTCACAAAGAACGGCGCCAGCCCCATATAGTAGGTGCAGAGCGCCGCGTGGGTGGGGATCTCGACCAGAAACGTCAGCAGGGTGAGCCATTTGATGTCCCGCAGGGTCAGGGCGGCCCAACATCCGATGCCGATGAGCAGGGTGGAAAAAATGTTGAAAACCGCCATCACCGGCTGATCGGCGAACCAGAACAGAAGGATGAACGACCCGTGGGAAAACACCCCGATCGGAAACCCGGCACGGGCCAACCCGTACGCGCGCACCATCTCGCTGGATGACCCGGGCGGCGCCCGGCTTATCCAGCCTAGCAAGGCCGCTTGTCGTGTCTGGTACTCCATTCCCGACACCCCCCGTCAGCCACCATTTTCGGGTGCAAGGCGTTTGCCTGTCAATATTGACGCGCTCGCGAAAGCGCCCCATTTGCCTCTCGATCACCGGGCAGAGCTGGGATAAGAGGGCGCCATGGCCCAGATTGAATCGCTCTTCGTCACCCGTCTCTACCGCGCCGCCTTGTCGGAATTGGCCCCCCGGATCGACCCGGAGGAGCTGGAAAACTCCTGCCTTGTCATCGCCGAAGACGACGACGCCGGCCATGACTGGTGCGAACAAAACGGCTATCCCGGCTATACCTCCTATGCGTCGCTGACCGATCTGCCCTGGCGCTTCCCGATCTTCGCCGATCTGGTCAGGGTGCTGGATCAGCACGTCGCGGCCTTTGCAGCGGATCTGGAATTCGATCTGGATGACCGCGAACTCAAGCTCGAGGACCTGTGGATCAACATCCTGCCGCAAGGCGGGATGCATGCCAGCCACCTGCACCCGCATTCGGTGATCTCCGGCACCACCTATGTCTCGATGCCGCAAGGCGCCAGCGCGCTGAAACTCGAAGACCCGCGTTCAGGCCGCATGATGGCCGCCCCGGTCCGCCGCAAGGAGGCGCGGCGCGAGTTGCAGCCCTTCATCTACATGAAACCGCAGGTGGGCGATGTCCTGCTGTGGGAAAGCTGGCTGCGTCACGAAGTGCCGATGAACATGGCCGAGGATGAACGCATCAGCGTCAGCTTCAACTATCGCTGGGACTAGGCAGTTCCAAGCCCCCGTCGATTGATCAGGATCAAGCACGTCCGCGCCGGATCACATTAGACTTTGCGCCAATGCATCGGCCCGGCAATTTGAGTCGGGTGGGCGTGCAGCACAACTGATTTGATCGGACACACGCCATGCTGGGCTTTGTCACGTTGGTTCTGGCGGCACTGGTCGCAGGCGCGACCGGCGCGATGGGGCAGGGGCTGGACCCGCACCGCATTTACGAAGAAAGCTGCGCAAGATGTCACGCCCCACATGCCGGCGATTTCGTGTGGGATGAGCTTGGCGAGTCCGGCGGCGTGCTGACCGGCGCCCGGTCGGGACGTCCGGTCGCGGCCTATCTGGTGTCCGGGCATGGCGGTCTGTCACCGGACGAGGCAGAGGCCTTGCTGGCGCATTTCCGGCAGGTGCGCAATTCGGGCGGTGCGTTCATGGAAAAATGCCGGATATGCCACGCAACGGCGGTGGAACTTGTGCGCGGTCACCTGATCATCGACAATGGCGCGCTGACGGGGCGGTATACCGGGCGCGACATCGCAACGTTCCTGACCGGTCACGGCAGGCTGACGCCGCAGCAGGCCGTGGATATGCTGGATGTCCTCACGCGTGTTGCCACAACGCAGGGTCTGGTGAAATAAATCGCCCCTGCCGCCACGCGGTCCGGGGTCGCGCATGCACCGTCAATCGAACACGATCGTGACCGGTATACCGGCCAGCATCTCTCCCAGATTGGACACCCGCGTCGCGCGGTCGAACTGGCCGTGGTTGTTCAGCCCGGTGCCCAGCAGTTGCACGATCTCCGGCGATCCGGCGAATTTCGAATGGCTGCCCGAGGTCGAGTCGTCGATCTCCGTCAGGTCGATTGCAACGACCCCAAGCTCGGCCAGCTCTTCGCTGTTGCTGGCCCCGACGCGCGGCACCCCACCCGCCAGTCTGCGCGAGAAGTTCAGCGCGCTGTCATCCTTGGACAGCAACACAAAAATGTCCTCGTCCAGATGGCCGATTTCCTGCAGTTGAATCCGGAACAGATCCATGTCGATATCGGGCGACGCCAGGGTCACGGTCTTAAGCCGCCTGGTATGGTTCAGCCTGCCCCGCTTTGCCGCGTCCACGATGGCCTCCATGGTCAGAAAGGCTCCCATGGAATGGGCAAAGATGTCGTATCCGTCGGCATTGGTCCGCGACAGGATCGAGCCGATCTCTTCGACCTTGGGGCGTGCGATCAGCGCGCTGTTCAGGTCATAGACATATTTGGTGATTTTCGCGGCAGAGGCCCAGTCAAACAGAACCGGAACGCCGACATAATCTGAATCCTCGACAAACTGGGCAAGCCGCAGAACCGCATCGCTGGTGGTGTTGTTATAGCCATGGACAAAGAACAGGACATCGCGCCTGCCTGCGGGCAGCTTCGCAAGCTCTGCGTTCACGGCGCGAATGAACGCATCATCCGAGCCATAGATCTTGGGGTCGATGATCGCGAACTCCGTTCGCGGGTCGGGCGGCAACCGCTTGGCGCGTTCAAGATTGCCGGTTTGATGGATCGGGGGGATTGACACCTCGACCGAGGCCAGCCCCAGTTCCGGCGCGCGTTTGTCCGAATAAAGCGCTCCGACAACCTCCGACGCCTGACGGGTCGAGGCGATGAAAACCTGATGCTTTCTGGCGCTGCCAACAGATGCAACCGGGTTCTCGGGATTGTCGACACCGATCAGTTCCGGGGGGCGCGAGCAGGCGGCCAAAACCGCAAACACGGCAATCAGACCCAGCAGTTTAAGATATCTCACGGCACGCCCTCTCTCAAATTCGTCGTCACCCGCCCGCAATTCCGATGGCTTTTGCGGAAGAATTTTCAATGCGGTTTGGAATTCGATTTTCCCTGTTGGTATCCGGTCAACCGGAAACAGGCAATGTACAAGCGTCCACCTCGGTCTTCTGCTATGCTCGGGCAATCAGAGGAGTGACAGAGATGAAAGAGGCTGAACGCGTCGTCCGCCAATTCCACGAAAGCTGGGGGATGCGTGATCCCGACCGCGGTGCCGAGGTGATCGCGGATGATTGCCGGTTCGAGGATGTCGCCCGCGGCGAAACGCAGCCGGGCAAGGCGGCGTACAAAGAGGATTACCTGCGCTGGCGCAAGGCCTTTCCGGACGGCGAATGCATCGTCGACAATGTCATCGTCAGCGACTGCGGCGAATGGGCAATTGTCGAATTTCACAACACCGGAACCCACACCGGCGTGCTGCATTCCAGCCTTGGCGATTTCCAGCCCACGGGCAAGCGATACGAAGTGCGCTATTGCTCTGTCATGCGGGTCAAGGATGGGAAGGTTGTCGAAGGTCGGGATTATTATGACAGCGCCACGATTGCGAAGCATTTGGGCCTGATGTAAAGAACGGCCGTGAAAGAGGCATTTTCCGCGCAATTTCTTTCCAAACTTTCCCTTGCCACCCACCCCCGAACCCCCTATAGAGCGGCATCCTGCGTGTCCCCCGGCCGAGTCGGGGGATTCGTATGTCTGTCATTCATCCACCAGGTCCAAGGTGACCCGTGTACGGGGCCTTCTGGTGTTTTGAGCAAAGGAAAAAGGCGATGAACGCCCAGGAACTACGTAACAAGACCCCGGACCAGCTCCGCGAGGAACTGGCCAACCTGAAGAAAGAAAGCTTCAACCTGCGCTTTCAACAGGCAACCGGTCAGCTGGAAAGCACTGCCGGCATCAAAGCGGCCCGCCGCAACGCTGCCCGCGTCAAGACCATTCTGAACGAAAAGGCCGCTGCCGCGGCATCCGAGGAGTAATCAGATGCCCAAGCGTATCCTGCAAGGCACCGTGACCAGCGACGCCAACGAACAGACCGTGACCGTTTTGGTCGAGCGCCGCTTCAAGCACCCGCTGCTGCACAAAACCGTTCGTAAGTCCAAGAAATACCGGGCTCACGACGAAAAGAACGCCTTCAAGGTCGGCGACACAGTCCGCATCATCGAATGCGCGCCGAAATCGAAGACGAAACGCTGGGAGGTTCTGGAGGCGTAAGCCACCGGAACTTTTCCTTTTGTCGAAACCCTGGGGGATTTAACAAGACCAGCCCCCACAGGTCGGGAGAAACCACATGATCCAGATGCAGACCAATCTGGATGTCGCTGACAACTCCGGCGCTCGCCGAGTTCAGTGCATCAAGGTCCTGGGTGGTTCCAAGCGTAAATACGCCTCCGTCGGCGACATCATTGTCGTCTCGGTGAAGGAAGCCATCCCGCGCGGCCGCGTGAAGAAAGGTGACGTCCGCAAGGCCGTCGTCGTGCGCACCGCCAAAGAAGTCCGTCGCGAAGACGGCACCGCGATCCGTTTCGATCGCAACGCCGCCGTTATCCTGAACAACAACAACGAGCCGGTCGGTACCCGTATCTTTGGCCCGGTTGTTCGCGAGCTGCGCGCCAAGAACTTCATGAAGATCATCTCGCTGGCTCCGGAGGTGCTGTAATCATGGCTGCTAAACTCCGCAAAGGCGACAAGGTCGTCGTGCTGGCCGGCAAGGACAAGGGCAAAGAGGGCACCATTACCTCGGTCGACCCGCAAGCCGGCAAAGCTGTTGTCGACGGCGTGAACATCGCCATCCGCCACACCCGCCAGTCGCAGACCGAGCAAGGCGGCCGCCTGCCCAAGGCACTGCCGATCGATCTGTCGAACCTGGCTCTGCTGGACAAGAACGGCAAGGCAACCCGCGTCGGCTTCCGTATGGAAGGTGACAAGAAGGTGCGCTTCGCCAAGACCACGGGGGACGTGATCGATGCTTGATGCTGCAACCTACACCCCGCGCCTCAAGGCCGAATACAAGAACCGCATTCGCGCGGCTCTGAAAGAAGAGTTCGGCTACAAGAACGAGATGATGATCCCCAAGCTGGAGAAGATCGTTCTGAACATCGGCTGCGGCGCCGAGGCCGTGAAAGACTCCAAGAAAGCCAAATCGGCTGTCGAGGATCTGACCGCCATCGCTGGCCAGCAGGCCATTTCGACCAAAGCGAAGAAGTCGATCGCTGGTTTCCGCGTCCGTGAAGACATGCCGCTGGGTGCGAAAGTGACCCTGCGCGGCGACCGGATGTACGAATTCCTGGATCGTCTGATCACCATCGCGATGCCTCGCGTGCGTGACTTCCGCGGTGTGAAACCCTCGTTCGATGGCCGTGGCAACTTTGCCATGGGCATGAAAGAGCACATCGTGTTCCCCGAGATCGATTTCGACAAGGTCGACGAGGTCTGGGGCATGGACATCGTAATTGCCACCACAGCGAAAACCGACGCTGAAGGCAAGGCACTGTTGAAGCTCTTCAACATGCCCTTCAACGCCTGAGCGCCGGGAGGAATAAGACATGGCTAAAAAAGCAATGATCGAGCGCGAGAAGAAGCGCGAGCGCCTGGTGGCACAATACGCCGCAAAGCGCGCCGAGCTGAAAGAAATCGCGAATGACGAAAGCAAGCCGATGGAAGAGCGCTTCAAGGCGCGTCTGAAACTGGCGAAACTGCCGCGCAACAGCTCGGCAACCCGTCTGCACAACCGTTGTCAGCTGACCGGTCGTCCGCACGCTTACTACCGTAAGCTCAAGGTCAGCCGTATCGCGCTGCGCGAGCTGGGTTCTGCTGGTCAGATCCCCGGCATGGTGAAATCGAGCTGGTAAGGGAGAGAGTGATATGAACGATCCTATCGGCGATATGCTCACCCGTATCCGCAACGCGCAAATGCGCGGCAAGTCCACCGTGATCACTCCGGCGTCGAAACTGCGCGCCTGGGTTCTGGACGTGCTGGCGGACGAAGGTTACATTCGTGGCTATGAAAAGACGACCGGTGCAAACGGTCATCCGGCCATCGAAATCAGCCTGAAATACTACGAAGGCACCCCTGTCATTCGCGAACTCAAGCGGGTCTCCAAGCCCGGCCGTCGCGTGTACATGGGCGTCAATGACATCCCGCAGGTCCGTCAGGGTCTGGGCGTGTCGATTGTCAGCACTCCGAAAGGTGTGATGTCGGACCAGAACGCACGCTCCAACAATGTTGGCGGCGAAGTGCTCTGCACCGTCTTCTAAGGAGGTCTGCAATGTCTCGTATTGGTAAAAAACCGGTCGAGCTGCCCAGCGGCGTTTCCGCCTCTGTGTCCGGCCAGACCATCGAGGTGAAGGGTCCGAAAGGCACCCGCAGCTTCACCGCAACCGACGACGTGACCCTCTCGGTCGAAGACAACGTGGTCAAGATCGACCCGCGCGGGTCTTCCAAGCGTGCGCGCCAGCAGTGGGGCATGAGCCGCACCATGGTCGCCAATCTTGTGACCGGCGTGACCACCGGCTTCAAGAAAGAGCTGGAGATCCAGGGTGTTGGTTACCGGGCTCAGATGCAGGGCAACACCCTGAAACTGAACCTGGGTTACAGCCACGACGTCGATTTCACCGCGCCGGAAGGTGTCACAATCACCGCGCCGAAGCAGACCGAGATTGTTGTGGAAGGTATCGACCAGCAGCAGGTGGGCGAAGTGGCGGCCAAGATCCGCGACTGGCGCCGTCCCGAGCCGTACAAGGGCAAGGGCATCCGCTACAAGGGCGAGTTCATCTTCCGCAAGGAAGGCAAGAAGAAGTAAGGACGCATACCATGGCAAACAGCAAACGTACCCTGTTTCTGAAACGCCGCTTGCGCGTTCGGAACAAACTTCGCAAGGTCAACGCCGGGCGTCCGCGCCTCAGCGTGCACCGCTCGAACAAGAACATCAGCGTTCAGCTGATCGACGACGTTCGCGGCGTGACCCTGGCCTCTGCCTCTTCGCTCGAGAAAGATCTCGGCGTTGTCGGCAAGAACAACATCGAAGCGGCCACCAAGGTGGGCGCGGCCATCGCCGAGCGTGCCAAGAAGGCAGGCGTCGAAGAGGCCTATTTCGATCGCGGCGGCTTCCTGTTCCACGGCAAGGTGAAGGCTCTGGCCGACGCCGCGCGTGAAGGTGGTCTGAAGGTCTGATGGTGTGCCGGGCTGAAGCCCGGCCTACCTGATACGACGCCGTAGGCCGGGCTTCAGCCCGGCACCGGCACTTTGAAGGCGGGTCCGCCCGCCTCGATGATCGGGGAGCCCAGGAATGTCATTCGCGGGTTCACTTCGATTGAGAAATTGGCGCCGCAAGCGCCTCTAGAGAAAGGGATGCCGAAAATGGCAGAACGTGAAAACCGCCGGGGCAACCGTCGCGACCGCGAGGAAGCAGCTCCGGAATTCGCCGATCGTCTCGTTGCGATCAACCGCGTGTCGAAAACCGTAAAAGGTGGTAAGCGCTTCGGCTTCGCCGCTCTGGTGGTTGTCGGCGATCAGAAAGGCCGCGTCGGCTTTGGCAAGGGCAAGGCGAAAGAAGTGCCCGAGGCGATCCGCAAGGCAACTGAACAGGCCAAGCGTCAGATGATCCGCGTGCAGCTGCGCGAAGGTCGCACCCTGCACCACGACATTGAGGGCCGTCACGGCGCCGGTAAAGTCGTCATGCGCGCTGCGCCGGAAGGTACCGGTATCATCGCCGGTGGTCCGATGCGTGCCGTGTTCGAAATGCTGGGCGTCAAGGACGTTGTCTCCAAGTCGCTGGGCAGCACCAACCCCTACAACATGATCCGCGCCACCATCAACGGCCTGCAGAAAGAGCAGAGCCCGCGTTCGGTCGCCGCACGTCGTGGCAAAAAGGTTGCCGACATCCTGCCCAAGCGGGACGAAGCACCTGCAGCATCGGCGCAAGTCGCCGAAGAAGCGTAAGGAGACGTCAACATGGCCAAAACCATCGTCGTCAAGCAGATCGGCTCGCCTATCCGCCGCCCCGCCGAACAGCGCGCAACCCTGATCGGCCTGGGCCTGAACAAGATGCACAAGACCCGCGAGCTTGAGGACACCCCCTCGGTCCGTGGCATGGTCAACAAGATCCCGCATCTGGTCGAGATCATCGAAGAGCGCGACTAAGCCTCTCATCGATCCGAACAGAAAACGCCCTCGGTAAACCGGGGGCGTTTTCTTGTGTAAAGGCGCACATCCGTTCGGCGCCGCCCACTATGCCCCAAGCTTGTATGCCCGGACCGGGTTGGTCTTGCCCCGGACTTCCAGCGTCACCGGCTCAAGCCCGTGATCCGATCCGCACCCGGCCATCGTGGCCTCTGAGATCAGCAACCGGCTGTTCATCTGCTTGTTCATCTGCTGCAGCCGCGCCGCCAGGTTCACCGTGTCACCCAAAACCGTGTAATTCAGCCGGTTCATCGTATCGATATTCCCCGCCACGACATTTCCCGTCGCGACACCGATCCGCGCTGACAGCCTGTGCCCCTGAATGTCCTCGCCACCGAGGATGTCCAGTATCTCCAGCGCACATTCCACGCCACGCCGGGCATGATCCCCGGCCAGCAACGGCACATTGAACGTCACCAGCATGCCATCCCCGAAAAACTCGTTCACTGTTCCCTGACGGCTGTCGACGGCGGGCAGAACGGCGGAAAAGAACGCGGACAGCACCGCCAGAACATCTGGTGGCGCCAGCGTTTCGGCCAGCTGCGTGAACCCGGCAAGGTCGCAGAACATGACCGTCGCCTCGCATTGTACCGGCGCCAGCTGCCCACCCTGTGCGACGATATCCTCTGCGACCCGTTCAGGAACGTATTTGCCAAACACGCGCCGCGTGATTTCAAGCTGCTCCGCCAGCATGTCCCGCAACCGCTTCTTTTCCAGCGCACCCGCCAGCCGCGCCTTGAGAAGCTTTTCGTTCACCGGCTTGAACAGGTAATCCTCGGCCCCCAGTTCCAGACTGCGGGTGACATGGTCCATATCGTCGAGCGCCGAAATGACAATGACCGGTATTTCGGCCAGACGCCCTTGGCTTTGCAACTCTTCCAGAACTTCCAGTCCCGAAACACCGGGCATCATCATGTCCAGCAGGACGGTATCAAAGCTGCGCTGCGCAAGCATCGCCAGTGCCTCGGCGCCGCTATACGCCTCGTCATAGGCGTAGCCCAGATCGTCCAGTTCCTGACACAGCAGATCGACATTCAGGGGTTCGTCGTCGACGACCAGAATACGCGCGGTCAAGATGCTGACCGGGCGCAAAGGTGTTTCTCGATCACGCTCAACAGCTCTTCGTCATCCAGCGGTTTGCTCAGATAATCGTCAAACCCCGCCGCCAACGCATTGGCCCGGTCCCCCCGCATCGCATGCGATGTGACCGCGATGATCGGGATACGCGACAATTCCCCGTTGCCCTTGATCTGCTGCATTGCCTCGGTGCCGGTCATACCGGGCAGCGCGATATCCATCAGTATCAGGTCAGGTTTATGGCTCCGGGCCTGTGAAATCGCATCCGGCCCGTTGCGCGCGATCAACAGGTCATGGTCGTCTTCCAGCAACTGCTGCAGCAGGTCGACGTTCAGGCTGATATCATCCACGATCAGGATCTGCGCCATGTCATACCGCCTCGCGTTCTGCGGCGGCATAGATTTCCGGAACGGTCAGCACAAACGTCGACCCCTCTCCGAACGTGCTTTCCGCAACCAGATCGCCGCCCAGCAGGCGCGCCATCTTCCGCGAGATCGCCAGCCCCAGCCCGGTGCCTCCGTAACGCCGCGCCGTGTGCTGTTCCGCCTGGGTGAATTCGTCAAAAACCATGTTCAGATCATCCGGTCGCATCCCGATGCCGGTATCCCTCACACTAACACGAATCTGCCCGTTTTTCACCTCTGCCGCGATGCTGATCTGCCCGGCCTCGGTGAACTTGGCCGCGTTCGACAACAGGTTCAACGTGATCTGGCGCAGCATTCCCTGATCCGAAGACGCCACCGGCAGGCTGTCGGGGATATCGGTGCCGACCTCGACAGGTTTTCCTTCAAGCATCGGATCGATCATCCGGGCACAGGATTTCAGAACCGGCGCCGCGTCAAAGGTTTCGGCATGAACGTCCAGCCGCCCCGCCTCGATCTTGGACAGATCCAGAATGCCGTTGATCAGCGACAGCAGCATCTCGGCGCTGGAGGCGACCTTTTCCAGGTTTCCCAACTGCTTTTCGGGCAGCACGTCGCGGCTTTTCCGCATGACGATACGGGTGAACCCGATGATCGCGTTCATCGGCGTGCGCAATTCATGAGACATGTTGGCCAGAAAATCCGACTTGTGCTGGTTGGCCGTCTCAAGCTCGGCATAGGCATCCCCCAGCCGTTGGATCGTTTCGTTCATATCCGCGCACAATTCCCCCAGCTCGTCGCGGTTCTCGATCTTCAGGCGGGTCGCGAAATCTCCGGCGGACAACCGGTCGAACGCGCCCTGCAGCGCGTGCACCGGCCGGATGATGGATGTGGAAATGGTCAGTCCCAGAACACCGGCAATCAGCGCCGCGATGGCCGAGGCGGCCAGGATGAGCGATCTGGACTGCTCAAAAGCGATCTGGTTTTCGGCCAGCACCCCGGCCAGTTCCCTTCGCCAGACCTGCTGCCAGTTATAGCTCGCACTCTTGATCGCAAAAGCCGCTTCCTTTAGCGCGGTTCGGTAAATTGCGTGCGCCGCGTCGGCATCGCCGTTGTTGCGCTTTGCATAGATTTCAATGCCTGCACGCAGGACCGCGCGCAGGTCGACCACCGCGCCCATCAGTATGTCGCGCTCCTGTTCGCTCAGACTTGTGTTGCGGGTGATCTGTCTTGAAAACTCGGCAGCGTTATACAGGCCGTTGTTCGAAAAATTTCCAAGTGGTGACGTCTGGTTGGACGAAGCCCCGATGGCCCGCGAAAAAAGAAAATCCGCCGCGTTGAACCGCACTTCCTCCGACAGCTGTTCTATCGCTTCGAACAGAACCAGCTTCTCTTGCAATTGCGATGCGATCTCCAACCGGTCATGCGATTGTTTGAGTGCGGCAATGCCGACATAACAGATCAGCGCCATCATCAGCAGCGGCACAAAAAAGGCGCAGGTCAGCTTGGCGCGCAGTCCCGCGTTGATCCGGCCCGCAAGATTTGGCAACCACGACAAGAGGTTCGCGCGTCCGCTCGCGGTTTCGACATAGACAGCCATATATTCACCCGTTCGTCAGCAGTACGGGCAAGCTTAGGGGCTGATTACCCATCCAACAACATTTCCATGGTTTCAGGCTGTGACTGCGCTCGCCAAGCCCGTACCTCCGTCAACAGTTGGCCGGGCGGGACAAATCAATCCAACGCGCCTATCGCGAATCCCCCGATCCATGCCAAGCTTAGGGTCAGCGAGGGTAAAGTGGTGCAACGTTGCGGGGGTGCCGGGTGGAACGACAGGGATGCACATATCCGGGATACCGGCAGGAGCGGCAAGGATGACCCGGCCGTCTTCCGAGCTCTTGGCCGTGTCACGCCGCTGGATCGACGCAATCCGGTACGGGCGGAAAACCGAGCTTAGCAACATGTTGTCCGACCGCAGCCACCTGCGTTTTATCGGCACGGGTGACGACGAATTGTGGGCGGGCGAGGCCGTGCGCCAGGGGATCGCGGATTTCTTCGGGGCCATCCCACCGTTCCTCAAACATGAAGAGACATTTGCCGAAGCCTTTGAAAATGGTGAAACCGGCTGGTCGAATTTCACACATGAACTCATTTTTGCCAATCAACCCGATCGGACATTTCACATAAGGACCACCCTGATCTTCGCGCTCGAAGACGGCGTCTGGAAGATCGTTCTGCGCCACGGCTCGGTTCCGATCCCGAATATCGACTTCGTGGGAACCGAACAGACCGCCATCGCCGATCTTGTCGCAGCAGCGCGCAAGGATTTTTCGCTGCATCAAAGAGACGGCTTTGCCTCGATCATGTTCACCGATATCGTCAATTCGTCGCGCCTCGCGTCGGTGATGGGCGACCGTTTGTGGTCCTCCGAGGTGGCCCGGCACTTTGCCTCGCTCCGCACCATCATCGAAGACGCGAACGGCCAGTTCGTGAAATCGCTGGGCGACGGCACCATGTCCAGCTTTCCAGAGCCTGCTCAAGCCCTGCACGCTGCCCGGTCGATCCTGCAAGCGTCTGGGCAATCCGACGGGCCAGCCATCACCCTGCGGATCGGTATTCATACCGGCAGCGTGGTCCAGACCGACGATGATTTCTTTGGAACCGTTGTCAACAAGGCCGCCCGCATCGCAGCCCTTGCCGCGCCCGGCGAAATACAGGTTTCCGATACCACTCGCGATATGGTGGGAAAAGGGAACGATTTTCACTTTTCGGCGGCTGCAGCGGTGCAGCTGGAAGGGTTCGAGGGCGAACATGTCATCCACCGGCTGGAGTGACGAGGGTAACCGGTAACCGCCCAAAGCTTCGCCGTCCTCTGTCGTCAGACCCGTTGCAATCCGGGTATCGTCGCGTTGCGGTGTCCAACCTCTAGTTTGCCCTGCCATGCAAAAAACGCAGACCGGCCAGACCAAAACGCCAATTGTTGGCGCAATCACTCGTGCCTATCTGTCTGTGGTCCAAAACGGGAAATCAAACTTGCCGGGGAATACGCCCCGGGCTGAAAAAAGGAACATAACACATGGCACATACACTGAACATCTCGCATACCGGTCTCACGCTCGGCGGGCGCATCCGCGCCTTTGTCGAAGGCGTCAAACTGGCCCGCGCCCGCGCCTCCGAGTACAACCGTACCTATTCCGAACTGCAAAGCCTGACCGACCGCGAACTCAACGACATCGGCATTCGCCGCTGCGATATCGCGGACATCGCGCAAAAACACGTCTACTGCGTGTAACCCCAATACCACCCGAACAAAAAGCGCCCCGATCCGGGGCGCTTTTTTTGTTTGCTGCAGACTTTCAGAGATGGAACGCAATCCGGGCAATGACCGCGTTGCAAGCGTCAACTTTGAACCCAGTGGGGACATGGCGAAGCTCCAGGTTTTGGACCATTGTCCCGTTCCGTGGTAGAATTCCCGAAGTCAAAACGGGGTACGGCTATGCCGCAACATCAAACAGCAGAATTTCGATTACAGTCTGGCATTGTACTACCGCAACTGGATATCGCCTACGAATGCTACGGCAAGCTCGATGGCGATAAGTCCAATGCGGTTCTTGTCCACCACGGGACCACCAGCACCCATCATGCTGCCGGTCGAACGACGCCTGATTTGCGCGAGGGCTGGTGGGATAGCATCATCGGCCCGGGTAAGCTGCTCGACACAGATAAATACTGTGTAATATCGTCCAACATGCTCGGCTCGTCATACGGAACAACCGGGCCCGCATCCATAAACCCAGAAAGCGACCACGTTTGGGGCGCCGATTTTCCCAAGATTTCGGTTGAGGATATGGTCCGAGCACAGAAAACACTGATCGACGCACTGGGCATTGAACAGCTTTTTGCTGTAGCAGGCGGATCGGTCGGCGGTCTGCTGTCGTTCCAATGGGCCGTGACATACCCCGAAGCGATGCGTGGAATCATTGCTTGTGATTGCGGCCCCGTAAATCAGTTCGGAACAAGCGCAGCCTTGCCTGAACTTGTGGCGGAACTTCAGGCTGACCCCAACTGGAACGGAGGCCATTACGCGCAGGCGGGTGGCCTGACAGATGTGATGACACGCATCCGGACCAGAACATTGCTTTCCTACCAATTCATGGAAAAATTCAAAGGGCAGATGCCAAGGGGTGATATTGAAAAGCTGTTGAACGATACCTCCAGGGAGTGGGCCGAAGAGTTCGATCCGATGAGCCTTGTTGTTCTCAATTCAGCGATTGGGGAATTTGATGTCTCGGACAGGCTGGATCAAATACGCGCAAAATTCTTCTATGTCCTTTGTGATACCGATGAATTCTACCCGGCTTCGATGGGAGAAGGCGTTGCCAGGGAAATGCGGGCTGCAGGAGCGCAGGTGACTTTTCATGAGGTGAGCAGCCACATGGGGCATTACTCCACGTCCGTCGAACCGGAAAAATGGGTGCCTCAGGCGAAGGCCTTTCTCGCCGGTTTGTAATCTCAGTGTTTAAGTGGCAGTGATTGGCGGAGGTCCGCTTCTCCCGCATCGCCGAAGCCCGACAATTGGCTTCAAAACAGAAGCTCCCGAAGAATTCTTCGGGAGCTGAATTGCGTTCATGTGAAACAACGTGCCCAAGCTGGGCGGGACATCCCGCCGCTTGCTACGGCCAAGGTCACAGCCGGACCAAACCGGGGGTTTTTCCGGTCATGCGGCCTTGGCGCGAGGGCGTCCGCGGTTGGGGCGGCGGCGCCGGTTCTGTGGCTTGCGCGCCTCTTTCTTGGGGGCTTCAAAGGCCCATGGCGTGCCGCCGATCACCGGAATGTCACGCGACATGGTCTTTTGAATGGCCCGCAGTTCACCCATCTCGGCAGGGGCGCAAAAGGCGACCGCCCGGCCATCGCGCCCGGCCCGCGCGGTACGGCCGATCCGGTGGACATAGTTGTCCGGCACGTTCGGCAGGTCATAGTTGTATATGTGGCGCACATCCGGGATGTCGATGCCGCGTGCCGCCACATCGGTCGCCACCAGCACCCGCAACTCGCCGCTGCGGAACTGTTTCAGCGCTCGGTCGCGCTGACCCTGCGACTTGTTGCCATGCACGGCACCGGCGGAAAACCCGGCCTTGTCCAGCGTTTTCATCAGCTTTTCCGCGCCATGCTTGGTGCGGGCAAAAACCAGCGCCAGCTCGTCACGGTGCGCGTCCAGCATTTCGATCAGCAGGCCGGTCTTTTCCGCCTGCGCCACGAAATGCACGCCTTGGGTGATCTTGTCCGCCGGACGGCCCGGAGGCGCGGTTTCGACCCGTACAGGATTGCTCAGATAGGTGGCCGCGATTTCGGCCATCTGCTTCGGCATCGTGGCCGAGAACAACATGGTCTGGCGTTCAGTGGGCAACAGCGTCGCGATCTTGCGCAGCGCGTGGATAAAGCCCAGGTCCAGCATCTGGTCGGCCTCGTCCAGCACCAGGAACCCGGTCTGGTCCAGCCGCACGGCGCGGCGCTCGATCAGGTCGATCAGGCGGCCCGGCGTGGCGACCAGAATATCGCTGCCCCGGCCCAGCCGGTTGATCTGCGGCCCCATCGACACACCGCCGACCACCAGGTCGACGCGGATGGAGGTGCGCTCGGCATAGGCGCGCAGGTTGTCCGAGATCTGTTTTGCCAGTTCCCTCGTCGGCGCCAGAACCAGCGCGCGCGCGGTCTTCGGGGCCGGGCGGCCCTCCTGCCGGATCAGCGACATCAGGATCGGCAGGCCAAAGGCCAGCGTCTTGCCGGTGCCGGTCTGCGCCAGCCCCATGACGTCGCGCCCGTTCATGGCATGCGGGATCGCCTGTTTCTGGATCGGCGTCGGCTCCGATATGCCCAGGGTTTCAAGATTGGTGATAAAGCGGGGCGTCAGCCCCAGCATGGTAAAGTCCAAAAGCCGTTCCTTTTCGGCGGGGCGGCCTATTCCGGCCGCGCAAAATGACATGTCGCGACCCCGCGGGGCCGCGTTGTGTTACGTGGTTGCGCGATGCTCTGCCGCCGGGCCGGATTGCCCAAGGCCGCGTCATTGCGCCGAACCCCGCGTGATCTGGGTGTCAGTGTGTAAAGATGAGGTGCTGCGCGGATGCGTTTCAAACACTTCGGTCGCGCGGTCTGCTCACGCCGCAGACAAGGCACCGGGGGCGTATGCTCTCAATTTGCGCCCTTGTCAACCAAAGTCTTGTCCGTGGTCTTCGGGGCGAAAACCTGTTCCGGATGCGCCAACCCCTTGAGGGCGAATTCGCCGACCGCGACGTGACCGCCATCCAGCGCGTCGGCAAACGTGCGGGAACAGAGAACCGGATGCCCGGTTTCCGAACACAGCGCCTCGATCCGCGCGGCAACATTCACAGCCTGACCCAGCACCGTGAAATCCAGCCGGCTGTGCGAGCCGACATTGCCATACAGAACCCGCCCGAAATGCAGCCCGACGCCGAACCCCAGAACCTCGGGCAAATCGGCAGCCAAAGCATGCCTTGCCGCCGCCAGTGCATTGGAACAGGCTGTGCGCTGCCCGTCATCGCCGGGGAACACGGCCAACACCCCGTCGCCCAGAAACTTCAGGATTTCGCCACCATGCTCGGTTACCGCCGTATCGATTGCCTCGAAATACCGGTTCGCCAGCGCCACCGCCTCCTCCACCGGCAAA
This sequence comes from Ruegeria sp. CI1, assembly GCF_056536925.1. Lineage (NCBI taxonomy): Bacteria > Pseudomonadati > Pseudomonadota > Alphaproteobacteria > Rhodobacterales > Roseobacteraceae > Ruegeria > Ruegeria sp. CI1. The sequence goes on along the minus strand of NZ_JBQFQP010000010.1, from coordinate 172,128 downwards.
CGGGCGTTCAGCCCTGTCCAGTTGCGGATGTCGCTGATCAGGATGGCGGCCTCCATGGTCTCGACACTCCCCCGCGTGATCTCGCCGCCCAGCACCCGCTGGCTGGTGCGGGCTCCAAGATAGGCCGCGGACACGGCAGTGGACAGGATCGACAGGCGGTGGACCTCGGACAGCGGACCAAGGGCCAGCGCAATTGCCTCGATGCCCTCAATATCGGCGTCGTCAAACCCCTTGGCCCGGTCCGTCGCCGCCACCAGAATGCCTGACAGATGATCTCCGCACCGAAGTGGGACGCCGAAATAGTCGGTCGCCCCCTGCGCGCGCAATTCGTGATAGATTTCGTGATCATCGGGGGCCAGCCGCGTCAGATCCTTGCGCAGCGCTTGCCGGGTATCCGAGATCACCGCCAACGGGCTGCCCACATAGCCGCTGCGCTGTTCCAACCCGTGCGGATTGTGCACCGCCTCGACCTGTGCGACGTCCCGGTTCCAGATGGCGCTGACGGCGGCGGCAAGCGGGTGAATGGTGCGCATCGCCAGACGAATTCGCCACACCGGAGCGCCCGCGCGCCGCATCTCTGCCCCCAACCCTTCGATCAGGGCATCCAGATTCGGCAGGGTGGCCCCCGTCCGCAACAGCCAATCCACGATTTCGCGATGATTCCAGCTCATGACAAAAGCCTAGCACGGATGCGCGGCAGACAACTGGCCCAGTTTCCATGCGGCGTGCCTGTGGCCCATCTCGGCAATTCAATTTCGGGAATCACCGTTTTGTGATAAGTTTACGCCACGTAACCGGCGACGAGGTTTGCCGGTCATTTTCGTAGATCATTGAAAGGGGGAATTTATGGCTCAGGCTCTGGATGGCGGCTGCGCTCATGTGCACACGCATACGGATAATGCTCCGATCGACAATCACACCTGTCATTGCAATGTCTGCAAATCGGTAACCGGGCAGCAGACGACCCATGTCGCATTCTTCCGCCATGGCGATCTGGCGGTCGATCACCCCGAGTTGCTCAACCGGCAACCGTTCAACAAGGACAACCCCGACGGCCCGCTGGAGCTGTGCACCTGCAAGGAATGCGGGGCGCCGATCATGCTGGACGACAAGCAGGGGCGCATCCGCGTCGCGGTTCCAAATGTCATGGGCTATGACGTGGCAAGTTTCCCCGACGCGACCTATCACGCCTTCTGGGACGAAACCAAGGGATACGCCCGGCCTGACGATGGGCGCCCGGTCTATGACAGCCTGCGGCCCGACTTTGTGTGGCCGACACCGTCCTGACGCCAAACAAAAGCGAAAAACCGGGGTGAAGGGCGGCAGTTTTGCCGCCCTCTTGATTGCCGGGCGACTTGCGTCTATACGCCCCCGGTGGCCCAAAGGGTCCACAAGAATCAAAACCAAGAAACGCCGTGTTTGGCCCATCACGCTTCGGGGTCACATCCGGCTTAGGAGAAGCGACATGAAACTGCACGAACTGCGCGACAATCCAGGCGCCGCATCCAAGAAAACCCGCGTTGGCCGGGGCCCCGGCTCGGGCAAGGGTAAAATGGGTGGCCGTGGTATCAAAGGTCAGAAATCCCGCTCGGGCGTGGCCATCAATGGCTATGAAGGCGGCCAGATGCCCTTGTACCAGCGTCTGCCCAAGCGTGGCTTCAACAAGCCCAACCGCAAGGAATTCGCCGTCATCAACCTGGGCCTGATCCAGAAATTCGTCGACGCCGGCAAGCTCGACGCCAAATCCGCCATCACCGAAGACGCGCTGGTCGCGTCCGGTCTGGTGCGCCGCAAGCTGGACGGCATCCGCGTTCTGGCCAAGGGCGAGGTTTCGGCCAAGCTGAACCTCGAAGTGACCGGTGCTTCGAAAGCTGCCGTCGAGGCAGTCGAGAAAGCGGGCGGCTCACTGACGGTCACAAAAGCCGCTGCGGCAGAGTAAGCGCTTGTGAGCGGCGCACGAGCCGCTTACATAGACCTCAGAGTTTTCCAAGACGCCGCCCGAGCCGGAAAACGGTTTCGGGCGGTGTTTTCATAAGAGAGACCGATTTATGGTATCAGCAGCAGAACAAATGGCAGCCAACACAAGCTGGGCTGCCCTTGGCAAGGCCACCGATCTGCGCAACCGCATCCTGTTCACGCTGGGTTTGCTGATCGTCTATCGTCTGGGCACCTTCATTCCGGTGCCGGGGATCGACGGAGCAGCATTGCGCGAGTTCATGGAACAGGCGGGGCAGGGCATCGGCGGCATGGTTTCGATGTTCACCGGCGGGGCGCTGGGGCGCATGGGCATCTTTGCCCTCGGCATCATGCCCTATATTTCGGCCTCGATCATCGTGCAGCTGATGACCTCGATGGTTCCCGCGCTCGAACAGCTCAAGAAAGAGGGCGAGCAGGGCCGCAAGAAGATCAACCAATACACCCGTTTCGGCACCGTGGCACTGGCCACCGTTCAGGCCTATGGTCTGGCCGTGTCGCTGGAATCGGGCGATCTGGCCACCGATCCCGGTCTCTATTTCCGCTTCTCGACGATGATCACGCTCGTGGGCGGCACCATGTTCCTGATGTGGCTGGGTGAACAGATCACCGCGCGCGGCATCGGCAACGGCATCTCGCTGATCATCTTCGTCGGCATCATCGCCGAGGTTCCCGCCGCCCTGGCACAGTTCTTCGCGTCGGGCCGCTCGGGCGCCATCAGCCCCGCCGTGATCGTCGGTGTCATCGTGATGGTCATCGCCGTGATCACCTTTGTGGTGTTCATGGAACGCTCCCTGCGCAAGATCCATATCCAGTACCCGCGCCGCAATGTCGGCATGAAAGTGTACGAGGGCGGTTCCAGCCACCTGCCGGTCAAGGTCAACCCCGCAGGTGTGATCCCGGCAATCTTCGCCAGCTCGCTCTTGCTGCTGCCGGTGACGATCTCGACCTTCTCGTCGGGCGCCGCCAATGGCCCGATCATGTCGTGGCTTCTGGCCAACTTCGGCCCCGGCCAGCCGCTCTATCTGCTGTTCTTCGCGTCGATGATCATCTTCTTTGCGTATTTCTACACGTTCAACGTGTCGTTCAAACCCGATGACGTCGCCGACAACCTGAAGAAACAGAACGGCTTTGTTCCGGGCATCCGTCCCGGCAAGAAAACCGCCGAATACCTGGAATACGTGGTCAACCGCGTGCTGGTGCTGGGCTCGGCCTATCTGGCCGCCGTCTGCCTGCTGCCGGAAATCCTGCGCGGCCAGTTCGCCATTCCATTCTACTTCGGCGGCACTTCGGTTCTGATCATCGTCTCTGTGACCATGGACACCATCCAGCAAGTCCAGAGCCACCTTTTGGCGCATCAATACGAAGGGCTGATCGAAAAGTCCCAGCTGCGCGGAAAAGGCAAGAAACGCAACAGGAAGGGATCCTCTCGCCGATGAACATCATTCTGCTTGGCCCGCCGGGCGCCGGCAAAGGCACCCAGGCACGGCATCTCGTTGAAACCCGCGGCATGGTGCAACTCAGCACTGGGGACATGCTGCGCGAAGCCAAGACCTCGGGCACCGAAATGGGCAAGAAGGTCGCGGCGGTCATGGATGCCGGCAAGCTGGTCACGGATGAGATCGTCATCGGCCTGATCGAAGAAAAGCTGACGACCGAAAAGGGCGCGGGCTTCATCTTTGACGGCTTTCCCCGAACTCTGGCACAGGCCGACGCGCTGTCGGCGCTGCTGAACAAGCTGGGCCAGTCTCTGCACACCGTGATCGAAATGCGTGTGGATGACGAGGCCTTGGTGCAGCGGATCACGGCGCGTTCGACCTGCGGCGGCTGTGGCGAGGTTTACAACGACATCACCAAACCGATCCCGGCAGATGGCAAATGCACCAATTGCGGCAAGGAGAATGACTTCCAGCGCCGTGCGGATGACAACGAGGAAAGCCTGCGCACCCGCCTGATGGAATACTATAAAAAGACCTCGCCGCTGATTGGCTATTACTACGCCAAGGGTGACCTGCGCCCGATCAACGGATTGGCCGACATCAAGGAAGTTACCGCCTCGATCGAAGTCCTTCTGGGTTAACGGCGCATGGGGGCTTGACGCCCCCGCCAAAAGCCCATATCGACCCCCATCCCCATTGGGAATCAACCGTGCAGACGGGATTCGTTCCGTTTGTCCGGATCACCTCGAAAATGATGCTGGACCCTCTGGCCACACTGCCACGGTCAAGCGTTGTGAAAAAAGGTTCTGGAGTTACGGAACCGCAACGAAAAGGAAAGTGACACGTGGCACGTATTGCCGGCGTAAACATCCCGACTGCAAAGCGGGTACCCATCGCCCTCACATATATCACCGGTATCGGCAACACCTCGGCCAAGGCGATCTGCGACGCCGTGGGCATCGAACAAAGCCGCCGGGTCAACGAACTCAGCGACTCCGAAGTGCTCGCCATCCGCGAACACATCGACGCCAACTACACCGTCGAAGGTGACCTGCGTCGTGAAACGCAGATGAACATCAAGCGCCTGATGGACCTGGGCTGCTATCGCGGTCTGCGTCACCGCCGCAACCTGCCGGTTCGCGGTCAGCGCACCCACACCAACGCTCGTACCCGCAAAGGCCCCGCAAAGCCGATCGCGGGCAAGAAGAAGTAAGGAGGGTCTGACCGATGGCACGCGACAAGACACGCATCAAGAAAAAAGAGCGCAAGAACATCGCATCGGGCGTCGCCCATGTGAATTCGACCTTCAACAACACCAAGATCCTGATCTCGGACGTGCAGGGCAACGCCATTTCGTGGTCGTCTGCTGGCACCATGGGCTTCAAGGGATCGCGGAAATCGACCCCCTACGCCGCTCAGATGGCTGCCGAAGATGCAGGCAAGAAGGCGCAGGAACATGGCGTCAAGACGCTCGAAGTCGAAGTTCAGGGCCCCGGTTCGGGTCGTGAATCGGCGCTGCGCGCGCTGGCTGCAGTGGGCTTCAACATCACGTCGATCCGTGACGTGACCCCGATTGCTCACAATGGTTGCCGCCCGCCGAAGCGCCGCCGCGTCTGAGCGATTGCAATTACAAGCTGGGGCCGTGTTATTGCGCGGCCCCGGTTCGCCGTTTTGAAACCTCGGGCGTCTGCACCTGATTGGTCATGGGGCGCAGACAGGAATGGAGGGATTACATGATCCATAAGAATTGGGCAGAATTGATCAAACCGACCCAGCTTGACGGCAAGCCGGGCAACGATCCCGCACGCCAGGCCACCCTGGTCGCCGAACCGCTGGAACGCGGCTTTGGCCTGACGCTCGGCAACGCGCTGCGCCGCGTGCTGATGAGCTCGCTGCAAGGCGCGGCCATCACCAGCGTTCAGATCGACAACGTCCTGCACGAGTTCTCGAGCGTGGCAGGCGTTCGCGAAGACGTCACCGACATCATCCTGAACCTCAAGGGCGTGTCTCTGCGCATGGAAGTCGAAGGCCCCAAGCGCCTGTCGATCAATGCCAAAGGCCCCGCAGTTGTCACCGCAGGCGACATCAGCGAAAGCGCCGGCATCGAGGTTCTGAACCGCGATCACGTCATCTGCCACCTGGACGATGGCGCCGACCTGTTCATGGAGCTGACCGTCAATACCGGCAAGGGTTATGTCTCGGCTGAAAAGAACAAGCCCGAGGACGCGCCCATCGGCCTGATCCCGATCGACGCGATCTATTCGCCGGTCAAAAAGGTCGCCTATGACGTTCAGCCGACCCGCGAAGGTCAGGTTCTGGACTATGACAAGCTGACCCTCAAGATCGATACCGACGGTTCGATCACCCCCGAGGACGCGCTAGCCTATGCCGCCCGCATCCTGCAGGATCAGCTGTCGATCTTCGTCAACTTCGACGAGCCGGAATCGGCTGGCCGTCAGGACGAGGACGACGGTCTGGAATTCAACCCGCTCCTGCTCAAGAAAGTGGACGAGCTGGAACTGTCGGTCCGTTCGGCAAACTGCCTGAAGAACGACAACATCGTCTATATCGGCGACCTGATCCAGAAGACCGAAGCCGAGATGCTGCGCACCCCGAACTTCGGCCGCAAGTCGCTGAACGAGATCAAGGAAGTGCTGTCCGGCATGGGTCTGCACCTCGGCATGGATGTCGAGGACTGGCCGCCCGACAACATCGAAGATCTGGCAAAGAAATTCGAAGACGCGTTCTAAGCATCTTCGGCTGCGGCGGCGGGGCCAACCTGCCGTCGCGGGTTTTGTACAATTCGGACAAATGAGGTCTGAAAACCGGTACAAAACGAACAATCCGGGCAATCCCGCCCCAAGGTGAGCCTCTGACACGCATCGGAGGCCGGACAAAGCAAAACGCTAAAGAAGGAACTAGAAAATGCGTCACGCACGTGGTTACCGCCGCCTGAACCGCACTCATGAGCACCGCAAGGCTCTGTTTGCAAACATGGCCGGCTCGCTCATCGAACATGAGCAGATCAAGACAACTCTGCCCAAGGCAAAAGAATTGCGCCCGATCATCGAAAAGCTGGTCACTCTGGGCAAGCGCGGCGACCTGCACGCCCGCCGTCAGGCCGCATCGCAGCTGAAAGAAGACAAAGACGTCGCAAAACTGTTCGAGGTTCTGGGCCCCCGCTATGCCGAGCGTCAGGGCGGCTATGTCCGTATCCTAAAGGCAGGCTTCCGTTATGGTGACATGGCTCCGATGGCGATCATCGAGTTCGTCGACCGTGACGTCGACGCCAAAGGCGCAGCCGACAAGGCCCGCGTTGCTGCCGAAGACGCGGCCGCTGACGAAGAGTAAGTCTAAAACATCTTTTTTTTCAAACCCCTGCGCACCTTGCGCGGGGGTTTTCTTTTTGGTTGATCGTACCTGACATTTTGACTGTTGGCCCTTATGGTCATGTGAAAGACATTGCTAGGATCGAAGCACGTCGCTTTGGAAAACGGTTTTATGGCCAACACAAAAACCGCCGGGTACTCCGGCAAGCCGCTGTCGCAGAAGCTTGGGTTCAAACCGGGCTGGTCGGTTCGCTTGGTGAACCCGCCAGCATACTATCCGCAGCTCGTTGCGGACGCCCAAGACGTTCGTTTCGCCCCCGATATGGCCGAACCTGACGCGGTGCATCTATTCCTGCATGGCGGGGAAAACATCGCCCAGATCGCGTCTGAACAGATAGGTATCCTGCGTGAAGGCGGGATGCTTTGGGTGTCCTGGGCAAAAAAGTCTTCAAAACTGCATTCCGGCATTACCGAAGACGATCTCCGCACCGCAATTCTGCCGCTGGGTTGGGTCGATGTGAAAGTCTGTGCCGTAGACACAGACTGGTCAGGCCTCAAGTTCCTGCGCCGAAAGGGCTGAGTCCCGCGCTTGCATTCACGCGAACATCGCCGCATATCCCAATGGAAGTCTGCTAATGGGATCGACAATGCTCCGCCTGATACTCATCGTTTTTTCATTCCTGACGCCTCCATTCGCCGCCGCCGAAACCCGGGTGCCGCAGTCGCAGACTGAAATATCAATGGGGTTCGCCCCGGTCGTCAAACAGGCCTCGCCCGCCGTGGTCAACATCTATGCCAAGATCATCCGGCAGGGGCGATCTAACCCGTTGTTTTCAGATCCATTTTTTCGCGATTTTTTTGGCGGGGATTTCGGAGCACCGCGTCCCCGGGTGCAGAACTCGCTGGGGTCGGGCGTCATCCTGTCAGAGGACGGCTATGTCGTGTCCAACTTTCACGTTGTCGGAATGGCGTCGGAAATACAGGTCGTGACCACGGACCGGCGCGAGTTTACCGCCGAAGTGGTGCTGGGAGACGAAGAGAGCGACATCGCAATCCTGCGCCTGCAAGGCGCCGAAGGATTGCCATTCCTGAGACTGCGCGATTCTGATCACGTCGAGGTGGGAGAATTGACACTTGCCATCGGTAACCCTTTCGGGGTGGGTCAGACTGTGTCCTCCGGCATCATCTCGGGCCTTGCGCGATCCGGGACAGCAACCGGGAATGCGCGGGGGTATTTCATTCAAACCGACGCACCGATCAATCCCGGCAATTCCGGCGGTGCTTTGATTGACGTTAATGGCAATCTCATCGGTATCAACACCTCGATCCTCAGCCGCTCGGGCGGGTCGAACGGGATCGGGTTTGCCATTCCGGCCAATCTGGTGACGGAATTCCTGCGTCAGGCGCGGGCCGGGAACGAGACATTCGTACGCCCCTGGGCCGGAATGGCCGGCCAGCCGATGAACGCCGATATTGCCGAGTCTCTGGGACTGGCGCTACCAGAGGGCGTGGTGATTTCGGACCTGCACCCTGAAAGCCCCATTGCCAAGGCCGGGTTCCGCGTGGGGGATGTAATCACCCATGTCGACGGGCAAGAGGTCAACTCGCCCTCCGAGATGAAGTTCCGCATGTCCGTGTCCGGGATTGGTGGTGTTTCGAAGATGACCCGCCTGCGTGGCGGCGAGAGGGTAGAGATTGAGGTAGCGATGACCGATGCTCCCGACGAACCGCCCGCCGAGGAAACGGTACTGGACAAACGGACGGCGCTACCTGGTCTGACTGTGGCGCGCCTCAACCCGGCGGTGATCTCTCGGCTTGGCCTGCCGTTGTCATTGGACGGCGTGGTCGTGCTTGACCCCGGGGCTTTTGGCGCCCGAGCGGGTTTACAGCCGGGCGACATTCTGGGGGCGGTAAACGGCGAAGAGGTAAAGCGCCCCGACGACGTGCGTCAGGCCTTGACCGATACCGGGCGCCGCGTCCGCATTGATCTGCAGCGACGTGGGCAGTGGGTGTCGCTGCGGTTCAGGATCTGAGCCGTGGCAGACCTGTTCGACACTGGCGCAAAGGAACCTGCGACCGAGCCCCCACGGCCATTGGCCGACCGGCTGCGGCCAAAGTCGCTTGGCGAGGTGATCGGACAAGAGCAGGTGTTGGGGCCGGATGCCCCGCTGGGGGTGATGCTAGCCTCGGGCAGTTTGTCGAGCCTTATATTCTGGGGTCCACCCGGTGTGGGCAAGACCACCATTGCGCGGCTTCTGGCACAGGAAACGGATCTGCATTTCGTTCAGATCAGCGCGATTTTCACCGGTGTACCAGATCTCAAGAAGGTGTTTGAGGCGGCGAAGATTCGGCGTCAGAACGGGCAGGGCACCTTACTGTTCGTCGACGAGATCCACCGGTTCAACAAGGCCCAGCAGGACGGATTCCTGCCGCATATGGAGGATGGCACTATCCTGCTTGTCGGGGCGACGACCGAGAACCCGTCATTCGAGCTGAACGCTGCCGTACTTAGTCGTGCGCAGGTTCTGGTACTGGAACGGTTGGGTCTGGCCGATCTGGAACGATTGACTCAACGCGCGGAAAAGGAACTGGGCCGCGCCTTGCCGCTGACGGGTACGGCGCGCGAGGCACTGCAGGAAATGGCTGACGGAGACGGGCGCGCATTGCTGAACCTGACCGAACAGGTCGCGGCCTGGAAAGTGGACGGCCCGCTCGATGTCGATGCATTGGCCAACCGGCTGATGCGACGAGCGGCGAAATACGACAAGTCGGGGGATGAGCATTACAATCTGATCTCGGCATTGCACAAATCGGTGCGGGGGTCGGACCCGGACGCTGCCCTTTACTGGTTCGCGCGGATGCTGACCGGTGGAGAAGATCCGCGTTATCTTGCCCGCAGGATTACCCGCATGGCGGTCGAAGATATCGGTCTGGCCGATCCGCAAGCGCAATCGATCTGCCTGCATGCGTGGGAAACCTACGAACGGCTCGGCTCGCCCGAAGGCGAGTTGGCCCTGGCGCAGGCCGTCGTCTATCTGGCACTGGCACCGAAATCGAACGGGGCCTATGTCGGTTACAAGGCGGCGATGAAACTAGCCAAGCAGTCAGGCAGTGAACCCCCGCCCAAGCACATCCTGAACGCGCCGACGTCGTTGATGAAAGATCAGGGGTACGGCGCAGGATATGCTTATGACCACGACGCCGAAGATGGATTCTCGGGACAGAACTACTTCCCTGACGGGATGAAGCGACCGGTTTTGTACCAGCCGGTCGAACGTGGTTTTGAGCGTGAGTTGAAAAAGCGGCTGGACTATTTTTCCAAGTTGCGGACTCAGCGGAACCAAAGCTGAACTGGATCTGACCGAACCCATCTGGGCTTGACTTCACGGGCGTCGCGCGCGAGAGCAACGCCAATGTTTTCTTCGGTTCTGCATGTAGCGCTTGGCGGCGCGATCGGGGCGACGCTCCGTTACCTCACCGGCGTGGGTGTGATGCGCGCGCTTGGTCCGCAGGAGTTTCCTGTGGCGATCATTCTGGTCAACGTGATTGGCTCGTTCCTGATGGGTATGTTTGTCGTGGCCGCGGCGCACCGCGGACTGCATTACCTTAGCCCGTTTGTCGTGACTGGCTTGATGGGCGGGTTCACCACCTTCTCGGCTTTTTCGCTTGAGGCAGTGACGCTGTATGAACGCGGCGCTGTGGTATACGCGGTATTGTATGTCGGGCTGTCGGTGATCCTGTCCCTGTCGGCACTGGCTGTTGGGCTTTTTGTTGCACGGGAGATGTGGGCATGAGCGTTCAGTTGATCACCATCGGGCAAGAGGATGCCGATCAGCGCATTGACCGTTGGCTTCGCCGGGTGTTCCCGCATGTGGGGCAGGGCCGGATCGAAAAGATGTGCCGAAAGGGCGAATTGCGGGTCGACGGCGGGCGAGTCAAGGCTTCGACCCGGTTGGCCGCCGGACAGGTCGTGCGGGTGCCGCCGCTGCCGGATGCCGACCAGAAACCGATCGTTCAAAGATCACGTGTTTCGGATGCGGATGCAAAGATGATCCAGTCGTGCGTGATCTATCGCGACGATCACGTTCTGGCGCTCAACAAACCGGCAGGCCTGCCGGTGCAGGGCGGCAGCGGACAAACCCGGCATGTGGATGGTCTGGCCGAGGCGCTGAGATTTGGCTATCAGGAAAACCCCCGGTTGGTTCACCGGCTGGACAAGGACACGTCGGGTGTTTTGTTGCTGGCGCGGACGCGCGAGGCGGCCAAGGGTCTGACCGCTGCCTTTCGCCACCGCAACACGCGCAAGATCTATTGGGCCTTGGTCGCTGGTGTGCCAACCCCTTATCTGGGCGAGATCAAGACCGGGCTGGTCAAGGCGCCGGGTCACGGCAAGCAAGGTGAAGGCGAAAAGATGATTGCCGTGCATCTGAAAGAGATCGACAGCACACCGGGTGCCAAGCGGGCGCACACACTATACGCCACACTTTATCGGGTGGCCGGGCGTGCATCCTGGGTCGCAATGGAGCCGGTCACGGGCCGCACGCATCAGCTGCGCGCGCATATGGCGGCAATCGGGCATCCGATAGTCGGGGACGGAAAGTACGGAGGCTCCGGGCAAGAAAATCTGGGCGATGGCTGGGGCGCGCAACTTGGCGGTATCATCAGCAAGAAACTGCATCTGCACGCACGTCAGCTTTCGTTCGAGCATCCGGTGACCCACAAACCGACGACTGTCACGGCCGATCTCCCGGAGCATATGAAGGAGAGCTGGACCACATTCGGCTGGACCGAAGATCTGGCAGCCGAGGACCCGTTTGAGGCATTGCAATGACCGGTTCATTGCGACTGATCCTGTTCGATGTGGACGGCACGCTGGTGGACAGTCAGGGCTCCATCGTGGCCGCAATGAATGCTGCCTTCCAAGCGTTGTCACTTCCCGCACCCGATCGAACAGCGACCTTGTCCATTGTTGGGTTGTCCCTGCCGCAAGCCATGGCGCGTCTGGCGCCGGAGTACTCTGACAAGATTTGGCACAACCTTGTCGAAGGCTACAAAGAGGCCTATCACGCGCATCGCCTTGCGCAGGGTGCAGCAAGCTCGCCGCTCTATCCCGGCGCGGTTGACGCTTTGCAAGCGCTGCACTCGGTCCCCGAGTTTTTGCTTGGCGTGGCGACAGGGAAATCCCAACGAGGATTGGACGTGTTGCTGGAAGCGCATGGGCTGAATAGCTTTTTCGTCACCCGTCAGGTCGCAGATCACCATCCGTCGAAACCTCATCCTTCGATGATCGACACTGCACGGCGGGAAACGGGCGTCGATGCCGCCTCGACGGTCATGATCGGCGACACCAGTTTCGATATGGAGATGGCCCGGGCGGCAAATGTTGCAGGGGTTGGTGTAAGCTGGGGGTATCACGACAGATCAACCCTGTCACAAGCTAATCAAGTCATCGATGGTTTTGATCAACTCCCCTCTGCCCTGGGAAATATCTGGAACTGAATACATGAGCGATTGGAAACCGAAGCGGTTTTGGAAAGAAAGCGCCGTAGTTGAGGTCGAAGGCGGATTTACAGTCGAACTCGACGGTCGGCGGGTGAAAACTCCGGCCAAATCTGGGCTGGTAATGCCAACTGCAGGCATGGCCAGTGAAGTGGCCAGGGAGTGGGATGAACAGGAAACCGTGGTCGATCCAAACACGATGCCGTTTACGCGTTCGGCCAATGCGGCAATCGATAAGGTGCATCATCAACATGCCGAGGTTGCGGACATGTTGGCCGCCTATGGCGATTCGGATTTGCTATGCTATCGGGCAGACCAACCCGAATCTCTGGTCGCAAGGCAGGCTGCACAGTGGGACCCGGCGCTCGATTGGGCAAAAAGTGATCTCGGTGTGAGACTTGCGCCGGTTGTCGGTGTCGTTCACCAGCCACAATCTGTTGCTGGGCTAAAGGGGCTCGGTGAAAAAGTTCATCGGATGAACGACTTTCAGTTAGCAGCGTTTCACGATCTTGTGAGCCTTTCAGGTTCGCTGATTCTCGGGTTTGCAGCTGCCCGGAATTGGCGCGATCCGGATGAGATTTGGCGCATTTCGCGTTTGGATGAACTTTGGCAGGAAGAGCAGTGGGGTCCCGACGAGGAAGCGCTGAAACACGCGGAAGTAAAGCGCTTGGCGTTTTTGCACGCTAAGCGGTTCTATGATCTCGCAGAATAGGTGGAAGCTTTCTGCCAAAACTGATTGACCCAAGGTCAATCGATACCAAAGCGTTATCGATTTCCCATATACTGGTCTTGACGTTTCTTGACGAATGGGACCAAACTTGAGCCCACTAAAGGGGAGAGACCTTTTGGGTAACCTTTCCGGCAAATGGGATTGCCGGTTGAACCGCCTCGGTAAGGGGTGGAAAATCAGGAAGAGGTAAATATGAAAAAATCCGTAATTTTGGGCGCGGCTACGGTTGCCGGTCTGGCTGCAGGTGCCGCAGCGGCAGGAACCATGGACGACGTCAAGGCGCGTGGCAAGCTGAACTGCGGTGTGACCACCGGTCTCGTTGGCTTTGCAGCGCCTGATGCAAATGGGGAGTGGAAAGGCTTTGACGTGGCCGTGTGCCGCGCTGTGGCAGCCGCAGTACTCGGCGATGCCAATGCCGTTGAATTCGTGCCGACCACTGGTAAAACCCGCTTTACCGCCCTGGCATCGGGCGAAATCGACATGCTGGCGCGCAACACCACTTGGACCTTCAGCCGTGACGTCGACCTCAAGTTCGAATTCACCGGGATCAACTATTATGACGGTCAAGGCTTTATTGTGCCTAAAGCGCTGGGCGTAAGCTCGGCCAAGGAACTGGACGGGGCGACCGTTTGTATCCAGACCGGCACCACAACCGAGCTGAACCTGGCGGATTTCTTCCGCTCGAACAACATCAGCTATGAGCCGGTTCCGATCGAAACCAACGCGGAAGGCCAGCAACAGTATCTGGCGGGCGCCTGTGATGCCTACACCACCGACGCGTCTGGCTTGGCAGCCACCCGCGCCACTTTCGAAAACCCGGGCGATCACGTGATCCTGCCGGAAATCATCTCGAAAGAGCCGCTGGGGCCGCTGGTCCGCCACGGTGATCACGAGTGGGGTGACGTGGTTCGCTGGACCCTCAACGCATTGATCTCGGCAGAAGAACTGGGTGTGACCTCGGCCAACCTTGACGAGATGACTGCCGGAACTGACAATCCGGAAATCAACCGCCTGCTGGGTACCGAAGGCACCTTGGGCGAAATGCTGGGTCTGGATGCCGAATGGGCCAAACGCGCAATTGCGGTTGCCGGAAACTATGGCGAAATCTTTGCCCAGAACATCGGTGAAAGCACTCCGATCGGTTTGGCGCGTGGTCTGAACGACCAGTGGACCAAAGGCGGTCTGCTGTACTCGCCGCCGTTCCGTTAAGTGTCACGCTGAAAGGGCGCAGGACAACCTGCGCCCTTTTTGCACCCATAAAAAACAACAGACCCGGCGATGGGGAGCAGGGAAGAACCCTGCCCGACAAAAAAACCGGGATGTCACGGGGATTACATAGGTCATGACGACTCTCACTGACCCGCCAAAGGAGCAGTTCCGGCTGTCCATGCTCCTTTACGATACGCGGTACCGTTCTGCGACAATCCAAGTTATCGCGCTGATCGGTTTCATGCTTTTGGCAGCCTGGATCATTTCCAATACTATCAACAACTTGGCAGAGCTGGGAAAACCGGTCGAATTCGGCTTCTTCGCGGAACCGGCCAGCTATGACATCAATCAACGCCTGCTGGACTACACTTCGCGCGACACACACCTAAGGGCGGCTTTTGTCGGTTTGCTCAACACACTGGTCGTAGCGGTATTGGGGTGTATCACCGCGACCGTACTGGGGGTGATCATTGGCGTTCTGCGCCTGTCCCATAACTGGATCGTTGCACGCTTGATGACAGTTTATGTCGAGATGTTCCGCAACGTCCCAGTACTGTTGTGGATCGTTTTCATCATGGCGGTCCTGATCGAAACACTTCCATCGCCGCGAGCCTTCCGTGGAGAGAATCCCGAGGCCACGATGATGCTTAGCGACAGCGTGGCGGTTACCAACCGCGGTGTGTATGTCCCAGATTTCCTGTTTTCCAACAGTTTGGGAGATGTCCATCTGTTTGGTGAATCCAGCCTCCGGTTTGATGTCAGCCTCGATCTGATCGCGGTTCTCATCGTTCTTGGCGCTGGTTTTTGGGTTTCAAACTGGCTCAAGCATCGCGCAGACCGCATTCAGGAGGCCACCGGCGACCGTCCGGTGACATGGTGGCAGCGACTAGGCGTAGTTCTAGTGCCGCTGGCAATCCTTTTGTATCTGCTGGGATTTCATCTGGGGTATCCCGAACTCAAGGGCTTCAACTTCATGGGTGGGACACACCTGCGGAACTCGCTGATCGCCCTGTGGCTGGCGCTGTCGCTCTATACGGCCGCGTTCATTGCAGAGATCGTGCGAGCAGGCATCATGGCCATATCCAAGGGCCAAACCGAGGCCGCAGCCGCGCTGGGTCTGCGTTCAAACAAGATCATGAGCCTGGTAATCCTGCCGCAGGCATTGCGGGTGATTATCCCTCCGCTGATCTCGAATTATCTCAACCTCACCAAGAACTCCTCGTTGGCGATCGCCGTGGGCTACATGGACATCACCGGGACGCTGGGCGGCATCACAATGAACCAGACTGGACGTGAACTGGAATGCGTTCTGCTGTTGATGCTGGTGTACCTGACCATTTCGCTGAGCATTTCGGC
This sequence comes from Ruegeria sp. CI1, assembly GCF_056536925.1. Classification (NCBI taxonomy): domain Bacteria; kingdom Pseudomonadati; phylum Pseudomonadota; class Alphaproteobacteria; order Rhodobacterales; family Roseobacteraceae; genus Ruegeria; species Ruegeria sp. CI1. The sequence continues at coordinate 156,592 of NZ_JBQFQP010000010.1, read as the reverse complement.
GGTTATGAACTGGTACAACGAATCCGTAAAGTTGAAGGAGCGTTGAGATGTCTGACATAGGTTTTGTCCGAACTGAAATGCTCCCCGAAAAGGAGCCACCCGCGTCTGAAGTAGGCGCCCTCGGCTGGATGCGCCACAACCTGTTTTCTAACTGGTTCAACTCGATCCTGACCATTTTGGCGATCTTCTTCGTCTATAAGATCCTTGCAGGGCTGGTTCCGTGGATTCTCTCTCCGACTTGGGATGCTGGTTCGTTGTCGGAGTGTCGGGAAATCCTGCATAATCTGGGCCGTGAAGGTCATTACGCCGGCGCGTGCTGGGGTGTGATCCATGAGCGTTGGATCCAGTTGATCTTTGGCTTCTACCCGGCAGAGCTGTATTGGCGTCCAATTGCGACTTTTGTCCTGTTGGGGGTGGCTTTGGCGCCGGTTCTGTTTGCCGACAAGGTGCCGTCGAAACTGCTGATCTTCACAGCGCTTTACCCGTTCATCTTCCCCTGGCTTTTGTGGGGTGGAACGATCTGGGGGCCTCTGGCGGCCCTGCTTGGGTTCGTTATCGGTTGGTTCGTCTATACCGCCGTTAGCAAGGCGACCAGCAATCTACTGGGCATCATCCTGGGGGTGTTGGCGGCCGTGATCTGGTGGGTCGTCGTTTCCGGGTATTTTGTCGAAACAATGAACTCGATTGCTGCAATTGGCATTGAGCCCGTGGAAAGCCGCAAATTCGGGGGCTTCATGTTGTCGATCACCATCGGCGTTGTAGCCATTGGTTGTTCGTTGCCGCTGGGCATTGTTCTGGCGTTGGGCCGTCAATCTGATCTGATGATCGTCAAATACCTGTGTGTGGGCTTTATCGAGTTCATCCGGGGCGTGCCTCTGATCACGTTGTTGTTCGTGGCATCGACACTGTTGAACCTGTTCCTACCGCCGGGGACGAATTTCGACATCATCTTGCGTGTGCTGATCATGGTGACACTGTTCGCCTCGGCCTATATGGCCGAAGTGATCCGGGGTGGTCTCGCTGCCCTGCCGCGTGGCCAGTATGAAGGCGCGGATTCGCTTGGCCTCAACTATTGGCAGGCGCAGCGTCTGATCATCATGCCTCAGGCACTCAAGATCTCGATCCCGGGTATCGTTTCGACTTTCATCGGGGTGTTCAAGGACACCACGCTGGTTTCGATCATCGGACTTCTGGACCCTCTGGGCCTCAGCACCGCAACACGCGCGACGACTGAATGGAATGGCATCGTATGGGAACTTTATGGCTTCATCGCCTTGATGTTCTTTGTCTTCTGCTTCTCCATGTCCCGCTATTCCATGTATCTGGAGCGCAAGCTCCACACTGGCCATCGCTAAGGAGGGCCCAATGTCTCAACTTGCTGTAGATCGTGAAATCGACCGTTCAAAGATGACGGTCAGCGACGAGGTCGCTATCGAGATCACCAATATGAACAAGTGGTACGGGTCCTTTCACGTGCTGCGCGACATCAATCTGACGGTCAATCAGGGCGAACGTATCGTCATCGCGGGTCCGTCAGGGTCCGGGAAATCCACCCTGATCCGATGCCTGAACGCGCTGGAAGAACACCAGCAGGGCAAGATCGTGGTGGACGGAACGGAACTGTCGAACGACCTCAAGAACATCGACAAGATCCGGTCGGAAGTTGGCATGGTGTTCCAGCACTTCAACCTGTTTCCACATCTGAGCATTCTGGAAAACTGCACTTTGGCCCCGATCTGGGTGCGCAAGACGCCCAAAAAAGAGGCCGAAGAACGGGCAATGCACTTTCTGGAAAAGGTGAAGATCCCGGAACAGGCGGACAAGTATCCCGGTCAACTTTCAGGTGGTCAGCAACAACGTGTGGCGATTGCCCGTTCGCTCTGCATGATGCCGCGGATCATGTTGTTCGACGAACCCACTTCGGCGCTGGACCCGGAAATGATCAAAGAGGTGCTCGACACCATGATCGAATTGGCCGAGGAAGGCATGACCATGCTATGCGTCACGCACGAGATGGGCTTTGCACGTCAGGTCGCCAACCGTGTGATCTTTATGGATGCAGGTCAAATTGTGGAACAGAATGAACCGGAAGAGTTCTTCAACAACCCAAAGAGCGACCGAACCAAGCTGTTTCTCAGCCAGATCTTGGGTCACTGATATTTGGTTGGGGAAGCCCATTCTATTTCGACAAAAGGGAGGGCGGGGTTTCCCCGCCTTTCTCATTCCAGAAGGTCGCGTGGGACGACAAAATCCATCACTTCGCCGGTGCGTTTGCCGAGATCGTGCCAGTTACAGATTGGAAACTCGATAGTCGTGGTTGCGCATGTAGGATAGTCGAAGAATCGAGCATGAGCAGGCGCTTCCTCGACAACACTCCTGGCGAATGTGGCAATGCCAGGATTGTGGCCCAGCAACAGAACTGTCCGCCCGCTGGCTTCGCGCAGAACGTCAAATATCTGTTGCGGCGATGCGTGATACAGCACGTCCGTATAGTCGGGTTCGGGCGTGTCGAAACCCATTTCCTTCCAGGTTTCGCGGGTGCGTCGCGAAGATGAACTGAGAACCTGATCCGGCTGCCAGCCTTTGTCTCGCAGCCAAGTTCCTATCGCTTTTGCGGATTTTTGACCGCGTTTGTTCAGAGGGCGGTCGAAATCCTCCTGAAACGGATCGTCCCAGCTGGATTTGGCGTGTCGGGTCAGGATCAAGGTGCGGGTCATCGGGGATGAAAATGCTGCATGTGATGTGCGGTTTGCGCCGGATTTCGTTCTGCCCCAGCACTGAGTGGGCAAGCCAGACGGGCGGTACAACCTTGTGTCATGCAGGTTTGGCCGCCCTTGGTGTCGAGATAGCTGTGACAGGCATCCACTTGGTAGAAGGTGTCTGAATTCAACGCACCCACCGGGCAGGACGTGGAGCAAGGGGCACTACATGTAATACAGGGCGAGGGCGCATATGTCGTGGGAATGGCGAGTTCACGGTCAAACCAAAGAGCCCCCCGATATGAGATCATCATGCCCACCGTGTCATGCACCAGAGCGCCAACTGGGCTTTGAAAGGCCCGCCCGGATTTCAGCGCCCAATCAATGAATGGCTCGTAAGGGGGGCCGCCAAAAGGAAATCGCGCTTCGGCGCCCAAGCTGTCGGCCATGTCGCCGATGACGCGGGCCGACCAGCGATCGACCGGATCAGGGTGGCCATCCTTCCCTTCGGGTGCAGCTTGAAAAACGTCCCAAAATTCAGGTCCTGTCCCCAGCAAGATCAGGGTGCCCGAGTCAAGACCTTTGGCCTCGCTTCTGCAAGGATGCTGGGCACCCATCACGATCAGCCGAGCTGTGTGAGCAACCGCTTCGATTTCGGAATAACTCACTTGTTCCGAAACGGCAGCCAAAGACTCCACCCCAGTCGTGCTGGTCGGTCGTCCTGCCATTTCAGGCCGACAGTCATCGCGCCGTGCCCGCGTTTCGGCTGCGCCACATATGTTCCCAACATCCGATCCCATATCGACAGGGCAAATCCGTAATTGCTGTCGTGCTCGTCCCGCAGCACCGAGTGATGAACACGATGCATGTCGGGCGTAACCAGAACCCTACGCAGAACCGCGTCAACGGCAAGCGGAAGTTTCAGGTTCGAGTGATTGAATAGTGCCGTCCCGTTCAGCAGGATTTCAAAAATCAGCACCGCCAGTGCACTGGGCCCCAGCAGGTAGATCAGCCCGATCTTCAAGAGCATGGAAAGCGCAATCTCGACCGGGTGAAAACGGATGGCAGTAGTCACGTCCATGTCACGGTCGGCATGATGAACCCGGTGCAATCGCCACAGGACCGGAACTTTGTGCGTGATCAGGTGCTGCGTCCATATCGCAAAGTCCAGTATTAGAACCGAAACTATGACCTCGATCCATCCGGGCCAATTGACAGTATTGAAAAGGCCCCAGCCATTGCGGTTGGCATCCAATGCAGCACCAACTGCCAGCAACGGCATGCCGATGGCCATGAGGCGCAGCAGGACGCTGTTCAGCACCGTGATCGACAGATTGGTCAGCCATCTTCGAGATCGCGCCAATTGCCTTGCGCGACGCGGCGCCAGCGTTTCGGCGCCCGCGAACAGGGTAAAAAGGGTCAGGAAAACACCCAGACGAATGGCGGCTTCATTTTCCATACATTCACACTTGAGCATGTGAACGAAAAGCGCAAGCTTGGAACCGTCACGAAATCGTCAATCCGGGCGAATCAACGACCCTGCGCCATGTTCAGTGAATAATTCCAGCAAGACTGCGTTTGGCGCGCGACCGTCCAAAATGACCACCGCTCTCACGCCACTGTGCAATGCATCAAGCGCGGTTTCCGTTTTGGGGATCATGCCACCTGCGATGGTACCCTCGCGCGTCATCTCGCGAATCTGCCCGGCTTTCAGTTCGGTAACCACCTCTCCGGCGGCGTTCTTGACGCCCGAAACATCAGTCAGCAACAACAGGCGGTCGGCTTTCAAAGCAGAAGCAATTGCCCCGGCCGCAGTATCGCCGTTGACGTTGAAAGTTTCGCCGTTTCGGCCTGCGCCCAGGGGTGCGATCACCGGAATGATGTCATGGGCGAAAAGGTTGTGCAGCAATTTGGGATTCATCAGCGATGGTGTGCCGACAAATCCCAAGGAGCTGTCGGTCTGGTCGCATATCATCAGATTGGCATCCTTGCCCGATAGCCCGACCGCCATACCACCCTGGGCATTGATCGCCTGCACGATTCGCTTGTTCACCACGCCGGACAGCACCATCTCCACTACTTCGACGGTAGCCTGATCGGTGACCCGCTTGCCATTTACGAATTCGGACTGGATATCCAGCTTGTCCAGCATTGCGTTGATCATCGGGCCGCCACCGTGCACGATGACCGGATTTACTCCGACCTGACGCATCAAAACCACATCGCGGGCGAAGCTTTCCATGGCCTCGTCGCTGCCCATGGCGTGACCACCCAGCTTTATGACGACGATGGCTCCGTCATAGCGTTGCAGATACGGCAAGGCGCTGTTCAATGTGGCGGCGGTTGCGATCCAGTCCCGGTTCATGTCTCGTGTCTTCATGGCTTAGGTCCCTTTGACGAACCGTGTTAGGGCCTTTGGGTCAGGCTGCCAAGACCCTGTGATTGCCAATATTCGCTGTGGTTATTCCAAATGTGCGATGATTGAGCGTAGGGTCGCAATGCCATCTCCCTTCTCTGACGAGGTCAGGACAATCTCGGGAAATGCGGCGGGGTGCTTTGCCAGCGCGGAACGTACCTGTGACAGAACCTTGTCACGATCATTGGCCTTAACCTTGTCCGCCTTGGTCAACACGCATTGAAAGGTGACGGCGCTTGTGTCGAGCAGTTTCATGATCTCGTCATCGACCGGCTTCACCCCGTGGCGAGCGTCAATCAGCACAAAGGCCCGTCTCAGCGTTTGCCGCCCGCTAAGGTACTGTTTCAGGAGCTTTTGCCACTTCTCGACTATCTTGATCGGTGCGTTGGCGTAGCCATAGCCGGGCAGGTCGACCAGATACAGATCGGGGCCTTGGGCAAAAAAGTTGACTTCCTGAGTACGTCCCGGCGTGTTCGACGCCCGCGCCAGCCCCTTGGTACCTGTAAGCGCATTTATCAGGCTCGACTTGCCTACATTCGAGCGGCCTGCGAAGCAGACCTCCAGCCGGTCAGGTTCGGGCAGGCCAGTCATGGCAACCACGCCCTTTACGAATTCCGACGGCCCGGCAAAGAGCTTTCGCCCGGCCTCTTGGGCCAGCGCGTCAGGGTCTTCAGCCAGGGGAAATGGAAGGGCGGTCACAGAGGCACTACCTTATCGTTGAGACGGATGGAGCCGCCTTTGAGGACTTCGGCGCGAACACTGAAATCACGATGCCCCCAGGTTTCGAGTGTTTTTAGCGGGTCCGCATCGTGAACACCTGTTTCGGGGTTGGTCATTGTCGATGGGCATCGCACCGTCCGTTCCCGAACGCGGAGAACCGCATCCCCGATTTGTATGTTGCGGTTGATCCAATCGAACTCTTCCCAAGGGGCCAGCCCATCAAACCAAATGTTGCCGCGCCAACGCAGTATTGACAGTTCTCGTCCCATCTTTTGCTCGACCGCCTGATGCGAAGCCATGTTGCACAGGGTAACGGAGGGAAAATCACTATCCGTCATGCCGCGGCCCGGCGCGCGGATGATCCGGGCTGACGCGGCTCGATTTTCGGGCATCAGTGGGCGCACCCAATCCAGAAATACGTCCGCCTCGACGTCGGGCGCAAAGGTCAAATCCGGTCGTTGTGGGTGGCTCAAAGTAACCCGGTCGCCTTCCAAGAGGGCGGTTATGGCCATTAGTGCAGGAACTTTTGCGACCCGACTGAAATTCACGCAAGGTGCCCATGTGGTGCCGTCCGCTTTTGACATCTCGTGGGCAACGGCCCAAACACGATCCCCGGGCATGGTCTGCCCGGGGGTCAATGTTACGTCTTTCAAAGCTTCGCGGCCATGACTTTTGATCGGATGCCGCCAGAGGCTGGTGACGACTCCACTCATTTTTTATCCGTTTTCGGCGTTTTCTTGAAGCTGGATCTAATGTTGCCAAACACGTCGGGGGTATAGCCGTGACTGCGCATAATGATGTATTGCTGCGTGAATGTGATCGTGTTGTTCGCGATCCAGTACACCACGAGTCCGCTGGCGAAACTACCCAGCATGAACATGAAGACCCATGGCATCCAGGCAAAGATCATCGCCTGCGTTGGATCGGTTGGCGCCGGGTTCAGCTTTTGTTGTACCCACATCGAGATACCCAGAAGCAGTGGCAGGATTCCAATCAGAATGGTTGCCATCAGCGTTCCCGGCTCGGGGCCGGCCCAAGGCAGCCAGCCGAAGAAATTCATGATCGAGGTCGGGTCCGGCGCGCTCAGATCCTGGAACGGGCCGAACCAGGGGGCCTGACGCAGTTCGATGGTGACAAAAATCACCTTGTAGAGCGAGAAAAAGATCGGGATCTGCAGTAGAATCGGAAGACAGCCCGCGGCAGGGTTAACCTTTTCCTTCTTGTAGAGCTCCATCATTCCCTGCTGAAGCTTTTGGCGGTCGTCGCCAGCGGCTTCTTTCAGGGCTTCCATCTGCGGCTGCAATTCCTTCATCTTGGCCATCGACACATAGGATTTCAGCGCCAGCGGGAACACGATTGCCTTGATGATCAGGGTCAGACCGATGATTGACCAGCCCATGTTGCCGATCAGCTGGTTGATGTTGTGAAGCAGCCAGAAGATCGGCTTGGTCAGGAAAAAGAACCAGCCCCAATCGATGCTGTCGATAAATTTCTGAACGCCCTGGGCCTGGTATTCGCGAATGGTTTCCCATTCTTTTGCTCCGGCGAACAGCCGCGTGGTGACCTCGACAGAACCGCCGGGGGCGACTGTCAAGGTCGGCAATACGGTTTCGGTTTGGTAGATCTTGCGGCGATCATCATATTTTGCGGCGGCTTTGAATGCCGTACCCTCAGCGGGGATCAGCGTTGTCATCCAATAGTGATCGGTAAAACCGATCCAGCCGCTGTCCTTGACCTGGAAGACCTCAGCCTGCGCGCGTTCGTTCGGATCAACGTCGAAATCGCGCACGTTCTTGTATTTGATCTCCGAAAGCGTTCCGTCGGTCATCCCGATGACGCCTTCATGTAGGATGAAGAAATTCTTCAAACCGGGCAGGTCGGCGTCCTCGCCAGTTCCGTGTCGGGCCAGAATACCATAGGGTGCCATGCCCACTTCGGCCTGTGAGGCGTTTTCGACGGACTGGGTCACGGTGAACATGTAGTTTTCGTCGACCGAGATTGTCCGACGGAAGGTCAGGCCCCGGCCATTGTCCCAAATCAGCGTAACCGGGCTGTCAGCGCTCAGCGTTTCGCCCTTCTCCAAGCTCCACAGGGTATTGGGGCCGGGTACGTCAGTGCCGGTAACACCTGCACCCGGCGCCCAGCCATAGAGCGCATAATAGGCCGATTGCGTTCCTACTGGGGACATCAGTTCTACGATCGGGGAGTCCTTGGCCAGAGAGACCCGGTAATCCTTCAGTGACAGCTCGTCGATCCGACCGCCGGACAGCGACAGGCTGCCGGTCAGGCGTGGGGTGTCAATCTTGACCTGCGGTGCTTCTGCTTCGGGCTCGGCCTCGGCCGTGACGTTGGTCGCGGGCGCCGACCCGTCCGTGCTGACGGCACTTGGAGTTTGAACGCCATCGCTTTCGATCGTGCTTATAGCGGTCTCATTGGTGGGAGTTTCGGGTTCCGGAGGAGGGAACAGCACGAACCACACAAGGATCACTAGAAAGCTGAGCACGGTTGCGAGGATAAGGTTCTTGTTCTGATCGTCCATCTGGGACAGCCACCTTGTGCTTTGATTGACACCGGTGGGTTCAACAGAGTGCAGCCCAAAAGGTCAAGCAGATTCGCCCTGAAAGTCACCGGTAATCCGCCGTAAAGGACACGGAATGTGAAAGAATCACCCGGTATCGCGCCCAATTTTCGGTGTCTCCTGCAGTTTAGTGTTGTGAACGGACAACCAATCCAACGTCTGCCCAAACGGCATGGGGCGCCCGATCTCGAACCCCTGAACGTGGCCGCACCCCAACTGCGCGAGCACTGAATGTTCTCCCGCAGTCTCGACGCCTTCTCCCAGCGTTTCAAGATTCAGCCGTTCGGCAAGTGAGAGAACCGCAGTCAAAAGCTGCCGCTGCGCAGGGTCACGATCAACACGTGTTACAAAGGAACGATCGATCTTGATCCGTGAGATATTGAAGCGTTTCAGAGAAGCGACCGAGGCATGCCCGGTTCCGAAGTCATCCAGGTCGATCCAGCAACCCAGATTGTGCAACTCTGCAATGTTGCGCGCCACGATGTCTCCTGGTGTCTTGCTAATCACTGTTTCAAGAACTTCTACGGTTAGCCGACCTGGCGTCAGATCGAACTGATCCAGATCCCACCGAATCCTGTCCACCAAACCCGGGTTGTGCAACTCGTCTGACGAGAAATTGACCGCGATACGCGGCACGTCTGCCCCGGCTTTGTCCCAGGCGACCAGTGCGGCAAGGGCACCACGCAGGATGTTCTGCCCGAGGCGTTCCATCAAACCCGCCTCTTCGGCGACGGCAAGAAAGGCACCGGGGCCAAGAATGCCGCGGTTCGGATGTTCCCACCGGGCCAAAGCCTCGAATCCGGTCAGTTTGCCTGTGTTCGTCGAGATTTGTGGTTGAAACCACGGAACGATCTGGTTGCAATTCAGGGCGTGCTGAATATCCCGCCGCAGATCCGCCCGGGTGGTTATCCTGTTACGTGTGTCGGAAGTGTAGGCGCGGATTGACGAAGGGCCATTTTGTCTGGCTTCGTTCGAAGCCGCTATCGCGGCACCGATCCATTCTTGCGCGCCGTGACCTAGTGCGCGCCGATCGAGGCAGAAACCAAGGGAGCATGAGACATAGATGGTTGTTCCGTCCAGCGATATCGGATCTTCGATCCCGCTTTGAATGCGCCCCGCCAATTGTATGCAGTGTTCCAGATCCAGCTGACTTACAGGTGATACACAGACAGCAAATTTGGCGTTCCCGAGGCGGGCCACGATATCCTGACTGCGAACCGTTGCCAAAATGCGTTCACCACTGCGTTGGACGATGGTGTCGACGGCCAATGTGCCGTGCCGTTCTTCGATTCGATCGAGGTCGTCCAGAACGATTATGAAACACGCCGATTCCTGCCCGCTGGCCCGCAGGCCTGCGAGTAACTCTGCGGCCTTGATTTGGAATTCATCCCTTTGAATAAGACCGGTCACGCGGTCGCGTGAGTGATTCTGTTCGGTGGGCCAACGCCCCAGTGCACCCGCAAACGCGAATACTAGCGGCAAGCCAAGAGAGGTCAGGAGCAGCGCGCCTTCGCCGCCTAGCCAGAATGCACCCAGAGTGATCGCGGGTAGAAAAGCGAGAATGGCCGGTCCGTTCAGCACTGCAAGAGCTCGACCACATAACCGAGTGAGCAAAGAATGTATCTGCATCGTTTCCTTGGCCTCGTGTTAGAGCATCGTACGCTCTGACTGAACCTAGGAAACCTCTCTAAGTGAGACGTTAACGCAGTAACGGAATTTCGTCTGGATCCTCAGATTTTTTTCCAACCTGAGCCACAAGCCCTTGAAAATCGAACAGTTTCGGATCCAGCATATGCGAAGGGCGGATGTTGGTGAGTGCTCGGAACATGACCTGCCGGCGTCCCGGGGTGTTCTTCTCCCACTGGTCCAGGATCTGTTTGACCTGTTGACGCTGCAATCCATCCTGACTGCCGCACAGGTCGCAGGGAATGATGGGATAATTCATCTGGGTCGCAAATTTCTCGCAATCTGTCTCGGCGACATGGGCTAGCGGACGATAGACGAACAGGTCGCCTTCTTCATTGACCAGCTTCGGAGGCATTGTCGCCAAGCGCCCGCCGTGGAACAAGTTCATGAAGAATGTTTCCAGAATGTCATCGCGGTGATGGCCAAGAACGACCGCCGAACACCCCTCCTCACGTGCAATCCGGTACAGGTTTCCACGTCGCAGCCTTGAGCAAAGGGCGCAATAGGTTCGCCCTTGCGGAACTTTGTCGACCACCACCGAATAGGTATCCTGATACTCGATGCGGTGGGGTACGCCCATGCGTTCCAGAAACTTGGGCAGTACAGTTGCGGGAAAACCCGGCTGTCCCTGATCCAGATTGCAGGCCAACAGTTCGACCGGAAGCAGCCCGCGCCATTGCAATTCGTGCAATACTGCCAACAAGGTATAGCTGTCCTTGCCGCCCGACAGGCATACCAGCCATTTGGCACCGCGATCCACCATGCCATATTGCTCGATCGCTTCGCGTGTTTGACGCACGATGCGTTTGCGCAGCTTCTTGTACTCGGTGGTCGAGGGCGCGCCGGTAAAAAGCGGGTGGATATCATCGGGTTCGTCGAGCATTGGCTGGCTGTACTAGGTTTGCCGGAACCGGGCAAGGGCATGCGATTGTCGTTCATGATAGGAAAGGCAATGGCATGTCAATTTCGCTTCGGTCTGGCGAATTCGCAATCGCAATATACTCATTTGGGTCCTATAGAAGGGTGGATATTGCCTGGCGGTCCGAGGTCTAACCGGGACGATGCGCACTATACCGTCAATGGAATGTGCCGAGCACAAAGGTCGGATCAGTCAGCGGGTGCTACGACGGATAAGAGGAAATCGGATGGCAAAGGCCGTTGTGATCGGCGCGGGACCGGCGGGACTGATGGCTGCCGACGAACTGGCTATCGCCGGTCATTCGGTTTTTGTTGCAGAAGCCAAACCCTCGGTCGCACGAAAGCTCCTTATGGCGGGCAAGTCCGGTCTAAACCTAACCAAAGACGAAGCTTTCTCTGACCTAATCAGCGCTTATGGTGATGCTGCCGATTGGCTATGCCCGATTGTTTCGGAAATGGATTCTCAGGCGGTTCAGGATTGGGCGCGGAGATTGGGGCAGGAATTATTTACCGGGTCCACCGGGCGGGTGTTTCCGGTTGCAATGAAGGCATCTCCCCTTTTGCGAGCGTGGTTGTCCCGCTTGGACCGGTTGGGTGTTCGATTGCAACCGCGGTGCCGTTGGGTCGGATGGGATGGTGCCGATTTGGCTTTTGAAACGCCTGAAGGACGGCACTGTGTCGCTGCTGACGTCACTGTGTTTGCGATGGGGGGCGCCAGTTGGTCGCGCTTGGGCTCGGATGGGGCATGGGCGCCCTTGCTGGCCGCGCAAGGTGTGAAAATTGCTGAGTTCGCACCGGCAAACGCCGGTTTGCTGGTTGCGTGGTCAGAGCATATGCGACCCTTGTACGGCGAGCCAATCAAGGGCGTCGCTTTGAGTGCGGGAGGGTCGCGAACACGAGGGGAAGCGGTTATTTCTGCGCGGGGGCTGGAAGGTGGTGGTATCTATGCAATCTGCAAGGCGGTTCGGGAAGGCGCGCCCTTGCAAATGGATCTGTTGCCAGAGGTATCGCCTGCAGTTCTCACGCAGCGACTGGCAAAACCGCGAGGAAAGCTCAGCCTATCGAACCATTTACGCAAGACATTGAAGCTTGGGCCGGTACGAACCGCATTGCTAATGGAGTTTGGGAGGCCGCTTCCCGATGGTCAGGAACTCGCCGACCTTATCAAGTCCTTGCCCATTCGCCATGCGGGTTTGCGCCCTTTGGATGAGGCAATTTCGACCGCGGGTGGCGTCAGCCGCACAGCATTTGATGGTGGGTTGATGTTAAAGGCACTTCCCGGCGTTTTCTGTGCCGGGGAAATGCTGGACTGGGAGGCACCCACGGGTGGGTATCTGCTGACGGGGTGCCTGGCCACAGGCCGCTGGGCCGGTCGGTCCGCCGCCGCGTGGCTGCACCATACCAAAAGGGATCAGGCAGGTTGTGTCAATGCGCCCATGCGTTGAAACGCCGGACGACTGCGCATTTCCTTTGCATAAGCTTTGAGGGTGCCCGAATTCATGGGAAAGCCCGCGTTCACGGCCCAGTTCATGCAATGAACACATAGTATGTCGGCAATTGTCATTTTGTCGCCCTGCAGAAACGGGCCTTTGAACCGATCAGCCATCCGCACATAGTTGCGGTTATATTCCCATTTTGCGGTTTCGATCACCTGTGGAACCCGTTGTTCTTCCGGCAGAACGAACATATGCCGGGCCGCCACCCATAAAATACTATCGAAGTCGTCGAGGAGGGTGAAAAACAACGAATCCTGTTCGGCGCGCTCCTTGGACCCAGCGGGATAGGTGAAGCGTCCATGCTTGTCGGCCAAATAAGTCATGATCGCGGAACTATCGGTTATGACTGTCTCGCCATCCACTAGCACCGGGACCTTACCGGATGCATTCAGTGCCTTAACCTGAGGGTCATGAGGGCCGACGTCGATGAATTCGTACTCTTGTTCCAACTCCTCCAGAAGCCACAGAACTCGCGATGCACGGCTTTTGATGCGACCATAGATCTTGTACATGATGATTTCCCTGCCAATCTGTTCGCCCTTCAATCTGGGAACGCGAGCGGTCACGTCAAGCCAGACGCTTCGTCAGAACACCTCAGCGTGAACGCGCCAACATCGCAAGCCGGATCATCGCCCGTTCAACCAATGCCATGGCGGGGGCCGTCTGACCGGCCGAGCGCAAGGCAAGGTCGGTGTCGGTGAGAACTGTCAGTGCAGTTTCCAGTTTGCGGGCACCCCAGTTATGTGCCTGCCGCAAGATGCGATCACGGCGTTTACCGTAAATCGGTGGTCTCAGCTTGCCGATCCCCTGGGCAGCGCCGCCAGGGTCGGAAGCACAAGCATAAAGCGTCCGGAAATGCCGGGTCGCGCCAATGCAGAGGCTAACGGCGTTTGTTCCCTGTGCCTGCAGGCGGCGGATCAATGGGCCGATTTCACCTGACTTGCCCTCGGCAACCACATTCAGAACGTCGTCCAGTGCGGCCTCGGTGGATTGAGGCGCGCAGGCTTCGATGTCTGCAATAGCAAGTTCTGATTCGTCGCCGCGTTTGTAAAGTGCCAGCTTTTCGACGGTTTGGGCGAAATCTCCCGGTCCAAGCTCGGCGGCAAGATCGGTCAGGGCAGCCATCGATTCGCGAGGTACATTTGCGATCCCAGCATGCGTCAATGTTCGCTCGATCTCCGATCTGGAAGGTGGGTCGTCATAGATTCCAACCGCATAGGCGTTGGGATGCGACTCGAAGGCCTTTCGAATCCTGGAGGTAGTCTTTAATTGGCCGGCGGTTACGACAATCTGGGCATCGCCCGGGGACCACTCCTCCAACGCTGCCAAGATGGATTGGGCTGCTGCATCTGTTGCGTCCTCGACAAATGCGGCACGCGGGCCGGGAAAGAATCCCACAGCCTTTACGGCATCCAAAAGCTGGGCGGGTTCTCCGCGTAAGTCACTTCCCGACATCCGGGACAGCCTCATTTCCTCTTCGGAATTCGGACCCAGTAGTGCGACAATCATCTGCTGCCGTTTTAGCGAGACGCGCATCGCGTCCGCACCATAGATCAGAATACCTGCCTTATCGGAGTCCGGTCTGGCGAAATACCCTTCGGCCTCGCGCGGACTGAGCTTCATGGTGACACTTCTGCGGTTGCGTAAAGCTGGGCGGTCAGCTGATCAGCCAGTATGGTCATGAGGCGCCGGCGCGCATCGCGTTCCGACGCCAAAGTATCGACTGTCGAGCCGGTCGCGGAATAACCGACAAAGTTTTCGACGTCTCCGGATGCGACGACCCCGCCATTTGTTGACTGAGTGAGAGAATATTTAACTCTACCGACAATCGTGTACCGGGTCGTTTCATTGGTCGACGTAATAGCTTCGCCTTGGGTGAAAGTCGAAAGGTCGACTTTTAGCTTGTAGTCGCCGCCAGATACCGCGCTGCGCCCCAACCGTTGTTCAAGATCCTCAACCAACAGATAGGTTTCGACGGAGTTGGGAGCCGAAACCTCGACCCGCCCATAAAGGGCTGATCCCGCCCCGCCCGGAGCATAAACCGGTTGAAAGCCGCAGCCAGCCAGCGCCAGCGGCATCACAAGCAATGTTCTGCGATCAAACAACGACATTCACGATCCGGCCCGGAACAACGATAACTTTCTTCGGCGCGTTGCCATCCAGCGCCTTTTGGACAGCTTCGGTGCTGAGCGCGATATTTTCAACCTCGGCTTTGTCCATATCTTTTGGTACGCTGATTTCCGCGCGACGCTTGCCGTTGATCTGGATTGGCAATGTGACGGTGTCATCAACCAGCATCATCTCGTCCGCGACGGGCCACGGGGCAACGGCCACAAGGCCCTCACCGCCCTGATGCGCCCAGATATCTTCCGCCAGATGTGGCGTCATCGGCGACATTAGCTGGGCCAATGTTTTAATCGCCTGTTTCTGAGCCGCCGCACCGGCCTTGGATTTTGCCAGTGTATTGGTGAAGGCGTACAGTTTGGCGATGGCTGCGTTGAAGCCAAAGCTTTCGACACCCAATGTCACGTCGCGGATGGTTTTGTGCATCTCGCGCAACAGGTCCTCATCGCCTTCGCCCGCTGCATCGGCCTCCATGGCGCCGATCCTGTCGCAGAGATTCCAAACGCGGCTTAGGTGCTTGTGCGCAGCCTCCGCTCCGGCGGCAGTCCATTCAACGTCCCGTTCGGGTGGCGAATCGGACAGTACAAACCAGCGCGCGGTATCGGCGCCAAAAGCCGAGATGATCGATACGGGATCAACCACGTTCTTCTTGGACTTGGACATTTTCGCCGAAGGAATTACTTCGACCGTCTCACCTGTCAATTTGAGTTTTCCGTCCTCGACATCTTCGGGCAGGTGATAGACCGGGCGGCCGTTGGCGTCGCGCGTCTGGTAAATCTCATGCGTCACCATGCCTTGCGTGAACAGCGCATCGAACGGCTCGATGGCCTTTTTCGGCAGGTGTCCAGTGATGTTCATCGCCCGCGCAAAAAAGCGGGAATAGAGCAGGTGCAGGATCGCGTGTTCAATGCCGCCGATATACTGGTCCACATTCATCCAGTAGTCCGCCTCGGTCAGATCGGTGGGCGTTTCCGCACGCGGAGCGGTGAAGCGCGCGAAATACCACGACGAATCGACGAAGGTATCCATCGTATCGGTCTCGCGACTGGCTGGTGCGCCACAAGACGGGCAAGTGCAATCGCGCCAGGTCGGGTGGCGGTCCAGCGGGTTGCCCGGTTTGTCGAATGTCACATCGTCGGGCAGGCGGACCGGCAGGTTTTCTTTTTTCTCGGGCACCACACCGCAGCTTTCGCAATGCACGACGGGAATCGGGCACCCCCAATAGCGCTGGCGGCTGAGGCCCCAATCACGCAGGCGGTATTTGGTGACACCCTCGCCCCAACCGGCTTTTTCAGCAAAATCGACGGTGGCGTTGATCGCCTCTTCTCCTGTCGCTTCGGTCAAGCCTGCGAAATGGTTCACCCAGCGAACTTTCTCGGTTTTCGGCGGGACGTATGCAACCTTGTCGACCGGTGTGTCGTCATCCAGCGCAAAGAATGTATCGACCACGGGCAAGCCGTATTTCCGGCAGAAGTCGAGGTCGCGCTGGTCATGCGCAGGGCAGGCAAAGATTGCGCCAGTGCCGTAATCCATCAGGATGAAATTGGCGATCCAGACCGGCAGTTCCCAACTCGGGTCCAGCGGGTGCTTGACCTTGATGCCTGTGTCAAAGCCCAGCTTTTCGGCGGTTTCTATGGCTTCCTCAGTGGTGCCACCTTTGCGGCATTCGGCCACGAATTCAGCCACTTCGGGGTTTTCGGCTTCCAGCTTTTTTGCGATCGGGTGGTCGGGCGAGATGCCAACCAAAGATGCGCCCAGCAGCGTGTCGGGGCGGGTTGTATAGACGGTGATCGGATCGTTGCCGTCAGTGCGTTCAAAGCCGAATTGCAGACCACGGGATTTGCCGATCCAGTTCTCCTGCATCAGGCGTACTTTGGCGGGCCAGTTGTCCAGAGTGTCCAGCGCGTCGAGCAACTCTTCGGAATAATCCGAGATCTTGAAGAACCACTGGGTCAGTTCGCGCCGCTCTACCAATGCGCCCGAACGCCAGCCACGACCATTTTCAACCTGCTCGTTGGCCAGAACGGTCATGTCGACCGGGTCCCAGTTCACTACAGCGTTCTTGCGATAGACCAGCCCGGCATCGAGCATGTCGAGGAACAGCGCCTGTTGCTGGCCGTAATATTCCGGATCGCAGGTCGCGAACTCACGTGACCAGTCGATGGACAGGCCAAGTGGTTTCATCTGGTCGCGCATGTCGGCGATGTTGCTGTAGGTCCAGTCCTTCGGATGACCACCAATGGCCATCGCGGCGTTTTCCGCTGGCATCCCGAATGCATCCCAACCCATCGGATGCAACACGTTGTGGCCGGTGGACAGCTTGTAGCGCGCGATGACATCGCCCATTGTGTAGTTGCGCACATGTCCCATATGAATGCGGCCCGACGGATACGGGAACATTTCAAGCACATAGTATTTCGGCTTGTCGGCGCTGCGGCGCGCGGTGAAGATCCCGGCCTTGTCCCAGGCTTCTTGCCATTTTGCTTCGATTTCGGTGGCGGAGTAGCGCGACATCGTGCGGTCCTTCGTGAATGAAAACGCCGGGTCAGGGCCCGGCGTGGTATTAGAGCGATTTCGCGCCGGATTCTAGAGTTTGTCGTCGGCAATACGAAGCTGGCGCGCGCGGGACAGGATTGCATCCTCGACCGCACGCGAGGTCGCGGGGCTGACGGCACCACCACCGCTGGTTTGCAGCGACACCGACAGGGAACGTGCATCGAGTGCCGGATCCTTGATATGCACTGTCGCACGATACGAGCGGCCACCTCCGGGAGGTGTGCCGTATCCTGTGACAATTACCCCGGTGAACGGATCAACGGATTGAACCGGAAGGAAATTCAGCACATCGAACGAAGCGGCCCACAGGTACTTGTTTACGTTGCCCGCGCGTTCGGTCTTGTCCGGGCCGAAGAGGTCCCAAAATGACGACTTGGCCCGATCTTGAGAGGCTCTGACATCGTCATTGAAATCCAGCGAGTCGGTTGGCTGCGGGGCTGAGGTGGCCGAAGGGTTCGCGCCGCAGGCGGCGACACCAAGGGTAAGCGTGATGGGCAAGATGAATTTGAGGCGCATCTGCAAGAGTGTCTCCAGTCCCGAATTCCAAAACCGCGGCCACTCTATTCTTGTCCATATGTGCGGGCAAGGGCGTTTCGGCAACCGCAGGTAAACTGATGGGCATCGTTGGATATCCTACGACGTTGGACGCGGCCAAGGCACAGACTGTGGCAAAGCTGCACCATCCGGGACGACTTTGACCCGGCGCTGGTCACAAGGCTTGCCAAAACAGGGGGGAAAGAGCGAAACCCCTGTCCATACCCACGCCGGATTCTCCGGTTTGGGCGAATGATTGAAAACCGAGGGAAACACGATGAAAAAAGTTCTCTTCGCAACGACTGCGCTGATCGCCACCGCAAGCATGGCAGCCGCAGAAGTTCGCATCAGCGGCTATGGCCGTTTTGGTCTGGACTATAACGACGCCAACGAAAACGTTGTCGGCGTTTCGGAAACCAACATCACCAGCCGTCTGCGTCTGCAGTTCGACATGTCGACCGAAACCGACGGTGGCGTGACTCTGGGTGCCCGCCTGCGTGCTCAGGCCGAAAACCGTGATGGCGCACCTGGTGCAGCCAGCTGGAACGGCCCCCAGTTCTTCGTGGCTTATGAAGGCCTGCGTGTGAACGTTGGCAACATCTGGGGCGCGATCGATAACGCACCCGGCCTGTACCTGCCCACCATCTCGGTTGGCACCGGTATCGACGGCATGGGCTTCTTCAGCCTGCCGATCATCGGCGCAGCTTGGGACTCGTTCTCGTCGGCTGGCGCTGGCAACAACGGTGTTGAAGCTCTGTACACTGTCGGCGGCTTCACCGGTCACGTGTCGTACTCCCAGCGTAACGGCGGCTCGGTTGCCGGTTCCGCTGGCGGTGAAAACCGCACCGGCGTCATGCTGACCTACAGCTTCAACGATTACTTCGTCACTGGCGCGTATCAGGCTTCGTCTGACGGCCCGGTTGCCGACACCGGTGAAGAGCTGAACGATGGCCTGTGGCTGATCGCAGCCGGCGCTGACTGGGGTCAGTTCGGTGCTCAGATCGCATACGGCCAGACCGAAGCAGCTGACGCGATCACCGTTTCGGGTAACGTTGACATTGGCGCAGCCAGCAACCTGCTGCTCTGGGTCCAGAATGCTGACTCGAACAACCTGGCTTCGGGCGGCACTGCAATTCTCGCAGACGACGGCACCAGCTGGGGCCTGAACTACCAGTACGACCTGGGCGGCGGCGTGACCTTTGTTGCCGGTTACGTTGACTCTGCAGTCGCAGACAGCAGCCAGGTTCAGGCCGGTGTGTACTTCAGCTTCTAAGCTGTACACCGTCTAACGGTACTGAATATGGGCAGGTCTTTGGACCTGCCCTTTTCTTTTTTGCCCACATGGTGTTTTTCTGCTGCCAGTGAGCAGAACGAGGAAAACAATGCCCCTGCAAGACATAACCGACCGTATTGCCAAGGCCGAGGCCGCCGCAAGCCGCCCTGTCGGCTCCGTCAAACTGATTGCGGTGTCCAAGGTTCAGCCGAATGAGCGCGTCGAAGAGGTTTTGCAGCAGGGTCACCGGTGTTTCGGCGAAAACCGGGTACAAGAAGCCGCAGGCAAATGGCCCGAATTCATGGAACGGTATGATGGGATCGACCTGCATCTGATCGGCCCGTTGCAGACCAACAAGGCGCGGCAGGCGATTGAGCTTTGCCATGCCATCCACTCGGTCGACCGGCAGAAACTGGCCAAAACCATTGCGCGGTTGGCGCAGGAAATTGGCCAATGCCCGGATCTGTTCGTTCAGGTCAACACCGGCGAGGAAGAGCAGAAGGCCGGTGTGATACCCGCTGCGGCAGACGCATTCATTGCCGAATGCCGTGCTCTGGATCTGCCCATTCGCGGATTGATGTGCATTCCGCCCGTCCACGAGGAGCCGTCGCTGCATTTCGCGCTTTTGGCCAAGATTGCGGAGCGCAATGGCCTGACCGGCCTGTCGATGGGAATGAGTGACGATTTCGAATCGGCAATCGCATTGGGCGCGACACATGTCCGCATCGGCTCGGCGATTTTTGGCGAGCGTGTCAAGCCGAAGGGATGATCAGGCGCGTTCCCGGTGTCATACGTTCCGCGATCCAGCGCAAATGGTCGCGGCGAAAGGCCACGCAGCCTTCGGTCGGGTAACCCGGACGACGCCACTGATGGACAAAGATGGCCGAGCCGCGCCCCGGTACAGCATTCGGCCAGTTCCAGTCCGTGATCAGTACAAGGTCATACAAAGGGTCGGCACGACGCAGCCGTTCGTGATTGAACCGATAAGGGTCTTGGACCAGATGGTTGTAGGACGCATCCCGAACGTCATCCGACCATAGGTCGCGCGGGCCAATTGGCCGCGCCCACGAAGCTGGGCGGCAGATACGGTCTGCGCGATAGAGCATTCCAACGATTCGGTGGATGCCGGTTGGGGTTGCACCATCCCCCTCTTGCTTTTTGTTGCTTAGCCCACCTTTGCCGATCGAGCAGGGAAAATGCCGCCCGCGAAACCGAACACCCATTGGGTTGAGTACGAGGTCGAACGGAGTCACAAAAGATGACCGGACTTGGCGGCTTTGGTCGCCAGATACCCGCGATTGTGTGCGGTTTCGCCGACTTTGAGCGGGACCCGTTCGGTTACGGCGATCCCAGTTCGTTCCATCATCGCTATCTTGGCCGGGTTGTTGGTCAGCAATCGAACCGATTTGAACCCCATTGATTTCAGGATATCCGACCCAAGCCGGAAATCTCTTTCGTCATCCTCAAAACCAAGCCTGTGATTGGCCTCGACCGTGTCAAACCCCTGATCCTGCAGGGAGTAGGCGCGCATCTTGTTAGCCAGACCAATTCCGCGCCCCTCCTGATTAAGATACAGCAGAACGCCCGTTCCCTCGGCCCCCATCTGAACCAGCGCGCCGCGCAGTTGCGGCCCACAGTCACATTTCAGACTGCCCATGAGGTCCCCGGTAAAACAAGCAGAATGCAATCGGGTCAGCACGGATTTTTCACGATCTGGACGGCCGATTTCGATTGCATAGTGCTCTTCGCCGCCGTCGTCAGGACGAAAGACATGCAGTCGTCCTGCTTCGGATACGTCCATCGGCAAGCGTGCCGCCACCACCTCACGCAGGGGGCTGCGATCCGCCAGATGGGGTGCAGCCTGTAAATGATCGATGCAGGTGAGGGCATGCGAGGCAGCAAAAGCTATACCGTCGTTGATCGGCAAGACGACTGCGGCGGGCAGCAAACGCGCGGATTTCGCCAGAGCGATAGCGATTCGGTGAAGATTGGCGTTGCCCTGCCGTTCACTAATCAAAGGACCCTTCATCGGTGAGTTCAGATCGTCGGACGGGTCAGCGATTGCCTGTACCCAGACCATGTCAGCGTCTATTGGAAGAACAATCCGCGCAAGTTCACCGTCATAGGCGCGCGCCTTGAGCGTTTCAGCCCGTCGTGCGGTAACGGCGACGACGGGCGATCCACCTAAAGAGCGAAGGTCCGCCAGCCGCTGTGCGCTCATGGTTTCGGCGGCAAGCGCCACCACGCAATACCCGGTACCATCGCTCAAAACGACCGGCACGCCCATGCGCAGATCGGCCCGGGCACGCGCCAACAACTCGGTAATGTCCGGAAAGAGACTCATTGCTTCATCCTGTAACGTTCTGCATTTCGTCTATTCTTTCACGCGGCAAAAGTGAAACAATTAGCAAATAATAACCGGAAAGGAGACACGAGGGCGTGAGAGCGTTGCAGTAAATCTTGCCGATTGTGCGTTCTGCGATCAAGTGATGGAAAAGCTTTAGGAGGACCGGTACATGGCTCAGCTCAAGAAAATCCTGCTGGTTGATGATGACGAAGATCTGCGTGAGGCGCTCAGCGAGCAACTCGTGATGACCGAAGATTTTGACGTTTTCGAAGCGTCGGACGGGCAAAGCGCCTTGGAGCGCGCCAAAGAAGCGATCTACGACCTGGTAATTATGGATGTGGGTTTGCCCGACACGGATGGGCGCGAGTTGTGCCGTCTTATGCGCAAGCAAGGCGTCAAAAGTCCGATTCTCATGCTGACTGGTCATGACAGCGATGCGGACACGATCTTGGGTTTGGATGCAGGCGCCAACGATTATGTACCTAAACCCTTCAAATTCCCGGTCCTTTTGGCGCGTATTCGCGCGCAGCTTCGCCAGCACGAGCAATCCGAGGACGCGGTTTTTGCGCTTGGGCCGTATACGTTCAAACCGGCCATGAAAATGCTGCTGACCGAGGATGAGCGAAAGATTCGCCTGACCGAGAAGGAAACCAATATCCTGAAGTTCCTGTACCGCTCGACCGATGGCGTCGTTCCGCGCGATGTCCTTTTACACGAGGTTTGGGGGTATAACGCTGGTGTGACAACCCACACGCTCGAGACGCATATCTATCGCTTGCGGCAGAAAATCGAACCAGACCCCTCGAATGCTCGCCTTTTGGTCACAGAATCCGGTGGATATCGACTTGTTTCATAACTGAGTGTGGATTGACTTCGATCAAAGTGATACCCTGATTGCAACTTTAAGGTCTACCTAACCCGCGCATGTCCGGGTCATGACATGCACCTCCCTGTTGGACTGACCCCGGCCTCGTGCCGGGGTTTTTTTGTTGTCCATTTCAGGTGGCACCCCAGTGATCAGCACGATAGGTTGCCTGGTGTTGCCTTAGGAGAGTTTACCGATGCCCTTCACAGTTGCCACATGGAATATAAACTCGGTGCGCCTGCGTGAGCCCATTGTTCTGAAGCTGCTGCAGGAAGAAGCCCCTGATGTCTTGTGTTTGCAAGAATGCAAATCACCGGTGGAAAAAATCCCGACCGAAGGGTTCGCTGAACTGGGATACACCCACATGATCGCCCGCGGACAAAAAGGATATAATGGCGTCGCCATCCTGTCGCGCCTGCCAATCGAGGATATTGGCGACAAGGACTTTGCCGAGCTTGGCCATGCGCGGCACATCGCTGGGCGATTGGAAAACGGTGTGACGATTCACAATTTCTATGTCCCGGCCGGTGGCGATGTACCAGACCGGGAGACCAACGAGAAATTCGGGCAGAAGCTGGACTATCTGACCGATATGCGCGACTGGTTCCGCGCCGACAAACCCGAAAAATCAATTCTGGTGGGAGACCTGAACATTGCTCCGCGCGAAGACGATGTCTGGTCGCACAAGCAGCTTCTTAAGATCGTTTCCCACACACCAATCGAAGTCGATCATCTGGCCGAGACGCAAGAGGCGGGCAACTGGGTCGACATCACGCGACAGGATATCCCGCAAGGGCTGCTTTATAGTTGGTGGTCTTACCGTGCGCGTGACTGGGATGCGGCGGACAAGGGTCGGCGGCTGGATCATGTCTGGGCCACGCCGGACATTTCAAACTCAGGCCATTCAAGTCGAATCTTGCGTGACGCGCGTGGGTGGGAAAAGCCAAGTGATCACGCGCCTGTATTTGCAACTTTCGATCTGTGAATGATGCAAAGAATGCGACTCTGCTCTTGGTTTCCGTACTACGCGGCGGCATATAGGAGCCAAGTTCAAACCGGAGAGTTGAAACCATGGACATTCTGAACGGCGCAGGTGCGCCTGCCGCAACCGATCTGATCAAGGACGGAACCGAAGCCACGTTCATGGCAGATGTGGTTGAAGCGTCACAAGAGGTTCCGGTCATCGTTGATTTCTGGGCACCCTGGTGCGGCCCATGCAAGACTCTCGGTCCGGCACTGGAAGACGCTGTGACCGCAGCCAGGGGCGCTGTGAAGATGGTCAAGGTCAACGTGGACGAAAACCAGACAATCGCGGCGCAGATGCGCATTCAGTCGATCCCGACCGTATATGCGTTTCACAAAGGCCAACCAATTGACGGATTCCAAGGCGCGTTGCCCGGGTCCGAGATCAAAGGATTTGTTGACAAGGTAATCGAAAAGGCCGGTGGCCAAAGCCCGGGCGGGCAGCTTGATGAGGCGGTTCAGGCCGCCGAAGAGATGTTGGCCGAAGGTGCTGCCGTCGACGCTGCGCAAACCTTTGCGGCCATATTGGGCGAAGATCCGGCCCATGCCGGTGCCTATGGCGGTCTTGTTCGCGCCCATATCGCCATGGGCGATCTGGATCAGGCCGAGGCTATCTTAAATGGCGCTCCAGCCGAGATTTCGAACTCGGCCGAGATTGATGCCGCGCACGCTCAGTTGCAATTAGCGCGTCAAGCTGCCGATGTTGGTCCGGTTGCGGAACTCGGAGCGGCGGTCGAGTCTGAGCCAGACAACCATCAGGCGCGGTTCGATCTGGCACAGGCATTACACGCAAGTGGCAATGTCGAAGAAGCGGTGGCGCAGTTGCTTGAACTGTTTCGCAGAGATCGCGAATGGAATGATGGCGCTGCAAAGACTCAGCTTTTCACAATTTTCGATGCCCTCAAGCCCAACGACCCAATCGTTCTGAACGGCCGACGGAAACTCAGCTCGATGATATTTGCCTAATTTCGGTTCAGAGCTACACTCGGTACATGATGCACCCTGCCGACCTGCCGGATACGGTGTCCGTATTTCCGCTTCCGGGCGCGCTGCTGCTGCCCCGGGCGCGGTTACCGTTGCATATATTCGAGCCGCGCTACCTGCAGATGCTGGACGACTCGCTCAAAACGTCCGAGCGGCTGATTGGCATGGTGCAACCAAATCCTTGCCACAGCAAAGCGGATAAGCTGCATCTGATCGGATGTGCAGGGCGGGTCACGCAATTCTCGGAAACTGAGGATGGCCGCTATCTGATCACGCTGACCGGCGTGTCCCGGTTCCGGATCAAGTCGGAAATTGATGCCTTTGCTCCATATCGTCGGTGTTCGGTGTCCTGGGACGGCTTCGAGCGTGATCTTGGCCGTCCAGAAGGCGATCATGAATTCAACAGGACGCGGTTTTTGCGACTGCTGGAACGCTTCTTTGCCGCCCGACAGTTATCAACCGACTGGGAAACCCTGAAAGACGCGGACGATGAGTTGCTGGTCAACTCGTTGTCGATGCTTTTGGATTTCGACCCGGAGGACAAGCAGGCACTTCTGGAAGCTCCTTGTCTGGCAACACGCCGGGAAACGCTGGTGACATTGATCGAATTCGCCCTGCGCGGCGGCTCCAACGAGGAAACATTGCAATGACCGAAACCCTGTCTTCATTCGACCGCCGCATGCTCGAAGCACTGATCTGCCCCCAGACGCATACGATGCTGGAATATGAACCTGAGCGACAGGAACTGGTCTCCAAGGCGGCAGGGTTGGCATTTCCAATCCGAAACGGCATTCCGGTGATGCTGGTGGACGAGGCTCGGGTTTTGGAGTGATCAGGACAGTGAGCCTAGATCGGCTGGCCCTGCAAAAGTTTCGGCAAGTCTCCGGTTAATCCGGCGGCTTCGCGAACAAAGCCACGGCGCAATCCGGGCAATGACCCTACAATGCCCATGCCAATGTCCCGCCCTAAGCGCAGGATCGGATTATCGTTGGAAAACAACCGATTGAAAGTATCCGTAGCCAGCGCGAGCGTCGCAGTGTCGAACCTGCGCCATTCTTGATATCGCTCCAGTACCAGTGTGGCGCTGATGTCTTCTCCGCGTCGTGCCGCCAGTGTCAGAACTTCGGCCAAGGCAGCCACATCGCGCAGACCCGCATTGAGGCCCTGACCCGCGATCGGATGCATTCCATGCGCGGCGTCTCCCACAAGCGCCAAGCGCTCGCTAATGAATGAATTTGCGATGGTCAGGTTCAGGGGGTAGGTGAACCGGTCGCCTTCGAGGCTGATCTCACCCAAGAAATCACCGAACCTGGGGCGCAGAACCTGCAGATAGTCTGATTTGGACATCGCGTTGATCCGTTTCGCCGTCTCGGAGCGCTCGCTCCAGACAATGGAGCTTCGGTTTCCGCTCAACGGCAAAATGGCCAGAGGCCCTGGTGGCATGAAGAACTGATGCGCGACGCCGTGATGCGGCAGCTCATGAGAGATGGCGCAGACAAGCGCCGTCTGCCCATAATTCCAGCCGGTTCGCTTGATGCCTGCGCGCTGTGCAGTTCCACTACGACGCCCGTCGCAACCCACCAGCAGTTTGCCGCGCAATTCGGTGCCATCATCCAATGTTACGGTGGCGCCATCAGGGTCGGTTTCCTGAGACGTGACGACACTTCCGCTGATCTGAGTGATCCGGCCCTCTTCGGCGACGGCTTGGAGAAAAGCCCGCCGTAGATAGCGGTCTTCGACCATATAACCCATCGGGCCTTCCTCGATCTCGGCATGATCGAAATGCATGAAGAAAGGCGAAGGGCCGGCCCCGGCATGGCCATCGGTGACTTTGATTTCCAACATTGGTTGGGCTTGCTGCGCCACTCGATCCCAAACACCGATGATCCGGAGCAACCGCTGCGAGGCCAAAGCGAGCGCATAGGCACGCCCGTCAAAGGCCGCATCTTGCCTGATATCCTCGGCCAGTGCATCTACCAGAGAGACCGAGTGTCCGGTTTGCGCCAGCGCCAAAGCCAAAGCGGGGCCATTCAGGCCGCCGCCGACGATCAGGATATCGGAAACATCTTTCATGGCCTGCAATATGCGCGCGCGAACGGGATTGTCCATGGGTTGTCCTGTCGCTACCGTCGCCGAAAGATATTGGGAGGGTGCGATGCAAGATTGGCTGACAATGACAGCAAGTGATTTGGGAAGGGGAATCGACGGCGGCTCTATTGATCCTGTCGAACTGACAGAGGTTTACCTGTCCGCCATTGATGCACATCCTCATAGCAATCGAATTTATGCCCGGGTGACCCATAACCGCGCCCGAGCTGAAGCAAAGGAAGCCAGGAATCGCGCCAAATTCGGTTTGCGCCGGTCTTTGCTGGATGGAGTGCCCATCAGTTGGAAAGATCTGTTCGATTCGGCGGGCACGGCGACCGAGGCCGGGTCGGCGCTGCTGAAAAATCGGGTGCCGGAGACCGATGCGGTGGTGATGCGGAACGCAACCGCGATGGGCACGGTCTGTTTGGGCAAGACGCATATGAGCGAGTTGGCCTTTTCTGGACTAGGATTGAACCCGATCACGAGTACGCCACCGTGCATCCATGACGAGACGGCGGTTCCTGGTGGGTCTTCATCGGGTGCGGCGGCATCGGTTGCCTGGGGCCTCGCGGCTTGTGGGATCGGTTCCGATACAGGCGGATCGGTGCGAATACCGGCGGCCTGGAACGATTTGGTCGGCTTGAAAACCACGGCGGGTCGGCTGAGCCTGGAAGGCGTTGTACCACTGTGTCTGAAATTCGACACGATTGGCCCGCTGGCACGATCTGTCGAGGATGCGGCGCAGATGCTGGCTCTACTTGAAAACGGATCGCCCGCCGATCTGCGGGGGGCAATTTTGAAAGGACGCAGGTTTGCAAGCCTGCAAACCGTGGCGCTGGATAACCTGCGGGAAGCGCCGCGCGCGGCCTACGAAGAGTCTTTGCGCCGGTTGGCGGAGGCTGGGGCGCAAGTCGTGCCTCTGGAGGTGCCGGAATTGCAGGAAGCCATGCCACTGTCCGGCGCGCTCTACACCGCCGAGGCCTATGGCCTTTGGCGCGATGTGATTGAAACCAATCCCGAGGTTATGTTCCCTGAAATACTGGACCGTTTTAGGCAAGGAAAAAACTTCTCGGGTCCAGATTATGTTGCGGCTTGGTCCAAGCTGGAAAACTGTCGGGCCGCCTGGGATGCCGCGACCTCAGGATTTGATGCGGTGTTGGCGCCAACGGCCCCGATCACGCCGCCAAATCTGGAACGGTTGATGAATGACCATGACTACTACGTGACGGAAAACCTGTTGGCGCTGCGCAATACGCGCATTGGCAACTTGATGGGGCTTTCTGCACTGACTTTGCCAACCGGAACACCGGGTTGTGGTCTGATGTTGTTGGGGCACCCGAATTCCGAAGAGATGTTGTTGCGACTTGGAGCGGCGGCTGAATCAGCTTTGACCTGAATGCCACAATTACCTGTTTTGACATCGCTTTAGCTGGACGTATTGGGGGGGCGTATGTAACTTGATGTCAAACGGGGCGATCAACGATCCCGATATTGAGGCAGTAATGATGGATTTCCCCGAGCGGTTTTCGAACCTACCGGCATATGCATTCCCACGCCTGCGTGCCCTGCTCGATCATCACGAGCCGGGTGGCGATATTGTGCATATGACAATAGGAGAGCCAAAACATACGTTTCCTCAATGGGTTACGGATGTGATTGTGGAAAACGCCGCCGGGTTTCAGGGATACCCAGATAACGACGGGACACCGGAACTGAGGGCTGCGATCACCGATTGGATCGGACGTCGCTACGGTGTTTCGATGAACCCCGACACCAACGTGATGGCGCTGAATGGAACGCGTGAGGGGTTGTACAATACTGCCATGGCGCTGTGTCCAGAGCAGAAAAACGGCCAGCGACCTGTAGTCTTGTGTCCAAACCCGTTTTATCAGGTTTACATGGTCGCCTCGATCTCGGTTGGGGCCGAGCCGTGGTTTGTTCCGGCAACCTTTGCCACGGGGCATCTGCCGGACTATGCCAGTCTGCCCGAGGAGGTGCTGAACCGAACCACTATTGCCTATATCTGCTCGCCTGCCAACCCACAGGGAGCGGTTGCGTCGCGTGACTATTGGGCCGAGCTGATCCGGCTGGCTGAACATTTCGATTTCCGCATTTTTGCCGACGAATGTTATTCCGAAATTTACCGCGACGATGCTCCTACCGGCGTTCTGACGGTCGCGCAGGAGTTGGGAGCAGACCCCGAGAGGATCACGCTCTTCAACTCGTTGTCGAAGCGGTCGAACCTTGCCGGATTGCGTTCGGGGTTGATCGCCGGTGGGCCGGAGACGATCAAGAAAGTCAAGCAGTTGCGGGCTTATTCGGGCGCACCCTTACCATCTCCCTTGCAGGCGGCGGCGGCGCGAGTTTGGGCCGACGAGGTGCACGTTTTGGAAAACCGGGGGCTTTATCAAGAGAAGTATCGCATCGCCGACGAGGTTTTTGAGGGTGTGCAGGGCTATATGCCTCCCGAGGCCGGGTTCTTTTTATGGCTTCCTGTGGACAATGGTGAACAGGTAGCGCTGAAGCTTTGGAGGGAGACGGGTGTCCGGGTGCTGCCGGGTGCTTATCTCGCCCAAGGTAAGTCGGGGCAAAACCCGGGTGAGGGATATATCAGGGTCGCGATGGTGGCCCCAAAAACAGAGTTGCAGCAGGGGCTGATCACACTCCGCGACTGCATCTATTCGTGAGGTACGAGGGTAGCATGGCATCATACAACACGCGCAGTCGCGATCCGTTGCTGGACAGCAAGATGCAGGCGGCAATCGAAAGGCGTGGCAAGGAACTGATCGGGATCGTATTGATCCTGCTGGGGTTGGCTGCCGCTGCGATGATAGTTTCCTATACACCGGACGACCCGAACTGGATGGTATCGACAGACGCGCCGGTTCAGAACTGGATGGGACGAGCGGGTGCATCCATCGCAGCACCGTTGTTCATGATTGTGGGTTGGGGCAGCTGGGGCGTCGCTCTGGTGCTGACGGGCTGGGGCGTTCGGTTTGCAGTTCATTCGGGCGAAGACCGGGCCATCGCACGCCTGATCTTTGCTCCGATCTGGATTGCGATCGTATCCGTCTATGCTGCGACACTTGTTCCGGGTGATGCATGGCGCACAACGCACAGCTTTGGCCTTGGCGGGCTGTTCGGGGATACCGTGATGGGTGCGCTGCTGACGCTGTTACCCATCTCGTCGCACTTCATGGTCAAGATGATGTCGCTTGCGATGGCCGCAGGCATGTTGACGCTGGGTGTGTTTGTTCTCGGTTTCACTATGGCCGACGTAAGACGCGGTTTCCGGGCGTTTCTGCTGGGCCTGGTGATGACTTACGACATGCTGATGGCACTCATAGGGCGCGGGGCACAGGCGACGGCGCGGGCGGCACGGGACCGTCGGGCGCAATGGGCTGATGGACGCGCTGCAGCGCGCGCTGTGATCAACCATTCAATTGATGACGACACAGCATTTTCGGAAGAGTTTTTTGAAGAAGGCTATGCCCATCCCCCTCAGGCGGAACGCACTCCGAAATCTGGACTGCTGGCACGCATGCCGGGCCTGATCCGTCGCCCCGACCCAATGCCAGAACCTGAACTGGTCGAAGCCGTACCGGTACAGGGTTATGACGAGATGCCCGGGGACGACCGTATTCGATCCAAGATTGCCGCGGCTGTGCGGAACCGGCAGGTTGCCACCGGTTCGATGGAGCCTGAACCAGATCCAAACAGGCCGCTGACCAAAGGGCGTGGGCGTGGGCCGGATCCACTGATCCTGAATGTGAACCGGGGTGGCGAACTGCCACCCGAGCCGCCGCTGACTGCAGGTGTAACATTGCCGATGGAACCAGCGCTGAATGCTTTTGAGCCGGGTTGGGATCAAGCCGGTCACGAGCATGTGGTCGAAACCTATGACGATTTTGCCGATGAACCGATGATCGACGAAGAGTCGGAAGTTTCACCCTCTACTCCTCGTATGCCGATCCCGATTGCAGAGCCACGCAAACCCGTCGTGGCACAACCCGTCCGCCGCGTGCCACAACCTTCGCGTCGGGCGCAGGCCGAGGCGCAACCGGCGCTGTCCTTTGAAGACAACGCTGCTGATTTTGAGCTGCCGCCGCTCAACCTGCTGTCCAACCCAGCAAACATCCAGCGCCATCACCTCAGCGACGAAGCGCTTGAGGAAAACGCGCGGATGCTGGAAAACGTGCTCGACGATTATGGGGTTAAGGGCGAGATCGTAAGCGTCCGCCCCGGTCCCGTCGTCACCATGTACGAGCTGGAACCGGCGCCGGGCCTCAAGGCCAGCCGCGTCATCGGCTTGGCCGACGACATCGCACGCTCGATGTCGGCGCTTTCAGCGCGGGTCTCGACCGTGCCGGGCCGCTCGGTCATCGGGATCGAATTACCTAACGACAATCGCGAAATGGTGGTGTTGAGGGAAATCCTGGCCAGCCGGGATTTTGGAGACGGAAATCATGCTTTGCCGTTGGCGCTGGGCAAAGACATCGGTGGCGGTTCGGTTGTGGCCAACCTCGCCAAGATGCCCCACCTGCTGATTGCCGGGACCACGGGGTCGGGTAAGTCGGTGGCGATCAACACCATGATCCTGTCGCTGCTCTACAAGCTGACGCCAGACGAATGCCGCCTGATCATGATCGACCCCAAGATGCTGGAGCTTTCGGTTTATGACGGCATTCCGCATCTGCTAAGTCCTGTTGTGACCGATCCGAAAAAAGCGGTCGTTGCCTTGAAATGGGTCGTGGGCGAGATGGAAGATCGGTATCGCAAGATGTCCAAGATGGGCGTGCGCAACATCGCGGGCTATAATGGTCGGGTGAAGGACGCGCTGTCCAAAGGTGAGATGTTCAGCCGTACTGTCCAAACTGGATTTGACGAGGAAACCGGCGAGCCGATTTTCGAGACAGAACAGTTCGAACCCAAGGCCATGCCATATATAGTTGTCATCGTCGACGAGATGGCCGACCTGATGATGGTCGCAGGCAAGGAAATCGAGGCTTGCATCCAACGTCTGGCGCAAATGGCGCGCGCCTCGGGTATTCACCTGATTATGGCGACGCAGCGCCCGTCTGTCGACGTCATCACCGGCACAATCAAGGCCAACTTCCCCACTCGGATTTCGTTTCAGGTAACCTCAAAGGTCGACAGCCGTACCATTCTAGGCGAAATGGGCGCCGAGCAACTGTTGGGGCAGGGCGATATGCTCTATATGGCTGGTGGGGCCAAGATAACTCGTTGCCATGGACCGTTCGTGTCGGATGAAGAGGTCGAAGAGGTCGTCAACCACCTGAAAGCATTTGGCCCAGCCGATTATGTGGGTGGTGTGGTTGAAGGCCCGGACGAGGAAAAGGCAGACAACATCGACGCGGTTCTGGGTCTGAATACCGGCGGCAACACCGATGGTGAAGATGCGCTCTACGACACAGCCGTTGCGATCGTGATCAAGGATCGCAAATGTTCGACCTCCTACATCCAGCGAAAGCTTGCTATCGGCTATAACAAGGCTGCTCGGCTGGTCGAGCAGATGGAGGACGAAGGCATAGTTTCGCCGGCCAACCATGTCGGCAAGCGCGAAATTCTGGTGCCAGAACAATAGGGCATTCCAAAGCGAGGGCAGAACACTTATCTGATCACTATGAAACAGATCGCTTATGCCCTTGCATTTTCCTTACTGGCCCCAGTGGCCTGGGCCGCAGACAAACTGCCGCTTGCAGACATTTCGAACTACCTCAACAGCTTGAAAACTGTTGAAACCACATTCACCCAAGTCAATGATGATGCTTCCCTAAGCACTGGAAAGTTGTGGTTGCAGCGTCCGGGTCGGATGCGGTTCGAATACGACCCGCCCGAACGAGCAGTGGTGTTGGCCAAAGGCGGATCGGTGATCATCCACGATCCCAAATCCAACCAACCGCCCGAGCAGTACCCGCTCAGGCGAACGCCACTGTCCATCGTTCTGGCCCCGACCGTGGATCTTGGTCGAGCCAACATGGTCGTAGGACATGAATTCGACGGCACCGCGACCGTTGTTACAGCGCAGGATCCGGAAAATCCGGATTACGGCAAGATTGAACTGATGTTCACGAGCGATCCGGTGGAGCTGCGCAAATGGGTCGTGCATGACAGTGGCGGAGCACGAACGACCGTGATCCTGGGGCCGCTGACAACGGGAAACAGCCTGAACCAGAACCTATTCATCGACGGAGAACCGCGCGTCTCGGGCAATCGCTGAAGCGCGCTGCATCAAGGGCTAGTATCGGCAACCTGTCAATTGCTGACGGTACAGGTCGGCACGGGAATCAACGTCGTCGGCGACGCGTAACAACCAGGATTTGCCATTGTGGCTTCCGCGTGCGTAACCGGCATGGCCTTCGTGATAGGCCAGATACTGGTTTCGCGTATCACTGGGGTGGATGCCGTTCTTTTCCCAGCTTTTGTTCATGTACCAACCCATGAAATCGGACGCGTCTCGAATACGGTTCCGCTTTGCACGCCGTTTTCCGGTTTCCTTCTGGTACTGTTCCCACGTTCCGTCCAAAGCTTGGCTAAAGCCATAAGCACTGCTCTGCCGCCCCATCGGGATCACGCCCAGAACGAACTTGTGCGGCGTGCGGGCGTCAGCGCGATAACGGCTTTCCTGATAGATGGTTGCCATCTGAACATGGACCGGGACACCCCATTTGCGTTCGGTCGATTTGAAAGCTTTGATATAGTCGGGGCGCTCTCTTGCAATGCTGCAAGCGTCATTGAGATTGCGCGGAGGAGTCTTGGACCCACCGCTGCACGACGCTAGCATCAGCACCGCCAATAGTGCGCAAAGAGATCTGCTCATCTGCCTCTTGCCTTTTTTTCAGATGATAGCGCAACTCGCGACGCGATGAAATCACATTCGGTTATGAAGGGTCCTTCAACAGTGCAATTTGGTGTATCTCCACCTCAGTTGTGGAATGAGTACAACAGTTGATGGCGCAAAGGAAAAATTGACGTGGCAACAACCTGTGGGGATAACTGTAAAGTCAGAGTTCACAGACTGTTTCCTGCGATTTCTGAGCAAGTATTGGACTTTTGCGATGCGTTAAGGGTAAAAATGACTTTGGGGGCCAAGTAATGTTGAAAACACACGCAAAATACCACCTTGGACAAGTGGTTCGTCATAAAAAGCACCCTTTCCGAGGGGTGGTTTTTGACGTTGATCCAGAATTTTCTAACACTGAAGAATGGTATCAAGCGATTCCCGAGGACAGCCGACCGGCGAAAGAGCAACCATTCTATCATCTTCTCGCCGAGAACGATCAGTCTTATTACGTTGCTTATGTTTCCGAACAGAACCTGATCGAAGACTGGTCCGGGGAACCTGTCGATCACCCGGATATCCCGGATATGTTTGGCCCATTTCGGGACGGGGCTTACCCGCTTCATTTCCAACTAAATTGAAAGTCCAGCAGCGTTTTTTGGCATCAGTATCCCAGTGCGCAACCGTCTTTTCGCGGATCGCTGGCGCCTTCCAGGACACCATCATCTCGAATTCGAATGGCCTGAGCACCCCCGAGCGGTGCTTCGGGCGTCTCGATCTTGTGCCCTAGATCGGTCAACTGTTGTTTCACTTCATTCGGATATCCACGTTCGATTTTTAGAACACAGCTGTCGGCAAATGCCCGAGGCGCTGCAATGGCCTCCTGCAAACCCATGCCGGCATCGGTGAGGTTTGTAACGAACCGGGCATGACCCGTTGGCTGATAGGCGCCGCCCATGACGCCGAATGGCATTGTTACCCGACCATTCTCGCGCAGCATTCCGGGGATGATGGTGTGCATCGGGCGTTTACCGCCGCCTAACTCGTTCGGATGGCCGGCGGTCAGATTGAAGCCAGCACCTCTGTTTTGCAGCAATATGCCAAATTTGTCTGACGCAATGCCAGATCCGAAACTGTGATAAATCGAATAAATCAGCGACACAGCCATGCGGTCACGATCCACGACCGTGATATACACCGTATCCTTGTGAATCGCCTCGGTCAGAGACTTCACCGGTGGTAATACTTTAGTGGCGTTGATCAGGCTCGCAAGTTTTGAGGCGGTTTCCGGGGCAAGCATATGTTCCAGCCGCTCAGTGCTATCCGGATCGGCAATGAAGCGGTTGCGTGCGTCATAGGCGAGTTTTGTTGCTTCGGCTTCGATATGCACGCGTTCGCAACCCAACGGGTTCATCGATGCCAGATCGAAATGGCTGAGGATGTTTAGCAGCAAAAGTGCCGTCGCCCCTTGGCCGTTTGGTGGGTGTTCAACTAGTTCGACGTCTTTATAGATGGTGCTTACGGAAGTTGTTTGGGTGCAGCGAGTGTTGGCGAAATCTTCAAGCGTGTGTACTCCACCCAAAGCGTTGAGCGAGGAGACCATGTCTTCGGCAATTTCGCCGCTATAAAAGGCCTCTCTCCCGCCACGCGCGATTCGGCGCAAGACTTCGGCCTGTTGGGGAGCGCGAAACAACTGACCTATTACTGGGCTTTTTCCGCCGACCAAATAAAAGTGCCGACCAGCGCCTTGCAAGTTTCCGGATCCCAAACCCCAATCGAACGCGACTCTGGGTGCGACGGGAACTCCTGCCTCGGCATAGTGGATTGCCGGCTGTAGCAGCCTGTCCAGGCCCAAGCGACCTTCGGTTTCCGAAAGGTGGCAGAACGCGTCGACAGCACCGGGTACAGTCACAGCATGAGGGCTGTACAAAGGCATTGAACTATAGCCGCAATTGCGCAGCTCTTGAGCGCTGGATGCATTTGCTGATCTGCCGGATCCGTTCAGGGCATGAACAACTGAGTTGCCCGAACGGTTGAACAAGACAAAGCAATCACCGCCGATCCCCGTCATTTGCGGTTCACAGATGCCTAAAAGAGTCGCTCCCGCTATTGCAGCGTCCATCGCATTGCCGCCAATTTTGAGAATGTCCAATGCGGCTTGCGTTGCGAGTGGATGAGACGTTGCACACATCCCTTCAGTTGCCAGAACTTCGGATCGCCCCGGCTGGTGAAAATCACGCATTTTTCGCCTCTTCCTGTCGAACGTGCGGAAGTTAGGCTGTGTTGGCAGAAAGTCCAATAACAGTTTTTAGGGGGGTGTTCCTCGGCGCCGCTCACTGGTGGGGGCTGTGACGCATGGCGCCGAGGGAAGCTATCTTGAGCTACATGATCAGGTTCGTCCAAGTTTGCGGCGGGACAATGTTGTGACCTTGACTTTATTATGGCGAAGGGTGGAAGTTTTGGGGCATATCAAAGCGTAAGGACAAGCGGTTATACCCTTGTTTGCGCTCGTACTTGATATCGTTGGCAATTTGGCGAATCAGAAACCAGCCAAACCCACCCTCGGGTAGTTCCTGCAGGCAGGTATCTACATCTGCGGGCTCTCCCAAGGGGACTTTGCCGCCGGGCAACGGATTCCCGGTATCGGAAACAAGGATATCCAGGCGATCCTGTGTTTGACGACAGTTTATTCGAACCTGAGCCGGCTCGACGCCAGCATATGCGTGTTCCACTACATTGTTGATTGCTTCGGTCAGGGCAATTCGCACCTCGCCTGCATGCTCTTCGGAAAGCCCAAGGGACCGAAAATGGGCAGCTAGCGCTGATATTCCGGCGCTGGCCTCGGTCTCGGTGGCTAGAAACGCCAGCTCAAAAAAATTTCTGTCGGACGCGCGCTTCAAAACGTTTGCCTCCGGCTATCGGGATACCGCTGCTTCTGCCAGGGCGCTGTCCAGGTTGGGGAAAAGGACAAAAACCGTATCCATGCGCGTCAAACGAAAGACCTTTTCTACCATCGGCGACAGTCCGACCAGATCCAGACGGCGTTCGCCCCCAAGTTGCTTCATTGAGGCCACAATGGCACCCAATCCGCTGGAATCTATAAATTCGACGGCAGTCAGATCAAGGATCACATACTCTGCGCCACTTTCCGTCTCGTTGCGCATATCTTCTTTGAACTGGATCGCCATCGCCGCATCAATACGATCCGCGTGCACGGTGATCACCTGAACGTTTCCCGCCGCAGTGCTGGTTAGCCCCATACCTGCCCCCTAAAAAGCGTAATCCTTGCGTAGAAATACGCTAGACGTCAAATCTTACCATTCGGTATTCAAGTCCCTGGATCAGGAGGAATATTTAAAATGAAGGCTGTTGTCATTGCTGGGGCTGCACGGACACCTATGGGCGGGTTTCAGGGTATGTTTGGCGGGGTTTCCGCCGCCGATCTTGGGGGGGCAGCGATCCGCGCCGCGCTGCAAGGTGCGGGTGTATGTACAGTGGACGAGGTTCTGATGGGTTGCGTTTTGCCCGCTGGGCAAGGGCAGGCCCCGGCACGGCAAGCAGGCTTTGCTGGCGGTCTGGGTGAAGAGGTGCCCGCGACAACGCTCAACAAGATGTGCGGGTCGGGTATGAAGGCGGCCATGATGGCTTTTGACCAGATCGCGCTGGGGCACGCCGATACGATGATCGCGGGTGGGATGGAAAGCATGACCAATGCACCATATCTTCTGCCCAAGATGCGTGGTGGTGCCCGGATTGGCCACGGACAGGTTGTGGATCACATGTTCCTTGATGGCCTCGAGGATGCCTATGACAAGGGCCGCCTGATGGGAACTTTCGCCGAGGATTGCGCTGAAACCTATCAGTTCACCCGTGAGGCGCAGGACGAATATGCGCTTCAATCCCTCTCCAACGCGCTAAAGGCCCAGGATAACGGGGCATTCCATGGCGAAATCACCGCCGTGAATGTGAAAACGCGCAAAGGAGAAGTGATTTGCGACGCCGACGAACAGCCAAAATCCGCGCGTCCGGACAAGATACCCTCTCTGAAACCGGCCTTCCGCTCGGACGGTACTGTGACGGCTGCGAATTCATCGTCCATCTCTGATGGGGCTGCCGCACTGGTTCTGGCTTCTGCCGAGGCGGCCGAGGCTCAAGGCTTGGCCGTGCGGGCCCGTATTGTTGGGCATGCAAGCCATGCTCAGGCGCCGGGTCTTTTCACCACCGCACCCGTACCGGCTGCGAAGAAGCTTCTCGATCGCATCGGCTGGAACAAGGACGATGTTGATCTGTGGGAAGTCAACGAGGCTTTTGCCGTCGTTCCCATGGCCTTCATGAGAGAAATGGGCTTGCCGCGTGAAATCATAAACGTAAACGGCGGCGCCTGCGCCTTGGGGCACCCGATTGGGGCCTCGGGAGCACGCATAATCGTGACGCTTCTGAACGCGTTGGAGAAACGAAACCTCAAACGCGGGGTGGCAGCTATATGCATTGGTGGTGGTGAAGGCACGGCCATCGCCGTTGAGCGCATTTGACCATTCATCTTTTTCCAAATATTCCGGGGGCAACGCCCCCGGCATTGTTGAAAGAAAACAATCATGAACGCCGACTACGCCTCTCTTGCAAAAACCATCGCCGCCCTCACCGAAGGTGAAACCGATGAAGTGGCGCTGATGGCCACCGTCGCCTGTGAGGTGCATCATGCCGACGACCGCTTCGATTGGACGGGATTTTATCGTGTTACGGAACCTAAACTGCTCAAGATTGGCCCTTATCAGGGCGGCCATGGCTGTCTTGCCATTCCTTTCGATCGTGGCGTTTGCGGTGCCGCAGCGCGGACTGGAGAAGTGCTTATAGTTCCCGATGTAGATGCCTTCCCCGGACATATTGCATGCGCATCTTCGACCCGGTCCGAGTTGGTTTTGCCGGTGCGCAACGGAAGCGGTGAAGTAATCGCGGTTTTTGATATCGACAGTGATCAGCCAGATGCGTTTACGACAAAAGATGCCGAGGCCCTGTCATCGATCCTGTCTCGGGTTTTTTCTCGTTCGTAAGTCACGCTGCCAACCAGTGTCAGGGAAAAAAAGGCGGCTTACCTTCGGTTAACCAGACATATCCCACCACCTGTGCGGCAACGATCGCAATCAGCCAAACTGTGAACCTACGTTTGCGGCTCTTGTGGCGGAAAACCCATCTTCCCAAAACCGCCCCAGGGCTACCACCGATCACCGCCAGCCATAACAGAGTGCGCTCGGAAATACGCCGCTTGCGACGGCCTGCGCGCAATTTGTCCCAGCCGAAGGCCAGTAAGGTCAACAGGTTGACGGCCCATAGATACATCACTGCAATCCACATTAGGCGGACATAGCCAATCGGGTTCCGGCCATCAAATGAAAAATCTCTTGGAAATTTCACGAACCTGCGGCATCGTGAAAAAGTGAGTAGAAATTTCACGAGATTCGGAGCGGTTTTTTGAACACGCAAGCCCGTCACAGCGCCACACTCGGGGCCGATATCCGCGCCTTGCGCAAGGCGCGTGGCTTGACGCTGACCGAGATCGCGAGGCGTCTTAACCGTTCGGTTGGTTGGCTCAGCCAGGTAGAGCGCGACAAGTCCGAACCTTCGATCTCGGACCTGCGCCAGATTGCGGCATGTCTAGGCGTGCCGATGTCGATGCTTTTCGCCCATTCCGCGGCACTTAAAGACGAGCAGGGATATGTCGTCCGCGCCGGGTCGCGCCGCCCGATGGGTTCTGGTGAGGAAGGGCTGATCGAAGAACTGCTTTCTCCTGATCTGACAGATGACTTTGAAATGGTGCATTCGACCTTCCGGCCCCGTTCGCGGATGCAGACCCCAGCCAACCGGCCAACGCAGGAGGTCGGATACATGGTTTCGGGTCGGCTGGATCTGATTATCGGTAACCGCGCCTTTACCGTTGGTCCCGGCGACAGCTTCCGGATCAAACATGAACCCTATCAATGGGCCAATCCCTATGACGAACCCGCCGTGGCCGTCTGGGTCATCGCCCCACCGGTGTATTGATGAGTTTCGATGCTTGGACGGTATTTGCACTGTTCTGGGTGGTCTTTGTCACCACACCGGGGCCGAATGCGGTCAATTGCATCTCAAACGGAATGAGTCTGCCTTTCGTAAAGGCAATGCTTGGTGTGCTTGCAATCCTGACTCAGGCCAGTGCTTTTCTGATCCTGTCGGCGCTTGGAGTGACCGCGCTTATCGCGGCATCTCCGACCGGTTTTTTTGTCGCCAAACTGATCGGAGCCGGTTTTCTGATATGGCTAGGGGTGCGGGGCTGGATGACTGCCAAAACGCCCGTTCGCGCAGACGAACGCCCGGCTCGCCACGTCTATATACATGCGCTGGCAATTGCCACGATCAACCCAAAAAGCGTAGCGGGATACCTGGCGGCTTTTTCGCAGTTCGTTCAACCGGATGTACCGATCTGGCAGCAAATGGTGGTCATCGTACCCACTGCTCTGGCGATAACCACCCTCAGCTATACCGGCTTTACCCTGTTGGGCGCTCTGATGGGCAAGGCCGCCATTGGTGCCGTCTTTAACGTCTGGGTGCGCCGGATCATGGCCACCTGTTTCATCATCTATGGTGTGTTGCTGGGGACCAGTGCCGCGCCTGCAGCTAGAGGATAACGCAATGCATACTGGCTCCTGCTTGTGCGGCTCGGTTTCCTTCAACATCGACGGAGAGCTTTCCCCGCCTTCGGTTTGCCATTGCAGTCAGTGCCGCAAGCAGTCAGGGCATGTCTGGGCATCGACCTCGACGCATCAAGATAACTTGACGTTCAGCACTTCCCGCGCACTCGGCTGGTTCCGCGCATCGGATACCGCAAAACGCGGGTTCTGCAGTAAATGTGGTACGTTCCTCTTCTGGCAGCACAATGACGAGGACACGATTTCGATCTCGATGGGTGCGCTGGACGCGCCCACCGGGCTTGTCCTCGCGCGGCACATCTTTGTGGCCGATAAAGGGGATTATTACGACATCACGGACGACTTGCCTCAACAGGCGCAATGACAGGGACTTAGAACTATGAGTGATTTTCCGACGAAAGCCCGCGTGGTCATCATAGGTGGCGGTGTTGTGGGGACCTCCTCGCTCTACCATCTGGCCAAGAAAGGTTGGACTGACTGCGTTCTGCTCGAAAAAAACGAGTTGACCGCCGGGTCTACATGGCATGCCGCCGGGAACGTACCGACGTTTTCGACCTCCTGGGCGATCATGAATATGCAACGCTACTCGACAGAGCTGTATTCGCGCTTGGGTGAAGAAGTCGATTATCCGATGAACTACCATGTAACTGGGTCTATCCGGTTGGCGCACAGCAAGGAGCGGATGCAGGAGTTCCAGCGCGCCGCTGCCATGGGTCGGTATCAGGGTATGGATATCGAGATCCTCAGCCCGGAAGAAACCAAGGCGCGGTATCCTTTCCTCGAAACCCATGACATTGTAGGCTCGCTCTATGATCCGCATGACGGTGACATCGATCCCGCTCAGCTGACGCAGGCGCTGGCCAAGGGCGCGCGCGACATGGGTGCAAGAATTTTGCGTTTCACCCCGGCCACTGGCGTTACGCAGAACAATGATGGCTCATGGATGGTGCACACTGAAAAAGGCGACATCGCTTGTGATTATGTGGTGAACGCCGCTGGTTACTATGCCCAGCGAGTGGGCGAGTGGTTCAAACCCTATGGCGGGCGCACTGTGCCCATGATGGTGATGAGCCACCAGTACCTGCTAAGTGAAGAGATTCCTGAGATCGAGGCCTATACAAAGGAGTCTGGGAAAAAGCTGCCGTTGTTGCGCGACGTGGATATCTCCTACTACCTGAGGCAGGAAAAGAACGGTTTCAACCTCGGTCCATATGAACCCAATTGCAAGGGGCACTGGATGTCTGAGGACGACCCGATGCCCGAAGACTTCTCGTTTCAGCTATGGAATGACGACCTTGACCGGATCGAGGATATCGTAACCGATGCAATGGAACGTGTTCCGGCGCTTGGCACGGCAGGTGTATCCCGTGTGATTAATGGCCCCATTCCATATGCGCCGGATGGCCTGCCGCTGATTGGCCCGATGCCGGGAGTCAAAAACGCCTTCGAGGCCTGCGTGTTCACCTTTGGCATCGCTCAAGGTGGCGGTGCTGGTAAGGTATTGGCCGAATGGATCGTCGATGGTCACACCGAATGGGACATGTGGGCCGTCGACCCACGTCGTTACACGGACTATACTGATCAGAACTACTGCAACCAGAAGGGCCTGGAAGTCTATGGCAACGAATACGCCATGCATTTCCCGTATCACGAATGGCCCGCTGGGCGTGACAAGAAACTCAGCCCGGTTCATGCAAGGGTGAAAGACCTTGGTGGTGTGATGGGGGCGTTCAACGGATGGGAACGCGCCAATTGGTTTGCGCAGCCGGGTGACGATATCTCACTTGAATCAACCCGCACTTGGGGACGCTCCGGCCCGTGGGCGCAACGCATCAAGGAAGAATGCGAGGCCGTGCGCGACTCTGTCGGGGTACTCGATCTTCCGGGGTTTTCCCGCTTCAATCTCGAAGGCACAGGTGCGGCGGACTACCTGCGGGGCTTGATCACAGGTGGCCTTCCGAAAGTCGGCCGGATGAACCTAGTCTATTTCTCGGATAGCCGGGGCCGCATTTTGACGGAAATGTCCTGTATGCGCCATTCCGAGGACCACTTCACCATGATCACCGCGGGTGCAGCCCAATGGCATGATTTCGAGTTGCTGAAAGGCAACTTGCCTGCGGGAGTCAGTCTGACCGACCATACTCGTGACTGGGGAACCATGATCGTGAGCGGCCCGAAAGCTCGGGACCTACTGGAGCAAATTGGGGCCAAAGCGGATCTGTCCATGGGTTGGCTGACGCATCAGGATGCAGTTTTGGCCGGGCAACCCTGCCGTCTGGTTCGTGTTTCCTTTGCTGGCGAATTGGGATGGGAGGTGCATTGCCTCAATGAGAACCAGCCCGCCATTTATGAGGCTATCCTTGGTGCGGGAGCCAAACCGTTTGGCATGTACGCTCTGAACTCGCTGCGCGTCGAAAAAGGGTACAGGGCGTGGAAAGGTGATCTGTCCACCGACTACTCGTTGCTCGAGGGAGGTCTTGAACGGTTCGTGAAACTCGACAAGCCACAGGACTTCGTTGGCAAGGCTGCAATCCAGAATGAAAAACAGCAAGGGGTAAGTAAAAGCTTCGTGACCCTGATCGTGGAAGCGGACGACGCAGATGCACCGTATATGTCCTGCATCTGGCACGACGGTCAGATCGTAGGGGAAACCACATCAGGGGCCTGGGGCTATCGAGTGAATGCTTCGATTGCCTTGGGTATGGTTCGCTCTGAACTTGCGGTGCCCGGGACCGAGCTTGAGGTGGAAATCTATGGCCAGAAATGCCGCGCCGTGGTTCAGGAAGACCAACCACTTTGGGACCCTGCCAACGAACGGTTGCGCGCCTGATGTGCTAATGTCGGCTCACCAAGACATAGGAGAGAATGATGACCCGGCGCATGCAAGGTATATATCTCACCCGGCACGGTGGGCCAGAGGCGTTGGAATGGCGCGATGATATATCTGTCCCGACCCCCGGGCCGGGACAGGTTCTTGTACGCGTCGCCGCAGCGGCGGTGAACAATACCGATATCAACACGAGGGTGGGTTGGTATTCTTCGAATGTAACCGGGGCCACCAACGAAGTGAACCAAGAAGTCGAGGAAGGTGGATGGGGAGGAGCGTTGAACTTTCCTCGCATTCAGGGCGGTGATCTATGCGGCATCGTCGAGGAAGTCGGTCCTGGTGCAGAGCGATTTCGCGCTGGGCAACGCGTTACATGCCCGGTCAACCTTCCGCGCCCCCGTCCCGGTGCGCCTTGGGGTTATATCGCGCTGGGTTCTGAAATAGACGGAGCATTTGCTGAATATTGCCTCGTCGAGTCTGATGACCTGTATGACGTCTCGGGCTCTCCGCTGACGGATGTCGAGATTGCGGCGATCCCATGTGCGTTCGGCACGGCGGAGAACTTGCTGACCCGCGCTGGCGTCACGGCGGGACATAAGGTCTTGGTCACCGGCGCATCAGGTGGTGTCGGCCTCGCCGCCGTGCAACTTGCTGCTCTTCGGGGTGCCACAGTATGTGGCGTGACCAGTCCGGCCAAGGCCCGCATTGTCAGGGACCAGGGCGCTGCAGAGACTCTCGACCGCGATAGCGCTTTGCCGAATGACACGTTCGAAGTGGTGATCGACGTTGTTGGTGGCCCTGCCTGGCCCGGACTAATTCTGTCCCTAAAACCGGGTGGGCACTATGCTGTATCGGGTGCGATCGCTGGGCCGATTGTCGAAGCGGATTTGCGCGACATCTATCTGCGCGACATCACCATTCATGGCTGCACGCATCAGGCGCCTGAAGTCTTTGGACGTCTCGTTTCGCTCATGAATGAGGGTCGGATTAGGCCGGTTGTTTCAAAAACCTATCCTCTGCGTGACATCCTCCAGGCGCAGGAGGAATTTCAATCCAAATCCCTTCCCGGAAAAATTGTTCTCATTCCATAAAGAGGTCAATCATGGCTGAAATAACGCTTCTGGACGGATCCATTGGTCAAGAACTGGTCAAGCGCAGCGGTAACCGGG
This sequence comes from Ruegeria sp. CI1, assembly GCF_056536925.1. Classification (NCBI taxonomy): domain Bacteria; kingdom Pseudomonadati; phylum Pseudomonadota; class Alphaproteobacteria; order Rhodobacterales; family Roseobacteraceae; genus Ruegeria; species Ruegeria sp. CI1. Next base: position 112,804 of record NZ_JBQFQP010000010.1, on the reverse strand, counting down.
CAACTCCGCTTTGGTCCACGCGTGTGATGATCGATCATCCGAACCTGGTAGGTGATGTACATGCTGATTATTTCAGGCGCGGTGCGACTGTGGCGACAACCAACACATACGCAGTCCACCGTTCGCGTCTTGTCCGCGTCGGATTGGAGGATCAGATGCCGGCACTGATCAACACAGCTTTGACGCAGGCAGAACGTGCGCGCGATGTCACGGGCAGTCGTATAGCTGGTTCGCTGGGACCATTGCTGGCCTCATATCGCCCTGATCTGAACCCTGATCCTGCCGAGGCAGCAGAGAAGTTCAGAGAACTGGTGGTGCTTATGTCGAAACGTGTCGATCTTTTTCTGATCGAAACCGTATCTTCGGTTCAAGAGGCCGATGGTGCGCTACGCGGAACACATGAATGCGGAAAACCGGTCTGGCTGGCGCTCACAGTCATGGATGATGATGGCACCCGCCTGCGCTCAGGCGAACCACTGGGCAATATTGCCCCGCTGGTCGCGCGGTTCGACCCTGAAGCCGTCCTGATCAACTGTTCGCCTCCCGAGGCTATCGCGGCAGCGCTAGATATCCTCAAGACGATGGGAAAGCCATACGGGGCCTACGCCAACGGGTTTACCCGCATCTCTGAAGGATTCCTGAAAGATGAACCAACAGTGGATGCACTGGAACAGCGCCAGGACCTAGACCCGGCGGCCTATGCCGAACTCGCAATGGGCTGGATCGTGCAAGGCGCCACGATTGTCGGTGGTTGCTGTGAGGTCGGCCCGGATCATATCGAAGCACTAGCTCACCGCCTCCGCGCTGCGGGCCACAAGATTGCGTGAGGGCAGGCTTGTGACAGCCAGACCGGCAAGACGAAAAGACAATACGGTCCCCAAAAAATGGAAGATCGACATCGTCGTTGCGGAAGGCTTTGTATTGATCGAAGTGGCGGGGATTGTCGACGTCATAAGAATTGCTAATCGCGTTTGCCCGCAACCTCCATTTCAATGGGCCTATAGATCACTGGATGGCGGTGTCGTGCGCAGTCGATCCGATGCGTTTGTCGAGACGACGCCGATCCCAACCCAGCCAGATGCCGACTATGTTTTCGTCATCGGAAACTCCGATCCGGACAATCCCGCGCTTTCTCTGACACGGGTGATTTCGGGTTACACATATCGTGGAGCGCAGGTCTTTCTTCTGGCGGAGGCCGCAAGCCGGTATATCAAGGACAAAGGGGCGCAGGATCACGCGACCCACTGGGAGAACGCATCGTTTTTGAGCGAACGTGGCAGCGGGTTTGTCGCCAAGTATTCCATCGCCACCGAACATGGGCCCGTTGTCACCTGCGCTGGTATGGGGTCGACCGTGGATATCGCCTTGGCCTTGATTGGCCGCCATGTTTCGGGAGCGGCCAAAATGACGGTCGCGAACGTGATGCTGCACGAACATATTCGCGACTTCGGCTCGATGCAGCCATATTCTGGTGTCCGGACGAGCGAAACAGGTGACAGTAAACTGGATCAGGCTCTGGAGATCATGCAAGCCAATATCGAAGAACCGGTACCGATCAACGAAATTGTTGCTGCGCTGGACCTGTCGAACCGATCTCTTGAACGCAAGTTCAGAACCTATTTGGGGGCGACACCGAACGGGTACTACAGGGAATTGCGTCTTGCCAAGGCCAACAATCTGCTGCTGAACACGACGATGAGCATCCATGAAATCGGGCTGGCTTGTGGGTTCCCCAACGGTTTTTCGGCGGTCTACAAAAGCGTTTTTGGCATTACGCCCTTTGCCATGCGCAGCAAACGGCGCGCTGGCGGAGCAGGGTGATTTTCCCGATCGTTCTGACGTTTTTGGTGGATTTCTTGCCGTCTTTACATGGCAAGATGCGGTTAAATCAGAATCGGAGTCTTTGAAAATGGCTGACCTTCCCAACAAGGCCCGCGTGGTCATCATCGGTGGTGGTGTGATCGGATGTTCGGTGGCCTATCACCTGACCAAGATAGGCTGGAAGGACGTCGTACTGCTGGAACGCAAGCAGTTGACGTCCGGAACAACTTGGCATGCGGCCGGCCTGATTGCACAGCTGCGCCCGTCGTCGAACATGACCAAGTTGGCCAAATATACGCAGGAACTTTATGGCAGGATCAGCGAAGAAACCGGGGTGGAAACCGGGTTCCGGCGCACAGGATCGATTAACGTGGCCCTGACCAAAGAGCGCCGCGAAGAACTGTTCCGCACGGCGGCTATGGCACGGGCATTCGGCGTTGAAGTGCATGAACTGACCACGGCAGAGGTCAAGGCGAAATACGAATACCTCAACACCGATGACGTGACCGGGGGTGTTTTTCTTCCGTTGGACGGGCAAGGCGATCCGGCCAATATCGCGTTGGCGATGGCCAAGGGCGCACGTCAGAATGGGGCGTTGATCAAGGAGCGCGTCAAGGTAACCGGTATCAAACGGCACAACCGCCGCGTGACCGGAGTGGACTGGGCATCGGATGATGGTACGGAGCAGGGTCACATCGAATGTGATCACATTGTCAACTGTGCTGGTATGTGGGGTCGTGAAGTTGGCAAAATGGCTGGTGTGAACGTTCCGCTGCATGCCTGTGAACATTTCTATATCGTGACCGAAGCGATTCCGGGTCTTAAACAGATGCCTGTGCTGAGGGTGGCGGATGAATGCGCCTATTACAAGGAAGACGCAGGCAAGATCCTTTTGGGCGCGTTTGAACCAAAGTCCAAACCCTGGGGTATGGATGGCATTCCCGACAGCTTTGAGTTCGACCAGCTTCCCGAAGACTTTGACCATTTCGAGCCGATCCTGGAAGCGGCCTGCAACCGGATGCCGATGCTGGCCGAGGCAGGCATCCATACTTTCTTCAACGGTCCGGAGTCCTTTACCCCCGATGATGCTTACCACTTGGGCCTTGCGCCCGAGATGGACAATGTCTGGGTCGCCGCCGGTTTCAACTCTATTGGTATCCAGTCGGCGGGCGGCGCGGGCATGGCATTGGCGCAGTGGATGGAAGATGGTGAAAAACCGTTTGATCTGGGCGATGTGGATATCGGGCGAATGCACCCGTTCCAGGGCAACAAGCACTATCTCTTCGAGCGCTCCAAGGAAACGTTGGGACTGCTTTATGCCGATCACTTCCCCTATCGTCAGATGGCGACGGCTCGAGGGGTGCGGCGCACGCCGTTTCATCATCACCTCAAGGAACAGGGTGCCGTTTTCGGCGAAATCGGCGGATGGGAGCGCGCCAACTGGTTCGCGAAAGAAGGGCAGGAACGCGAATATCGGTATAGCTGGAAGCGGCAGAACTGGTTTGAGAACTCGGCGGCTGAACATCGTGCGGTGCGCGAGAACGTGGGCATGTATGACATGACCTCGTTCGGAAAACTGCGGGTCGAGGGGCCGGACGCCGAGGCGTTTCTGAACAATATCTGCGGCGCGAACTTGAGCGTACCGGTCGGCAAGATCGTCTATACCCAATTCCTCAACACTCGTGGTGGGATCGAGGCGGATGTGACGATCACTCGCCTGTCAGAAACAGCCTTTCTGGTTGTGACCCCGGCTGTAACCCGGTTGGCCGATGAAACGCGTATGCGCCGCCTAGTGGGGGATCACCGCTTGGTCATCACCGATGTCACCAGCACCGAAGGCGTGCTGGCGGTCATGGGGCCGAATTCGCGCGAGTTGCTGAAAAAAGTTTCGCCCAACGACTTTTCCAACGCGGTCAATCCGTTCGGAACCGCGCAACAGATCGAGATCGGTATGGGGATCGCCCGCGCGCACCGGGTTTCTTATGTGGGCGAACTGGGGTGGGAGCTTTATATTCCGACGGAATTTTCGGGTCACGTGTTCGAAACCTTGTGGGAGGCGGGTGAAGATTTGGGCCTGAAACTGTGCGGCATGCACATGATGGACAGCTGCCGCATCGAAAAGGCGTTCCGCCATTTCGGCCACGACATTACCTGCGAAGACAACGTGATCGATGCGGGGCTGGGGTTTGCGGTCGATCTGTCGAAACCTGATTTCATAGGCAAGGCAGCAGTGGCCGAGCGCAAGGAGAGCGGACCGAATTTCCGTATGGTGCAATTTAAACTGACCGATCCCGAGCCTCTTCTGTTCCACAACGAACCTATCGTGCGGGATGGCGAATATATTGGCTATCTGAGTTCGGGTAACTATGGTCACGCACTGGGTGCGGCCATCGGTATGGGCTATGTGCCCTGCCGCGGTGAAAAGGCGGCGGATATTCTCGCCTCGACATACGAGATCGACGTGTGCGGGACCAAGGTCAAGGCCGAGGCTTCGCTCAAGCCGATGTATGATCCTAAATCCGAGCGTGTGAAAGCCTGATCAAACAGAAATTCGAACAACAAAGCCGGGGTTTATGCCCCGGCTATTGCGTGTTCCTAGGTAGTGGTTACATCAGGTCATTTTCCACATCCTCTGCGGAAATACCCAACGCATCCAACCCATTTTCAAGGTGGTCCGACAGATGTGGGGTGCCGATCAGGTAGTCGGCGCATGGTGTAGAAGCTTCAGCCCTGGCAGTCGCGACAGCCTCTGCCAGATCTTCAGCAAAAAAACTCTCGCGACCGATCCACATGATCGCGACCAGCTCGGCCTGTTCATCCTCGCTCATCCGGTCGATAAATGCGCGCAATTCGCCTTCAGCGCGCCCCAATTCCCGCCCCATCAGGGCTACTTGCGCCACTTTTCTGGGCGAAATCTCCAGCATTTTCCGTACTCCTCTGTCCGCTTGGTTGTGTCCATCACAATCAAACCAAGGGCATCCCGTCTTTGATCTTAAGCAAACAGGGGGGCACGGCTCCACTGTGCGTCTGTTATGGCGGACACCTCAGATTAGGCCGTTTAACCTTGTGTCGCCTCATTCACCGGACGCATGACCGCAATCATTTCGGCCACTTTAAAGCCGAATTTACGGAATTGCGACCGGTTCATGAGTGCGCCGCTCGGAGTCAAATACATCCAGTCCACAACATCCAGCACATGCCCGCCAGCGTTATCGGTTAGGCGTATGCGGTATTTCAAATGCGCTGCCGAACCTTTTTGCACGCCGCGACCTGTGCCAAGCAAATCATCGGCAGAGGCTATGATTTCTCCATTTTTGCCGAGGGTCAGGTTCCACACACGTGTAAGCGCATTTCCGGTGTCAAAAAGAAATCGTTCTTCCAGCCGGCCATTGTCGCCCTGCCATTCTGCATGAAAGTCACCGGTGAACCGTGAAACCACACGTCCCATAGGGCCATAAATCATGCCCTCGCAAGCTATAGGACCATTCAGGATCCTTCGAATGTCAATTTGTTTGAAATCCTGATCATAGTCGTCGGGCCGCTGAGCGGTAAAACTCCAACGTCGCCGCACCATGAGACCTGCCAAAACTACGGAAACCACGCCAAGCAAGAACATCAATAGTGAGGCCATATTTCAACTATCCCATCTCGCGCCCTTGGGCGCACTATTCGCGACTTACATCGGGGCTGAGCGGTGCTGGTTGCGTCCGGAATCCTGCGCCTTTGAACCAGAGTTTCAATGCCTGCCAGTGGATCAGCGCTAGAACCCGCCGCGCCCCGAACGGTCGCCGAACGAAAGCCCACAGTACGGCTCGGTTGGTCAGGATTCGCCGGTGTCCGGTCAGCGTCGCGACTAGCCCTCCCTTTTCGCGGCCATAGTCGATCCGGACACCGACGCGATCCTTTTGCAGTTCGAATTGAAATGTGTATTCGCCCTCACGTGGCTGAAAGGGTGAGACGTGCAGCATCTTTCTTGCGCTCAGTCGATCCGAAGGCCCGATCTCAGACAGGTCGGGCTTGTGACAAATATAGCTATGACGCGTTCCAAAGGTATTGGTGACTTCGGCGACGACCGCAAACAGCTTGCTGTTCGCATCGAAGCAGAACCAGAAGCTGACCGGATTAAAACCATGCCCCAGTACACGAGGCTGCGTGAGCAGCGCGAGATGTGAAGGCTGCGTGATTTGGAACTCTGAGAAAAGCCTCCGCAGCCATTTTGCCCCATGGCCTTTGCCGGGGGAGCCACCATGATCAATATCCCGGACGCTCATCAGGTTGAAGGCATCGCGCGAAAACAGAAGAGGCGCTGAACTATCCGTCTCTGGGTCGAACATCACGAAATCAAGCGAATAGCGAAAGGAGTTTTCGACCCTTCCCTTGCGGCCATGAAATGTGTGCGCCGCGATATGTTCTATCGCGCTCATTCGGCCGCTACCCGAAAAGTGTTGGAACGGTTGATTGCCTCGACCACGTCAACTGCGCTGGCAAGACCATCCTCATGAAAACCGTTTCGCATCCAGGCACCGCAAAACCAAGTTGCGTTGGCGCCGTTGAACCTGCCAATGTCCTGTTGAGCGTGCAAGGCGGCGAGATCAAATATCGGGTGCCGGAACACCGCTTCATCATAGATCAATTCGTCACGGATCCGGTGCCGCGAGTTCAAAGTAACGAACATCGGGTCATCCCAAGGGATCGGTTGCAGTGAATTCATCCAATAAGTGATGTCGACCCGGTTGGATTGGGGCATGGCGTCCTCGGTGTGTACCCAACTCGCCCAACACTTGCGCCTTTTCGGCATGACCCCCGGGTCGGCGTGAAGGACAACGTCGTTGCTTTGATATTTGATGGCACCGAGTGCAGAACGCTCCTGAGGTGAAGCATCTTCAAGCAGCAAGAGGGTGTCGTCAGAATGGGTTGCGAACACGACATCATCAAACTGCTCCCATTCATCGGCCACTGCCTTTACCTGCGGACCGCATGAGGTTCGGCGCACAGCGTTGATTGACGCGCCCGTTCGAACCTTTACTCCCTTACGGCGCATCGCTGCCTCAAGCCGACGCACATATTCGACCGATCCTCCCTTTACCGTGTACCACCTATGATCACGCCAGTTGTCGAGCAGCAGGTGGTTATCGAAAAACCGGATCAGGGCATGGGCGGGAAAGTCCAGCATTTTTTCCTTGGGCGACGACCAGATCGCCCCTGAAAACGGTTCGAGATAGTAGGATCTGAACCATTCTCCGGTTTTCAAATGGTTGAGCAGGTCGCGCACGGTGATCGAATGATTTTTAGAAAACTGCAGGGCTCGTGCGTTGAACCGGAACAGATCCCGCACCATTCGCAAAAAATTTGGCTGTACCAGATTGCGCCGCTGAGCAAACAGGGCGTCCGCACCGTGCAGCGCGTACTCGATGGCGCCTCCCTTGGCTGAAACACCAAAACTCATACGACTTTCAGCTATGGGAACGTCCAGCCTTTCGAACAATGAGACGAGATGCGGATACGTAACCTTGTTGAACACGATAAAGCCGGTATCGACCGGTTGATCGCCATGTTTTCCTGCAATTTTCGTGCGCGCGTGTCCACCTAAGCGCCTCTCGGATTCGAAGAGAGTCACTCTGTGGCTGTCAGCCAACAGGTTTGCGGCGCCCATGCCGGAAATGCCTCCGCCGATGACGGCAATCTTGCGGGCTACCGCATCTCTTTGTTCGAATGGCATCCAGGCCTCCGTTTGTTCTCTACTCACACTACGCAGCTCGGGCAGGATTGGATGAAAAAAAACTTTTCCGGCCTTTGATCCAATTTAAGTTTCTTAGCGTATCAAAGGTATGTTTGACGAAACCGGCTTACTTCTGGAAGATAGAGCAACCGACGCGTTGCCGGACGCTGCGCGGCGTCCGAGAAGAATTGAGCTGACAAGAAGGAAGCCGGTGAACAAAACGCAGCAAGTGTGCGACACACAAGGCGATTGGGTCGCCCATGTCCGTCGGATCAGAGAAGCCCGGGATGAAAGGGCGTTTGCCGAACTGTTTGCGTATTTTGCTCCACGGGTGAAAGCGTTCCTGATCCGATCCGGATCGGATCAAACCGTGGCCGAAGAGTGTGCGCAGGAAGTGATGGCGACGCTGTGGCACAAGGCACACCTGTTTGATCCGTCGCGTGCGTCGGTGGCGACATGGGTTTTCACAATCGCAAGAAACAAGCGTATCGATTTCTTGCGCAAACAACGACGACCCGAGCCCGAAGAACTGACTTGGGGGCCGGAAGCGGAACCGAATCAGGATGAGGTTGTAGCGTTGCAGCAGGAAACTGCACAATTGCGCAATGCCATGCGCACCTTGCCCGGCGCTCAGCGTGAACTGGTTGAAAAGGCCTATTTTGGCGACCTGAGCCACCGCGAAATTGCCCTTCAGACAGGTCTGCCGCTGGGAACAATCAAATCGCGAATTAGGTTGGCGTTGGAACGCCTGCGGCACGCCATGCAATGAGATGACGATGGAAACGATAAAACACCACCTGACGGAAGATTTACTCATGGCCTATTCGGCCGGGGTGTTGCCCGAGGCGTTCAGCCTGATGGCGGCGACACACTTGTCATTGTGTGACCATTGCCGCGCACAAGCCGAAAGCTTTGATGCGGTAGGCGGGACCGTGCTTGAAAATCAAGACGATACAGCGCCCATGTCCAGTGCCTCTCTGGAGGCGACGATGGCACTGATCAAAAATGGAGTCCCCGAGCTTTCGAAAGCCCCCTTGAAATGCGGCGTTCTTCCCTCGCCTTTGCAGGACTATGTGGGAGGCGGCATAGATGCCGTGCGGTGGAAACCTGTTGGAATGGGTGTGAAACAGGCGATTTTGCCGACCTCAAGCGAAGCGTCAGCGCGTTTGTTGTTCATCCCCGCTGGGGCCGCAGTTCCGGATCATGGACACAGAGGCACCGAGCTGACGATGGTGTTGCAGGGTGCGTTTTCAGACGAAGTCGACCGGTTTGCACGCGGTGATGTGGAAATCGCGGATCAGGGCCTTGAACATATGCCGGTGGCCGATATCAGCGACGACTGCATCTGTTTGGCCGTAACCGACGCCCCGCTCCGGTTCACCAGCCTGATCCCTCGACTGATCCAACCCTTCCTGCGGATATGAGGTCGCGCGCGTTACAACTCTGATTTGCTCAAGGGTACGACTGTTCCCTTATTTTCCAGAGCCAGTTCTTCAAAATCGAAATTGTCCAGACGCTGCGCCCGTCGTCCGGCTTTTTCCGCGCTGATCTTTATCTCGGCTACATCCTTGGCGGCCTGACCAAAATGTCGGTCCAGATTGGAAACACGGTCGCCCAGCCGCTCGACATCCTTGTGCAGCATGCCCAGTTCCTTGCGAATTGCACCGGCTTGTTCACGCATCCGGGCATCTTTCAGGATCGCCCGCATCGTGTTCAGCGTTGCCATGCAAGTGGTCGGAGAAACGATCCAGACGCGTTTGGAAAAGCTGTCCTGTACCAGTTCAGGAAACTTGGCGTGCAGTTCGGCATAAACCGCCTCGGATGGCAGGAACATCAACGCGCCATCCGCGGTTTCGCCGTCCAGAATGTATTTCTCGGCAATATCGGCAATATGCTTGCGCACAGTGCTGCGGAACATCTGAATCGCTGATTTCAGTTCGATGTCATTGGTGGCTCCGATGAGAGCTTCATAAGCTTCCAGTGGGAACTTGCTGTCGATCACGATAGGGCCGGGTGGGTTCGGCAGACGGATCATACAGTCGGCACGCCGGCCATTCGAAAGCGTGGCCTGCAGCACATAGCTGTCCGAAGGCAGAGCTTTTGATACGATATCGTTGAGTTGAATCTCTCCGAACGCGCCGCGCGTCTGTTTGTTCGAAAGAATGTCCTGCAGGGTCAGCACATCGCCCGAAAGCCGGGTGATGTTGTCCTGCGCCTTGTCGATCACGGCGAGGCGTTCCTGAAGCTGAGTCAGCGAGGTCGCGGTTTGCTTGGAGGACCCGTGCAGTGTTTCCTTCATCCGTTCCTGCATCTCGGCCAGCGCGCGGGCCGATTTCATTGCGTTATCCGCGAGTCTGTCGTTCATGTGCTGCTGCACCGAGGACAGGCGCGCTTCGACCGATTGGATGACCTGAACCTGCGCATTGGCTTGCGTGTCCGAGACATGTTGCAGTCCACCCCGCAGTTGTTCCTGTCCCAGGCTCAGTTGCTGCACATTCTGACCGAGATGGGCCAGTTGCTGCGCCAATGGTTCAGCCATTCGCGCTGAGCGGCTTGAAGCACGTAGCGACAGGAGAAGGAGTAACAGGATTAGAGAAGTAATCCCACCAACGGCAAGGACGACAGGATCGTTCAGTGAATAGCTGGTGCCTGCAATATCGATCATTTGGCCCTGGTTGTTCTTGTTTTGTTTCTACTTGTTCTATTGTTGGTTGTGGCATGCGTCAACTGCGTCCGAAGAGCCGCTCGATGTCGCTGAGTTTCAACTCGACGTATGTGGGTCGTCCGTGATTGCATTGGCCTGAATAGGGCGTCGCCTCCATCTCACGCAACAGAGCGTTCATCTCCTCGGCTCGCATTCTACGGCCAGAACGTACAGAGCCGTGACAGGCGACGCGGGACAGAATCGCCTCGATTCGGGCCTGAACGGTTTGGGATTCGCCCTGATCGGAAAGCTCATCGAGGATATCGAGGACCATGGCGCGGGCATCCACCTTGCCCAGAATGGCGGGTGTTTCACGCACAGCGACGGCGGAGCCGCCAAAAGGTTCAATGACCAGGCCAAGGCGGGCCAAGTCGTTGGTGATCTCCATCAAGCGAGCGCTGTCGCTAGTTGAAAGTTCCACAATTTCGGGAATCAAAAGGACCTGTGCGGCGACACCGTTTTCCGCCATCTGGCGCTTGAGTTTTTCGTAAACCAGCCGTTCATGTGCTGCATGCTGGTCTACAATAACGATCCCGTCGGCGGTTTGGGCGATTATATAGTTCTCATGGACCTGCCCGCGGGCAGCCCCGAGTGGCAGTTGTTCCTGAGCGGTCTCTGGCTCATCCGTCCGATGCGCAGCTTCGTTTGGTGCGCGTTCGACAACCTGGCCACTATACGTGTTTGCAAATTCAGCGAATCCCGGCGCCTGCGCACAATATGCGGCCTGCCGCGCAGCAGGAGACGGGCGGTCCATTTGATATACACGCGCCGGAGTGGAGTAAGTTTGTTCAGGCTTCATTGCCCCGAGAGTTGCTCCGGCGACCGTGGTCGAAGCCCGATGCCCCGCCTCTGCCAAAGCGTGGCGCAGCGCGGAAACAATCAAGCCGCGCGCGATGCCGGGGTCGCGAAAGCGAACCTCAGATTTCGCAGGGTGGACGTTCACATCGACCAGTGTGGGGTCGCAATCAATGAACAGAGCTGCGGCGGGATGGCGGTCGCGGCTGAGGAAATCGAAATAGGCTGCCCTTAGCGCACCGGTAAGCACCTTGTCCCGCACGGGGCGACCGTTGACAAACAGATATTGTGCCACGGCCGCACCGCGCGAATAGGTCGGCAGGGCGGCATAACCATAAAGGCGGATCTCGTAGCGAGAAGCATTTATCCGGAGTGCGTTTTCAGCAAACTCACGTCCCATCACATTCGCCAGGCGCGCATGCAGGGCATCGAACAGATCGCCGTTGTCGCCGTCAGCCCGAAAGACTAGCCGCCCTTCGCCACCTCCTGATACGTCTCGGAGAGCAAAGGTAATCGCAGGCTCGGCCATGGCAAGGCGCTTAACAATGTCCAGGATCGCCTGCGCTTCTGCCCGGTCGGTGCGCATGAACTTCAAACGGGCGGGGGTGGCGAAAAACAGATCGCGCAATTCCACTACCGTACCCGAGCGCAGGGCCGCCGGTTTCACCGCTTCCATCTTGCCGCCCGACACGCGGATCGAAGCCGCTTCTTCACCCGGCACCCGGCTGGTGATTGTCAGACGTCCGACCGCGCCAAGGGAGGGCAGGGCCTCGCCCCGAAATCCGAATGTATGGATGTTGAGCAGGTCCGAGCCATCAATCTTAGAGGTCGCATGTCGCGCCAGCGCAAGCGGCAGGTCCGTCGAGGCGATACCGCAGCCGTCATCGGTCACGCGAATCAACGTTTTGCCGCCGTCCGCAATGTCTATGGCAACTCGACCGGCGCCAGCGTCGATCGCATTTTCGATCAACTCCTTGACGGCCGATGCCGGACGCTCGACAACTTCCCCCGCAGCAATACGGTTGATCGCTGCTTCATCCAGTTGCCGAATGACGGGACGAATTTCGCTGATATTGGGGTTCGATTGTGCCATACCCCTAAACCTAGCATGAGATTGTTCGATTCTGCCACTGGATTCGAAGTTAAAGAACACATACGCCCGACCGCAACGGATCGCTTTCGCCAAACGGATTGGCAACAAGGATCACAGGCTGGGCCGGGCGCTTCTGTGAGTGGTGGGGTGTGATGTATCCCTTCCAATGCGGGCACGTGACCACAGTTTTGACACAATTGCAGCAATACCTATTCCGATATTGGAATCTGGGCAAAGATCAGCCGATTTCTCTGGCGTCAACTTGGCGGGATTATGCCAAACTACGTCTGACTTGGGGCGCCGGTGCGGGTTCGGCAGGGGCCGAAAATGGCGGCGAACGCTAGAATCAGTCCCGATACCGTGGCGATCATGCCTGCGGCGCTGACGGCATCGGTGCCACCGATCCAAAGAGGGCCGTATCCGGCAAGAACATAACCCGACATTGCGGCCGCAACTGCAAAAACGACGCTCCAGGCCACCTGCTGTTCAAGGCGATTGGTCATCATGCGGGCCGCTGCAGGAGGGCAGATGAACATAGCGATCACAATGATCGAGCCCACTGCGTCAAAAGCCGCGACCGCGGCAATTGCGGCCATGACCACGAGCGCCAGACCCAGCAGATTGGTGCGGACGCCAATCGTGCGCGCAAACCCTTCGTCAAAGGTAGAGATCTTGAGCGGACGCCACAGCAACCATGTGAACAGGCAAACGGCGGTCAGCGTCAGCGCCATGCGCGGCAATTCCGCTGGGAGTGCCGCCAATGCTTGAGGATCAAGCAGAGACGACCAACCGGTTGCATCCAGCCAAATCAGGCTTTCTAGGTTGCCATAAAGCGCGTGCTCGACGTCGAGATGCACTGTTGAAGTGTCGGTTTGTTCCAGCAACAAGACACCGCCCGCGAACATCGTGGTAAAAACGACGCCCATTGCGGCGCCCGGTTCGATTTGTCCGAGGCGGCGGATGGACTCAATTAGGGCAACTGCCAGAATTGCCGCGCCGGCGGCCCCTAGCATCATCGGCCCTGCCGCGATGACCCCGGTCAGCAGAAATGCCACAACGATCCCGGGCAAAACCACGTGGCTGATTGCGTCTCCAATCAGGGCCTGCTTACGCAACACCAGAAAATTGCCGGGCAAAGCGCAGGCGACAGCGGCACAGATGCCGATCAGCAGCGGTGTCAGGGACAGGGGGACAAACTCTTCGCCGCTCATGTCAGCATCTCTTTAGGACCACCGATCCGATGGTCAATTTCCGCAATTTGGTCGTGGGTAAGTACAGTTTCGATATCACGCAGACCGTCGTAAAGCGCCGCCGTCGCCTCGTGCGCCAGATCGGCGCGTACGATTTCCCATCGTTTCTCGTCCCTTAGTGCCTTGGCAGCGCGCGCGCGCCCCTGATCGGTCGGAACCCCGTCGCGGCGCACCAGCCCGGCCCGGCGTAACAGGCGCAAGGTCAACGGTTCATAGATCGTCTGCCCCTGCGCCAGTGCCAAAAGCCCCTGACGCATATGTACTCGACGCTGGAACCGCAGATGCCGCATCACCGCGGCCAATACGCCGCGCCCGGGCGCGAGGAACAGGGACAGGGCGAAAAAGGCAAAGCTGACCAGAACGATGATTGGTCCGGTTGGCAAGTTGGGGGCCGAAGCGGACAATGCCGCTCCCAGAAAACCCGCCAGCCCTCCGGTCATACCGCTGAGGAGGACAACCCTGTCCGAGCGTTCCGACCAGAAACGTGCAGTGACCGGGGGAATGATCAGCAGCGCCACAATCAGGATCAGGCCGACGATTTTCAGGCCAACTACGGTTACGGCCATGACCAGGCCCATCATTGCCAAGTCAATTCGATTCACAGGCAATCCGCGCGCAGCGGCGTATTCGGGATCAAAGGCCACCAGCATCATGGGACGACGGATCAACATCACCAGTGCAAGGGTCGCAGCCCCACCGATGGCGATCACCAATGCATCGGCCCAAAGCATGCCTGCCGTCGATCCCAACAGGAACCCTTCCAGCCCGGCCTGACGACCCACGCCCATGGTCTGGATTACTGTCAGCAGAACGATGCCAAGACCAAAAAATACGGACAGAACCGATCCGATTGCCGCATCTTCGGCCAGACGAGTCCGGCTGGTCAGCAAGTTCATGCATAAAAGCCCGATCCACGCCGACAACGCCGAGCCAGCCAGCAACCCAATCAGATTGCGGCCGTCCCCTCCCAACGCCACCATCGCCATGAAGGCCAGACAAACGCCAGGGAGCGTGGCGTGGCTGATCGCATCGCTGACCAGAGCGCGTTTGCGCAAGAACAGAAATGTGCCGGTCACGCCGGCGGCAACCCCCAGCAAAGTCGCACCGATAGCGACCAGAGAAGCATTGTAGCCAAGCTGCAGGGTCAACGCGTCCCAGAGCATGCTATTTCCCTAAGGCGCTTGATATCTGATCGATCTGCGCCGTAGCCAGACGCCCGCCATAAGCCGCCTGCAGGTTCTCGGCGGTGAAGGCCTCGGCTACGGTGCCTTCGGCCACTTTGCTGGTGTTGATCAACAGAACATGGTCGAAATAGTCGGTCACTGTCGCCAGATCGTGATGCACAACAATAACGGTTTTGCCAGCAACCTTAAGCGACTTTAAAACCGCGATAATTGCTTTTTCCGTCGCGGCATCCACGCCTGCGAAAGGTTCATCCAGCAGGTACAGATCGGCATCCTGTGCCAGTGCGCGGGCCAGAAACACACGCTGTTGCTGGCCGCCAGACAACTGCCCGATTTGACGATCCGCAAAGTCGCGCATGCCGACCCGGTTCAAACAATCCATCGCATGTGAAAGATGGCGGTCTCGAACCCGACCCAACAAGCCAAGCTCACGATAAAGCCCCATCAGTACGACGTCGATCACGCGGGTCGGAAAATCCCAGTCCACACTGGCGCGCTGAGGGACATAGGCAATGCGGGCGCGTTGGGCTTCCAAAGGTTTGCCAAAGATGGTGATTTGTCCCGAAAGCGGCTTGATGATCCCTAAAGCGGCCTTGAGCAAAGTCGATTTCCCAGCGCCGTTCGGGCCAATGATTGCTGTCATCGCCCCCTGCTGCACAGTCATGTCCAGCGAGAAAACCGCGGGTTTTTGCCCATAGGATACCGTCATGCCCCGGATTGCCAAGGGGCTGCCGCTCACATCGATGGCTGGAACCGTGGAGCCGTGGCTGGTGGCGAGTTCAAGCATCACTCAAAACCCAGCCGACAATTTGCCGTCCATGCCGCGCGCTGGAACGTCCACTCCCAGTGCTCCGGCAATGACGGTGATGTTGTGGTCGAGCATCCCAAGATAGGTGCCCTCATAGGTGCCGTCGTCGCCCATAGCGTCCGAGAACAACTCGCCCCCGACGGTGACCTTGTGCCCCTTGGCTGCAGCCCCCTCGATCAGGGCGCGCATGGACCTGTCGGAAACCGAGCTTTCGACGAATACGGCCGATATCTTGCGTTCGACAAGCGTATCCACCAATTCGCCTATGCGATTCAGGCCAGCCTCTGACTGGGTCGAGATGCCCTGAATGCCCATTACCTCAAAGCCGAAGCTTTGACCGAAATATCCGAATGCATCATGGGCGGTGACCAAGACCTTGTTGTTCTCGGGCACAGCTTCCAATGTCTGATGTGCATAAGTAGTCAGGCGGTCAATGTCGATAAGATGTTTTGCAGCGTTCGCGGCAAAGAAATCGGCGGATTCCGGACGTGTTTCCGTCAGGGCGACCTGAACCTGTACGACTACGTCTCGCCACAGTTCGGGCGTCATCCACACATGCGGGTCGTATTTGTCGGCATAGTCGTCATGGGCACGCAGCTTGGCCTTGTCGACCCCCTCAGCCACGGCCACCACGTTGCGCTTGCGGTCGAGATCGTGAAAAAACTCTTCCATCTGCGCTTCCAGATAAAGGCCGTGCCACAGAACCAGGTCGGCGCGGGTCATCGCGACGATATCGCTGCGAGTCTGGCGATAGGCATGCGGATCAACACCGGGGCCCATTAGGCCCTTGACCTCAACTTGTTCGCCGCCAACCTGACGAGCCGCATCCGCGATCATGCCAGTTGTGGCAACGACCTTGAGCGGTGTCTCGGCCCAAGCTGCCACAGGCAGAGCTGCGGCCAATCCCATTGCCAACAAAAAGCTGCGGCGAATCATGACGACTCCTGTTTTCGCGCTGTAACCAAACTGAATATGCGAACCATTCGCAAGTAAGTCAACGCAATTGAGAATTAATCGCATAAAAGATTAGTAATTTGTCCGTATGGTCAAAAAATCCCTCAAACTTGCATCTGAGTATCTTCCAATCCTGTTCAGCTCATGCGAATTTGGCAAATGACCCTCCCAAAGGAAGCGACGATGGAAACGCAGAGCCCGTCCAGCCCCGTGCGCACCGCGCATCTGCCACAGGTGACAGAGCCCCGAAATCCCGGCATGAACCTTGATCTGGATTGGATACGTGCGGTGCAGGCCAATACCTCAGCCATCGAACGTCGTGCCGCGACCCTGCCGGGCCGACGTTCAGTGAAGAAGGATTATCAGGCAGCCTGGCTGCTGAAAGCGATCACCATGATTGACCTGACGGCGCTTTCAGGGGACGACACGGTGGGCCGGGTGCGGCGTCTGTGCTCCAAGGCGCGGCAGCCGGTCTCGGCATCGTTGCTGGATGCACTGGGTATGCCAATGATCACCACGGGCGCGGTTTGTGTCTACCATGACATGATCGAAACGGCAGTGGATGCGCTAAAGGGCACCGGAATTCCAGTTGCTGCTGTTTCGACAGGCTTCCCGGCCGGCCTATCGCCGTTCCATCTGCGTGTGGCCGAGATCGAGGAAAGCGTGAAGGTGGGGGCAGACGAGATCGACATCGTGATTTCGCGCCGTCATGTGCTTTCGGGTGACTGGCAGGCGCTTTACGATGAGATGAAAGCATTTCGCGTTGCCTGCGGAAATGCTCATGTCAAAGCGATCCTTGCGACTGGCGAACTTGGTAGCCTACGCAATGTCGCACGCGCCTCGCTTGTGTGCATGATGGCTGGGGCGGATTTCATCAAGACCTCGACCGGCAAAGAAAGCGTCAACGCCACTCTGCCTGTCTCGCTGGTCATGATCCGCGCTATTCGCGACTTCTATGATCGCACCGGATCCCGTGTCGGTTACAAACCTGCCGGAGGCATTTCGAGAGCCAAAGATGCGCTGGTTTACCTTTCACTGATCAAGGACGAGCTGGGCGACCGCTGGCTGGAGCCGGATCTGTTCCGCTTTGGTGCCTCGTCACTGCTTGGCGATATCGAGCGGCAGTTGGAACATCACGTCACCGGCAGATATTCCGCTGGCCACCGTCACTCTATGGGCTGAGGAAAGAACAATGACAGTCAAAGAGATTTTCGAGACCATGGACTACGGACCCGCTCCCGAAAGCGCTGCCGAAGCGCTGGCCTGGCTGGTGGATCAAGGCGACCGGTTCGGTCATTTCATCGACGGCGTTTTTACGAAACCCGGCCAGGGTTTCGAAAGCCGGAACCCCGCGACCGGCGAAGTCCTTGCGATGCTGACACAAGCTACGCAAGCCGATGTGGATGCCGCTGTTGCCGCCGCGCGCAAGGCGCAACCGAAATGGGAACAGCTCGGCGGAGCCGGCCGTGCCCGGTATCTATATGCCCTTGCGCGGCTGCTGCAGAAACACTCGCGCCTGTTTGCGGTGCTGGAGAGCCTGGACAACGGCAAGCCGATCCGCGAGAGCCGGGATATCGACATCCCTCTGGTGCAGCGACATTTCTACTATCACGCCGGAATGGCGCAGCTGATGGAAAGCGAGTTGCCCGAGGCCGAGGCGTTGGGGGTGTGCGGCCAGATCATTCCGTGGAACTTTCCATTGCTGATGCTCGCATGGAAAGTCGCCCCGGCGTTGGCGATGGGTAACACCGTAGTTCTGAAGCCAGCCGAATTCACTTCGCTGACCGCGCTGTTGTTTGCCGATATCTGCACACAAGCCGGGCTGCCCAAGGGCGTGATCAATATAGTTACCGGTGATGGCGCGGTGGGCGAAATGATCGTGGCCTCGGACGTGGACAAGATCGCCTTTACCGGCTCGACCGCCGTGGGCCGGCGCATTCGCGAGGCAACCGCTGGCTCGGGCAAGGAGCTGACCTTGGAGCTGGGCGGCAAGTCCGCCTACATCGTCTTTGATGACGCTGATATTGATTCCGCGATCGAAGGTCTGGTCGATGCGATCTGGTTCAATCAGGGTCAGGTCTGCTGCGCCGGTTCACGCCTGCTGGTGCAGGAGGGCATCGCCGATCGTTTCCACGACAAACTGCGCGCACGAATGGACAAGCTCCGCGTCGGTAATCCGCTGGACAAATGTATCGACGTGGGCGCGGTTGTCGATCCGATCCAGTTGCAGACCGTCAAGAGCATGGTCGAAAGCAATATCGCTGGCCAAGTGTATCATGCGGCTTGTGAGTTGCCAGAAAACGGCTGTTACTACCCTCCGACTCTGATCTCGGGTCTCGAGACGTCGGACCCGTTGATGCAAGAAGAAATCTTTGGGCCGGTTCTGGTGTCATCCACGTTTCGAACACCTGACGAAGCGGTCGAACTGGCCAACAATACCCGCTACGGGCTGGCCGCGACGGTTTGGACCGAGAATGTGAACCTGGCGCTGGATATCGCGCCTAAGCTGGTCGCGGGCGTAGTTTGGGTGAACGCCACCAATCTGTTTGACGCCGCGGCCGGATTCGGCGGTGTGCGCGAAAGCGGTTTTGGTCGCGAAGGCGGCTGGGAGGGGTTGAGCGCCTATACCAAGCCCAAAGGTAAGGTCAGGCGGCTGGAAAAGCTCGAATCCGCAACAGGCGAAGGGGCTCCGGTCGATCCGATCGACCGCACCGCCAAGATGTATGTCGGCGGCAAGCAAGTGCGCCCGGATGGTGGTTATTCGAGGCCTGTTTGGGGCAAGTCCGGGCTATTGGGGCATGTCGGTCTTGCCAACCGAAAGGACGTGCGCAACGCCGTCGAGGCCGCTGCGGGTGCCGCAGGCTGGTCCAAGACCACCGGCCACTTGCGTGCGCAGATCCTGTATTACATTGGTGAGAACCTCTCGGCTCGCGCGGATGAATTTGCGGGCCGCATCGATGCCATGACTGGCAGGAAAGGTGGTGCAACCGAGGTCGCGGCATCAATCCAACGTTTGTTCTCCGCCGCCGCCTGGGCCGACAAATATGACGGTCAGGTGCATGGCGTTCCGATCCGAGGTGTTGCCATCGCAATGAAGGAACCGGTTGGTGTCATCGGTGTTCTCTGTGCGGACGAGGCGCCTTTGTTGGGTCTCGTCTCGGCCATGGCGCCGGCAATTGCCATGGGTAATCGGGTCGTTCTGGCCGCAAGCGAACCCTATCCGCTGGTGGCAACGGATTTTTACCAAGTCCTTGAGACATCAGATGTTCCGGCGGGTGTGGTCAACATCCTGACCGGCAGCCATGCCGAGATTGCCAAGCCACTGGCCTCTCACCTGAACGTAGACGCTGTCTGGAGCTTCTCCTCTTCCGATCTTTCGGCCGAGATAGAAGAGGTCTCGTCAGGCAATCTCAAAAGGACGTGGGTCAATAACGCGACGGCAACCGATTGGAACATCGATCATTCCCGCCGTTTCCTGCAGGCTGCCACCGAGATCAAGAACATTTGGGTGCCCTACGGTGAATAGGGCTCCCAATACGGGAGGCCTGCATGGATTTTTCAGGTAAGTCGGTCGTCGTGATCGGCGGCACCAGTGGTATCAATCGCGGTATTGCCAAAGCATTCGCGGCGTCGGGAGCCAAACTGGCGGTGGCAAGCCGGTCGCGAACCAAGGTTGATTGGTACTGTATTGGCACTTAAGGGCGCTGGTGCGTCGGAGGCCATCGGCGAGGCCTTTGACGTCCGTGACCCCGAAGCCGTCGCCGCCGGCCTCAAACTGTTCCACGACACATTCGGGGACTTCGATGTGCTGATTTCAGGTGCGGCAGGCAACTTTCCAGCGCTGGCGGCTGAGATGTCTGTCAATGCCTTCAAGACCGTCATCGACATTGACCTGATGGGTACGATCCACGTAATGAAAGCGGCCTATCCCCTCCTAAAACGTCCCGGAGCCAGCATCATAAACATCTCGGCCCCGCAATCCTGGCTGCCTTACGAAGGACAGTCCCATGTTTGTGCCGCCAAGGCGGGCGTGGACCAGATCACCCGGACGTTGGCTTTGGAATGGGGCATCGAAGGTATCCGCGTGAATTCGGTTTGCCGGGGTTCATCGAGGGGACCGAAGGGGCAAAGCGTCTGGCTCCGACGCCCGAGGCGGAAAAGATGTTTCTGGCGGACGTTCCCCTTGGGCGCTGGGGAACACTTCAAGATGTCGCCAATGCCTGCCTGTTTCTGGCATCCGACATGGCCGGTTATATCAGCGGAACAGTCCTGTCGGTGGATGGCGCCCTGTACCAGCGCGGATCAGGGTGACCGGGTCAGATGATCGGTCAGATGCTGAGGGGCTCAAAACGCAAATCTTGATCTGCCATGCTCAATTGGTGGTTTCCAGCCCAACCGGTTTTCCCACGACGGTGAAATGCAAACCTTCGGGGTCCAGCAATTCGCGCGCGACGCGATTGACATCATCGAGTGTTACCGCATTCACCTGATCGTTGCGGGTGGTGATATAGTCGATGGGCAATCCCTCCATCTGCATGCCCACCATGATCCCCGCAATCTGGCCGTTGCCGTCAAATCGCAAGGGATAGGCTCCGGTCAGATAGGTTTTGGCATCGGACAATTCTTTCTGGGTAACGCCCTCAACGGCAGCGCGTTTCCATTCGGCCGAAATCACCTCGATCGCCTCGGCTATCCGGTCATTGGCCGATGCAACCGAACCCATATAAACCGAGGCAAGATCCTTGGGCACCAGATAGGAATAGACGCCATAGGTCAGGCCGCGCTTTTCGCGAACCTCCTGCATCAGCCGGCTTTCGAATCCACCACCACCAAGTATGTGATTCAGCAGATAGGCCGCAAAGAAATCGGGATCGTCCCGGTCCATGCCTTTTTGTGCAAACAAGGCCACTGACTGCGGCGTGTCGAAATCGACGACACTGACGCCGCCAGAGATGCTGACTTCGGCCTTTCCTGGGATAGGTGTTCCGGTTTCGGGCAGACCGGAAATCAGCTTGTCCAGCAGCGCGCCAAGCTCTTCGGGAGTGATATCGCCGACCGCCCCAACGTAAAGACGGTCTTTGGCGAACACGCCTTCATAGGCCGCAACGATATCATCGCGGGTAAGAGAGGACACGCTTTCCAGCGTTCCTTTACCGTCGGCACCATAAGGATGATCGCCATAGGCCATCTTGGCAAAGTTGAGACCGGCAATGTCGTTAGGATCTTTTTCATCTGACCTAAGACCCGACAGAACCTGCGCCCGTACCCGGTCGATGGCCGTCTGACCAAAACGCGGTTCGTGGATTGTGGTGTGCAACAGATCGATGACGTCATCGCGGTTTTCAGTCAGGAACCGCGCCGAGATCGCCACGGAATCATCCGTCGCCTGGTAGGAAAACGAAGCCGCCAGCGATTCAAGCGCCCGCGCATAGGTCTGCGCATCCATGTCGCCGGCGCCTTCCTCCAACAACCCGCTCATCAGATAGACTGCGCCACGCTTTTCGGGGTTGTCCAGCGACGTTCCTCCGCGAAACCGCAACTCCAGCGCGGTAAACGGGATGGAGTGATCTTCGACCAACCAAGCCTTGATACCCTTGGGCGACGTGACTTCTTGTATCTGGATCTCCGCCCAGGCGGGCAGAGCAATGAAGACTGCTATCACGGCTGCAAAGAAAGCTCTCATTGCGTCACCTCCCCGTCTCGCATTAACCAACCTGTCACGGATGTTTCGGACCGCAGCACATCACGCGCAGCGGCGACGATGTCTTCGCCGGTTACGGCTTGAAGGATATCCGGCCACACCTGCACGTCCTCGACCGTCAGGCCGCTGGTCAGCGCGGCGCCGTACCGATTGCCTATGCCATCCACATTGTCGCGCTCATAGACCAAAGCGGCGCGCAGTTGCATCTTGATCCGATCCAAGTCTTCCTGCTTGACTCCTTCGGCAATGAAATCAGCAATTGCGTGATCCATCGCCTCTTCAGCCTCTTGCAACGAAACGCCTTCTGCCGGAACAACAATGAAATCAAAGCTGGTGTCGTCCAGCGAGACATCCTTGTAAAACGCGCTGGCATAAACTGCTTTTTGCGTTTCGAACTGCAGTTTTTCGTTCAGATAGGATGTGGTTCCACCGCCCAGCAACTCTGCCAGCATGAACAGCGCTGCGGCCTTTTCCTGATTTCCGGCATCCCGTTCGGGAGCAAGATAGCTGCGTTGAACATAAGGTTGCGACACACGAGGGTCTTTGTAGATCAACCGGCGTTCAGCGGTTTGCGGCGGCTCTTGCGAACGCATTCTGTCCGGAAGGTCCGGGTTGGCCGGAATTGCACCATAGTACTTTTCGGCCAGGTCTTCGACCTCATCCGGGTTGATGTCGCCCGTCACCACGAGGATCGCGTTATTGGGAGAATAGTAGGTCTGATAGAAGGACAACGCATCCTCCAGATCCAGCTCCTCCATCTCGTGCTTCCAACCAATGATCGGCACGCCGTAGCGGTGGTTGAGATACTGGCTGGCATTCATCTGTTCGCCGAACAGGGCACGGGGGTTGTTCTCGGTGCGCTGGTTGCGCTCTTCCAGGATCACGCCGCGTTCTGTCGCTATATCCTGCTCAGTCAGGCGGATGTTGCGCATCCGATCCGACTCCATCCGCATCATCAACTCCAGCCGATCCGCTGCAACCCGCTGATAATACGCCGTGTAGTCGTATGAGGTGAAGGCATTGTCGGTACCGCCATTGGCCGCCACGGTTGCCGAAAACTCGCCGGCCTTCAAGGTGTCTGTGGCCTTGAACAGCAAATGCTCCAGAAAATGCGCAACCCCTGACGATCCGACCGGTTCGTCTGCCGACCCGGCCCTGTACCAGACAGTGTGCTGAACCACGGGTGCGCGGTGATCTTCAATCACCACCACATCCATGCCGTTGTCCAGCGTAAAGGTCGTGACCGCTTCCCGCCCCGTCTCGGCGGATAGCGGGGTTGCGGAAAGCAGGGCGGCTGACAGCGCCAATGCCCGGACCATGCGACGTCCTCCGTGTCGTTACAGGTGTCAACCTACGATGGCGACGCGCGGGTTCAAGAGAGATGACAGAAAGTTAAGAATTATTCATTGAACGGCGGTGGTGCCGATGGTGTGGCATAGCCCTGTCGCCGCAACGCATCGTTCTGAACATCGGGGTCGATTGACTGACTGCGATAGGCCTGCTCGTACCGGTCGACCGGGAGCAAGCGGAGGCTTGAAAGGCGACCCTGACGCTCGCGGAACCGGGCGTCTTCCTCCTGCACAACCTGTCTGGTATTCGCGGGTACACCGTACCGGCTCGATGCCGTTACGAGTGCCGCGTCGGATGAGGGAATGGCTGTTGCGTTTAATGCCGCGGCGCTGCCTCCAAGGGCGACGATTCCATCTTCAACCGGATTCGGGTCCGTCAGGTTGCCGCCACCAGGCGTCGGGGCCGGCAAGTATTGATAATCCTTGGGCGAAGTCAGCGGTTTGACTGGCAGCACCGCAAACTCATCCGGGCCCGGTCCCTGCGCACGGATATTCTTGAGCCCATTGTTCGCACATCCCGTCAAAGCGACGGCAGCAGTCACAACGATTATCGCCAGCGGCATCCGCATGGTTATCTCCAGCCTGTTTCAGGCGCTTTTAGCCCATTTCGTTCAGCCCGTCACGGGGCCTTTTTGCCATCCAGCATCACAAGGCCAACAGCGCCCGCAAAGATGAATACATCGGCGATGTTGAAAACAAAGGGGTTTTGAATGCCGCAGCAGGACATATTCAGGAAATCCTGAACATACCCGAAAACCAGGCGATCCACGACGTTGCCCAAGGCACCGCCGATCAACAGCCCACCGCTGACCAGCATGAGTTTCGACCGTACCCCTCGGCGCAACCAGATCATAACAACGGCACAGATTACGAGTGATAGGCCAATCAGGAGCCAGCGACCAGCATCGCCGTCGCCTTGGAACAGCCCGAAATTGATACCCCGATTTTCACCATAGCGGAAAACAAGCAGTGGCGGCAGCACGTCAATGCTGCCGCGATGGGCCACATCCATGACATGAATGACCAGAAACTTGCTGAACTGGTCAGCCAGCAAAGTCAGTGCCGTGGCCCAGAGAAGAAGACGGAAACGCATCAATGCCGGAAATGCCGCATACCGGTGAAGACCATGGCCAGACCAGCATCGTTGGCGGCTTTGATCACCTCGTCATCGCGCATTGAGCCACCTGGCTGAATGACGCAGGCTCCGCCAGCAGCGGCGGCCTCGAGCAAACCGTCCGGGAAGGGGAAAAACGCATCCGAGGCCACGACGCACCCTTTGGCAAGGCTTTCATTCAGGCCAAGTTCGGCAGCCATGCGTTCTGCCTTGGCAGCGGCCACATTCGCGCTGTCCAGACGCGACATCTGTCCCGCGCCCACACCCACGGTGGCACCGTTTTTGACATAGACAATCGCGTTGGACTTCACATGCTTGGCGACTTTCCACGCGAAAAGCAGATCCTGCATCTGTGCCTCGGTCGGTGCTTTGTCGGTCACGATCTTCAGGTCTTTGATGCCCACGTAACCCACATCCTTGTCCTGCACGAGCATACCCCCCGCGACCTGCTTGTAGGCTACAATCGGTTGGCGAGTGTCAGGCAGACTGTCGGTCAGCAAAAGGCGCAGGTTTTTCTTGGCGGCGAAGATGGCCTTTGCCTCGTCCGATGCGCCGGGGGCGATGACGACTTCGGTAAAGATCTCGACGATCTTGGTTGCGGTTTCCGCGTCGAGTGGCCGGTTCAGTGCGACAATACCGCCAAAGGCCGAAGTTCGGTCACAATCAAATGCCTTTTGATACGCCTCGACCAGCGTCGCGCCTGTCGCCACGCCACAGGGGTTGGCGTGTTTGATGATCGCAACGGCAGCGCTGTCGCGCGGATCGAATTCCGCCACCAGTTCATACGCGGCATCGGTGTCGTTGATATTGTTATAGCTCAGTTCCTTGCCCTGCAGCTGGACAGCCGTGGCCACTCCAGGCCGGTTCGATCCATCGGTATAGAACGCCGCTGTCTGGTGGCTGTTCTCGCCATAACGCAGTGTCTGTTTCAGCTCTCCGGCAAAGGCGCGACGCTTGGGGGCCGTCAACTCCAGCGCACCGGCCAGCCAGTTCGACACGGCCGCGTCATAGGCGGCGGTACGGGCATAGGCCTTTTGCGCCAGCTTGCGACGGAATTTCGGGCAGGTCGCGCCGTTGTGCTGATCCATGTCGCCCAACAGTTTTTCGTAATCTTCGACGTCGACCACCACGTTGACAAAGGCGTGGTTCTTGGCCGCCGCGCGGATCATCGCCGGGCCACCGATGTCGATATTCTCGATGCAGGTGTCATAGTCTGCGCCCTTGGCCACCGTCGCCTCGAACGGATAGAGGTTTACGACCAGCAGGTCGATTGGGCCGATGTCATGTTCCTTCATTGCCGCGACATGGGCGTCATTGTCTCTCAGCGCCAGCAGGCCGCCATGCACCATCGGATGCAATGTCTTTACACGCCCATCCATCATTTCGGGGAACCCGGTCACGTCGCTCACGTCTTTCACGGCCAACCCGGCATCGCGCAATGCCTTGGCGGTGCCGCCGGTCGACAGCAGTTCTACCCCGCGGTCGGCCAAAGCCTGTCCCAGCTCGATCAGTCCGGTCTTGTCGGATACGGAAAGCAACGCGCGGCGCACGGGGTGAAGGTCGGTCATGTGTTCGGGGTCCTTATGCGGATCAGTCGAAATCGGGTTCGTCCCGGCTTACGTCGCGAACGGCAACAGCTGTATCATGGGCCTTGCTCAACGACCACCGGATGCGCGTCGCATACTCCATTGCGCGCCCGGATAGAACGATCTGTTTTGTCGCGCGTGGCTTTAATCGACCTTTTTCAAGATAAACGCTTGGTTTCAATGATAACTCGCAAGGAGTGTCATGCCGAAAGATCCAAATTTCTCCGCTTTTGAGCGCCATCGATACCGCCGCGCCACCCAGATCCAGCGCGGCGTCGATGTCGGGATGCAGGTGAAAACGGACGTCGATTCCAATCCCGGTCAGCCCCGATGCGTCGACCGCCCCGTCAAACCGGCGCTTGGCCGCATCGCCCAAGGCCAGCAAAAGATCCTCGCCCGTCAGCTCCCGGCCGTCAAACGCAAGGTCCAGAGTGCGTGCATGAGTCAGCCCCAAAGCCTTGATGTAACCGTCATGTGCACCCTGAAAACGCACTCCGCCATGGGTCTCTTCGATTTCAACGGGCACGTTTGCCGGTCCATCAGTCAATTCCTCGAACTCGGTACCCTTGTGCGACCCAGTCAGGCGAGCACTGGAATAGCCGTCCAGGCATAAGGTTGAATGTGACGGTGTTGCCCGACCCGCGCGGCGCCACTCCATTCCGAAACTCTCTCCAGAGCCGCAATTGACGATCAAAGGCCGCCGCCCTGATGTCAACTCGAATGCCAGGGTCGAGGCGTGACCGTTATACGATGCGC
The DNA here is from genome assembly GCF_056536925.1 of Ruegeria sp. CI1. NCBI lineage: Bacteria > Pseudomonadati > Pseudomonadota > Alphaproteobacteria > Rhodobacterales > Roseobacteraceae > Ruegeria > Ruegeria sp. CI1. Next base: position 85,970 of record NZ_JBQFQP010000010.1, on the reverse strand, counting down.
GCCCGATAGGCGGTGAACTCGCATCGACCACGATGCTTGTGCGGCCCGCCGACAATCTGGCGTATCCCATCACCAATCCAACGGGATGATGTGGCTTGACGCCGCTTTGTGCAAGCGCGTGATCGAGCCGTCCTTCCAGACCGCGCCCGCCGCCGTGGAAGCGGGCCAGACCCCCATCTGTGTGGCGCAGGCTACGAAGGGTGGGCGCAATCCGCTTGATGGCCGCCGTGTGGTCAGAGGGAGTTCCGCGTCCGACGTCATGCAGCGCTGCCGCCGTCCATGTCAATAACGTGAACACTTCCAGTAATTCTTCGGAATTACGGGTGGGAATTCCGCCAGTCTCGTCGATCTGAGTTTTGCATTCCTTTCCCAAAGCCTTGATCGCGGGATCGGCCAAAGCCTCGAAACCTTCCAGTGCCAGGCTGGCATAGATAAGGCCGCACAGAGCCTCGAAACGCGGCAGGCCCGGTGTCGTCTGGTACCAGCGTTTCGACAGGTACCAGGTTTGTTGGGCCAATGAGCGCAAGAATGCCTCGCTGTGGGCGTCATCAGTTCCGCGTAACAGGAAGGCCGAATGATTGATCCAGCGGATCAAACGTCTGCCGGTCAGGTCAGGAGCCCATCCGGAACCGTAGGACTGTCCCTGAGTCTCTATCCAGCCCCACAGCCAAAGTTGCGCTTTTTCGCGAGCATTCGGGTCGCCGACCGCAGCCAGGTCGTCAAGCCAAACGAACCCATGCCTCTCGGCGTCAAAGGCTGCATTCGGGGCCTCGACTTCCCACAAACCACTGTCCTGAGATTCGACGAGGTAGCCAGCGAACAGCAAGTTGCCCGCCACAAGTTGCCGTCCACGCGCGAAGGAACCGACAGTTCGCGGCTCTGGCTGGGACACGAAACCGGCAATTGCCTTTCGACGCTGACTGAGGCGCACATAAAGACGGTTCTGAAACCGCCCCCATCTGCTGGAAATTGTACGCGGGCCGGACATCTCGTTCCCCTGCCTCTTACGCTCTATGGCGTTTGAACGCGAAAATAGCGGGTCATCGGTGCCGTGTCACCGAAAAGAGTCCATCTTAGCCTGCTTTGTGCAAACACGCGACGTAAAATCCGTCCATTCCACCTCGATCAGGCCAGTAGTCCGGGCGCAGACGCAGGCCGCCTTCTTCGGTGATCCAGTTGGTGTCAACACCCGGAAGATTTGATATGCTTCGGTCCGCCGCCATATCGGGGAACAGCTCCAGCGCCTCCTCGACCTGAACCTCGCCTTCGTCGGGCAACAGCGAACAGGTGCAATAGACTAACCGACCACCGGGCCTCACCAGCGTCCAGGCGTGTGCCAACATTTTCGCCTGCAACTCGATCAGCGGACCGAATTCCGAACCGTCCTTGGCAAAGGGCAGGTCGGGATGCCGCCGGATGGTTCCGGTCGCTGAACATGGCGCGTCGAGAAGCACCGCGTCATAGGTACCCCCGTGCTCCAGCGCGTCGCCTATGATCAACTCAGCTTGCAACCCGGTGCGCGCCAGATTCTCCCGCACGCGCGCCATACGGGTCTCGGAAATGTCCAGCGCCGTAACCTTGGCGCCGAAGGAGGCAAGTTGCATCGTCTTGCCGCCCGGTGCCGCGCACAAATCGAGAACACGCTCTCCGGATTGCGCGGCCAATATTTTTACAGGCAATGCAGCCGCAGCATCCTGAACCCACCAGTTTCCGTCGGAAAATCCGGGAAGGACCGACACCTGATGGGTGCCGTGCAATCGGATCGATCCGGTTGGCAGCTTTTCACCGTCGGGCGCTTCGGCGCCCGGCTTCACTGTCAGGTCCAGTGGCGCACCTGCAAAATGTGCGTGCTCGATCCCGGTGACAGCCTCTTTTCCCCATGCCTCAATCAACGGCCCGCGTAACCATTCGGGCATGCGAGGCACCCGCATGCGCGGCCACGCATCAGGCCCTTCTGCGGCGATCTTTCGGAGAACGGCATTGACCAGCCCCTTGAGTCGCCCGTGCTTGCGACTGCGGCCAACGATCTCAACCACCGAATTCACAACGCCGTGCGCTGCCTCGCCCTGACAAAGTTCGACCGTTGCAAGCCGCAACGCATTTTTGACTGTCAGGGCTGGCGCTTTCTTCAGATGACCACTCAGCAACCGGTCGGCGCGCTCAAGCCCGCGTAGGGTCTCCAGCGCCAGCCGCTGCGCGCGCGCCCGATCTTCGGGTAACAACCGATCCAGTGCTCCTGCGGCCAGACATTCGGACATCAGGCGACCCTCACCCAGAATTTGATCCAGCAGATAGATCGCGCTGCGCCGCGCCGAGGTTGCGCTGTCTGCCATGAATACCGCCTTTTTGCATGTGACCTCCGCCCGCATTGTGTCGGACGGACGTGGGCGTATATCAAGTGCAAAGTCGAAAAGGAACCCGATGCAATGAGTGACGACCGCAAAGACCTTTCTCCCGCCGCGAAACGCGCGCTCGCCGAGGCCGAAGAACGTCGCAAGAATGCTGCGGCCGTAGCAAAGGAGTTGCCAAAGGAATTGGGTGGGCGGGACGGCCCCGACCCGGCGCGCTATGGCGATTGGGAAAAAAAGGGCATCGCCATCGACTTCTGACAGGCTCAGTTCTGATCGCGGGGAACTTGCGCGCAATCGACCTGCGAAGACCTGGGGAACTCCGTGCCATCCATCGCGGCCTTCATTCCGCAATATTGCGACTTGCAATCGTGTTGCGGGTCGTTGATCCTGACTCCTTGATCCCGCGTAACTCCCAACTCAAGGCGGCATAACACCCCGTTGGACAGTTGTTCCTGATAGAGCCATCCTGTCGTTGTCGGGGTCAAATTACCTCTGATCCCGCAGAAATGACCGGTTGCCGCCCAGATTTCGAGGTCGAAGAGACCGGCACCAGTGCTGTCGAGTTCGATCCTCAGCGTCCCTCCATCGTGAACATAACAATATCCGGCAAGCTCGGTTGACGGCGCTGCGACGTTGGCTGCGTCACAAGGTATTTCCGACAAACGCCATCCTTGGCCGGCGATGTCATCGATTCGCCAATGCCCGTCGACCGGGGCAAATTCATAACTCACAATTTCGGGTTTCCCGAAGTTCCGGAACCTTGCATGCACGATCTGGCGGGTGCCTTCGTTCACGGCCTCGATTTGCAGGGTGCGCAAGATCTCTGCAGCGTCATAGTCCTGCCCGGAAACATCGACGCCAAAACCGATGCACGGCGGCTGGTGGTTGGCGTCCTTAAATTCATTCGCGGCAAACAGGCGGATAAGGCGGTCGGAAAAGAACTGCTGCCGACGCTCTGGAGCAGACAGATAGGGAACACCATGAAGTCCCGGTTGCGACAGTGACACATAGATCCACTGCACAAGATCCTGCGGGCTTTGGGCGGCCAGTTTGCCCGCGGGCAGGATAGATATAAGGATGACAGCAAGGAAGTTGAACACAAATGCAGGCATCGGAAATCTCCTGCTTGCAGGATACCGCAACTCGGGATTACCTCAAAACCAAACATTGAAATGGGCCCTGTCAGGCATCCTGTCGAATCAAATCCAGAAACCCGGTAACCAATGCACGCTGCCGCCTGGATTGCAGCCGCCCCTCAGGCCATGTCAGCCAGTATCCGTCGCGGGTTGGCAACGCGGGTAGGCCGAGCAGGTGCAACCGTCTGGCCGCGCAAGCCGTCTTTGCCAAAGCGATTGACCCCAAAACTACACCAAGCCCCTGTTCGGCTGCCGTCAACGCATGCCCCATCGAGTCGACGCTTAGCAAGGCAGGCGCAGTGTCCGGCTGGCCTGCGTTGCGTGCCCATTCGCGCCAGCCGGGCCGTTCGCCGCGCAATTCGATCAACGGTGCACCCCATTCCGTTCCGGGCGCGGCCATGGGGGCCAGCACTTCTTGCGCGATCAGTTGCGCTTCTCGTCTGGGCCACACGCCGCGACCATATCGGACTTGCAGCCAAGTCCTGGCCTCATCCAGTTCCGATCGCAATGCCAAGGATTCGGTGACCAACCGGACCTCGGGATGGTCGATGTGAAACCCCGCACATCGCGCCACTACCAGCGCGTTGATATGTGAACTCATGCCCGCAACGCGCAGCTCTCTGGGGGACTTTCCGAAAAGATCTTCGGTGTTGCGCTCCAACGCAGTCAGGCTTTCCTGAACCAATGGCAGATAGCTTTCTCCCTCAACCGTCAGCGACACGCCGCGCGCCTCGCGAACGAAAAGCGACCGGCCCAGCCAGACCTCGAGGTTGCCGATTCTCTGGCTGACCGCCGCCTGCGTCAGGCCAAACTCACGAGCTGCGGCTGAAAATCCCCCTAAGCGGCCCGCAGCTTCAAATACCCGCAACCAGTCCAGTGGCGGAAGGCCACGCCGTTTTCTATCCATAAGAATTTCCATCCCTTAGTCGAAATAAGGATTAGTTGTCGTAATGTCATGCGCAAGGTATTTCCTCAAGTACAGTTCGCCGAACAGGAGACAACCCATGCTGCGCACAGTCACCCATGACACGTCCATCGTGACGTTGGATTTTGCCAACGGCGCCCGCGCGCGCTTTCATGCTATCTGGTTGCGTGACAACGCGCTCGACCCCGAAACCCGCGCGCCCGGCAATGGTCAGCGGCTGATCACAATCGGCGATATCCCTGCGGATATCTCTGTCGACGCGGCGGACGTGGTGGACGGTGATTTGCAGATCACATTCCAGCCCGAAGGGAAAACGGTCATCTTTCCCGCCGCGTGGTTGGCCGAAAACAGCTATGACCGCGATCAGACGCATGAACCCGGTTGGACCGCCCCCGGCATCACAACTTGGGAACGCGGTATCGCCGCCCCTAGCGCCGACTGGCTCCAGGTGCACGCCAACCCCGAGGTCAAGCGGAACTGGCTGGCCGCTGTGGCCGAGTTCGGCTTTGCCAAGCTGACCGGCGGCCCGACCGAGCCTGAATCGCTGCTGAAGGTCGCTGACCTGTTCGGCTATGTCCGCGAAACCAATTATGGCCCCTATTTCGAGGTGCGAACCGAGGTGAACCCGACCAACCTTGCCTATACCGGGCTTGGCCTTCAGGCGCATACCGACAACCCCTATCGCGACCCGGTGCCGACCTTGCAAATCCTCTATTGTCTGGAAAACTCGGCTGAAGGCGGGGATTCCATCGTTGTTGACGGCTTCCGCGCCATCGAAAAACTGCGTGACGCAAACCCCGAAGGCTTTGCCCTGCTGGCCGGATATCCGGCGCGGTTCGAATACAAGGGCTCGGACGGGGTCTGCCTGCGGTCGCGCCGCCCGATGATCGAGTTGTCACCGGATGGAGAGCTGATCGGCATCCGCTTCAACAACCGCTCTTCTGCCCCTTTCGTAGACGTGCCGTTTGACAAGATGGTGGCTTATTACGCCGCCTATCGCCAATTGGGTGATATCATCGACGACCCGGCCATGGGCGTTTCCTTCAAACTGGAACCGGGGGAAAGCTTTATCGTCGACAACACCCGCGTCCTGCACGCGCGGCTGGGCTATTCCGGGGCCGGATCGCGCTGGTTGCAGGGATGTTACGCCGACAAGGACGGGTTGCTGTCCACACTGGCGGCGATGGAAATGACCCAACCAGAGGCGGCGGAATGAAACCCGATTTCTCGACCCTGAACCGGGACAATATCGTTGCCTTCATCGGCGACATCTTTGCGCGCCGCGGTGGTGAAGAGTATCTGGGCGAGCCTGTCACTATGGCCCAGCACATGCTGCAAGGCGCAACCATCGCCGAACAGAACGGGATGCCAGACGAGATCATTGTCGGCGCATTGCTGCACGATATAGGCCATTTCACATCCGAGTTCGGCACCTACCACCCCGACGACACCGAAGACCGTCATCATGAGGACGCGGGCGCCGAGGTGTTGGAGCAGTTCTTCCCCTCGGTCATCACCGATTGCTGCCGCTATCACGTGGCGGCCAAGCGGTATCTGTGTGCCACCAAGCCCGAGTATTTCAATCGCCTGTCCGCGGCGTCGGTTCACACGTTGGAACTGCAAGGTGGTCCGATGAGCGCCGAAGAAGTTGCCGCGTTCGAAGCCAACCCGAACTTGAAAGAGATCATTCAGGTCCGCTATCTGGATGAGGCCGGGAAACGCGCCGACATGGAACCCCCTGGCTTTGCACATTTTGCGCCGATGGTGCAGCGTATGGTCGACAAGCACATGGAGGCCGCATGAACGCCCCGGAATATATCTTTGAAGCCAGCACCAAACCCTCGCTGCCCTGGCACGAGGTTCCCCTGATCCGCGCGACGGACGCCTCGGTCAAAGGCTATGGGTGCCTGGTTGATGATCCCGAAGGGTTCGAGATCGAGATCACCCGCTGGCCACAGCAGGGGTGGCGACCGATCGATGAAGGCACCGGCGACGAAGGAGGCTGGGTCGAAGGCACCTTTCGTGGCGAGTGGAAGGGTGACGTGCTTTATGGCGAGAACGAAGCGGTCAATGGCCACTATGTCCTCGGATGGTCAACCGATCCGCAGCAGGCACAGACAAGCCGCCAAACAGCGCCCCGCGATCAGGTGCTGCTGTGGCACATGAACTATCACCCGGATGGCGGGCAGATGTTCTGGCCGCTCGACAACAAGCCCTTCATCATTCCTGCCGCGTTGCCCGGCGACAACCTGACACCAGAAAAGGTGGTGGCGTTCTGGTGCGACGGTTCGCGCGGGCTGTATATCCATCCCGGTATCTGGCACGAGGGGATTTTCCCGGTCGAAGACGAGCAACGCTTTCTGGACAGGCAAGGCCGTGTGCATGCCCGCGTCAGCGCAGAAATCGGGCGGGAGTTCGGCGTCTACCTAGCTTGCCCTTTGCGAGCGGACAAGATCAAGGACATTTGAGCACCTATTCGCCGCGTGCTTTTTTTAATGCCTCTAGGCAGCCGACCGACATCTCGGGTTCGTGTTCCTTTAAGCATTCCGCAATAGCACCGCCGCCAATTTTCACGCCCTTGCAAAGACGCTCAACGTCTTCCCTGCAATATTCCTCAAGGGCTTTTTTCTCTGCCTCGCTGGGTTGGGCGTCGGCGGCTGTCGCAAGAATGGCAGACAGAAGTATCATTGGAAATCTAATCATAACGTAATCTCCCGGATACCCGGCTTTCGAAATGATGGCGCCGGTTAGCCGAGCCTATACCCCTGAGTAGTCTCGATACAAGTTTAGGCTATCGCGCTGTGCCCTTGGTCGGACCACAATCCAGATCTGCACCGCGACAAGATAAGGAACAAAAAAAGCAAAATTCTGAATTCGGTCGAAAAGCCCGGAGAATTCGGGCGTGGAACCAAGCCCTCCGGTGATCAAAAACCAAAGCGTATAATGCACACGGTAGAGCCACGACCCCAGCGCCAGCCAGAACAGACGCAGACCCCACACCCAATGGCCAGCACGATCCGCGATCATAGCCATGCGCGCCACCATCAGAGCTGCAGTGAACAGACAGAGCCCATACAAGAAAAACGCTGCAGACATCATCGGTCCACCGATCGTTCCCCGCAGGGGGATATAGGTCATTCCTGCCAGTCCTGTGATCAAAGCTGACGCAATCAGAGCCACACCCAAGCCGCGGTGAAACCGATTGAATTTAAGCCGAAGCCCTTTCAGCAGCTGCAGTGGCACAAGAGCCACTAACACTGTTCCGGAAAGGATATGCAACATCATCGCCGCATTAGCGACACTCTGGTCATAAGCAAACAAGTAGCTTTTTTGTGCCGCGCCCTCAGACAGCCCGACGCCGATCATGTCAATCCCGTGCGCGACGAAGGGCAGCAGCGTCAGATAGAACACCACCAACAGGGCACTGTTGAACACGCGGGATTTCAGGCGTCGCATAGACAGATCTTAGCGCCTGTAACCTGGGCGTCTATGGATTACAGCCCCAACACATCCACCATGTTGTACTGACCCGGTGCCTTGCCCTGGCCCCACAGTGCTGCCTTCAGCGCGCCGCGGGCAAAGATGGCGCGGTCGGTGGCCAGATGGCGCAGAACGATGCGTTCTCCGGGGGCGGCGAACAGAACATCATGTTCCCCCACGATGTCGCCGCCGCGAATAGCGTGAAAGCCGATATCACCGCGCTTGCGCGCGCCGGTGATGCCGTCCCGACCCCGGTCGGAAACGTCCGCCAGTTTGACCCCGCGCCCTTTGGCTGCGGCCTCTCCCAGCATCAAGGCGGTGCCGGATGGGGCATCGACCTTGTGACGGTGGTGACCTTCGATGATCTCGATATCGAAATCCTCATCCAGCGCGGCTGCGACCTTTTTGGTCAATTGCACCAGAAGGTTGACGCCAAGGCTCATGTTTCCGGCTCGTACGATCACCGCATGGCGCGACGCGGGTTCCAGTGCTGCGATCTGTTCGTCGGACATGCCGGTGGTGCCGATCACATGCACACAGCGCGCCTGCGCCGCCAGCGCGGCGAATTCCAGTGTCGCCTCGGGCGCGGTGAAGTCGATCACTGCCTGCGCCTGCGCAAAGGCCTCCAGCGGGTCGTCGGTGACGGTAACGCCCAGCGCCTGCCCGCCCATGACCGTGCCCACATCCTGACCGATCCAGCCATGGTCCTTGCGTTCGACCACGCCGACCAGACGGGCCTGATCGCTGTCCATCACGGTCTTGATCAGCATCTGCCCCATACGGCCCGAAGCCCCTGTGATGACGATCCCCGGAATATGGGTCATTGCGCTGGTCCTTTTCGTTAAGTCGGCTCAAAGCCTCCTACCCGGTTCGCGCCCGCTTGGCAAAGCCCCGCTTTGCGCTTAGATCGGGGATTATGGCAAAGAACAAATTCCATGATGGCCCCGGCCCGTCCCAGCGGCAGCTGCGTGTCGGCGAACTGATCCGTCGCACCCTGTCCGAAGTTCTGGCGCGCGGAGATGTCCACGACCCCGACCTGAATCGCATGTCGATCACCGTGGGTGAGGTGCGCACCTCGCCCGATCTGAAGATCGCCACCGCCTATGTGCTGCCCCTTGGCGGCAGAGGGCAGGAGGACGTGATCGAACTTCTGGCCCGCAACAAGGGTGAACTGCGGCGCATGGTCGGCAAGAAAATCGGCCTGAAATTCGCGCCCGATCTGCGCTTTCGGCTGGATGACACGTTTGACCGTCTGGACGACACCCGGCGCATGTTCGAACAGGACGCGGTGCGCCGCGATCTGGACGAGTGATCCGCACGTTCGTCACATTGGCGACGCTTCTTTGGGCCGCGCAGGCAGGTGCGGTCACTTGTGAAAAGCTGACCCATGAGGACAAACGTTATACGGTTTGCAACGTCGATGCCGCCAATGAAGATCTGCGGCTGTTTCTGAACGGCAAAGACGGTCAGGTATTGGGGCATTTTTCGACGGTCAACGAAGTGCTGGCCCCGGAAGGCAAACGACTGGCATTTGCAATGAACGCGGGCATGTATCACGACGACCGGTCACCCGTTGGCCATTATGTCGAAGACGGGCAGGAGCAGATGCGCGTGATCGCCAACCCCGGTCCCGGCAATTTCGGTTTACTGCCCAACGGCGTGTTCTGCATCCGGGAGGGCCGGGCGGATGTGTTTGAAACGCTTGATTACGTGGATCAGGCCCCCACCTGCCGCTTTGCCACCCAATCCGGCCCAATGCTGGTGATCGACGGAGAACTGCACCCGCGTTTCCTGCCCGATTCGACCTCGCTTTATGTCCGCAATGGGGTCGGCACCAGTTCCGATGGTACACAGGCGGTGTTTGCGATCTCGGAAGATTATGTCACCTTCCACGAGTTCGGGCGTCTGTTCCGCGATGTGCTTGGCACACCAAACGCGCTGTTCTTCGACGGCAATATCTCGCGGATGTATGAGCGGGCCAGCAACCGCTCGGATCTGGGATTCTCGCTGGGGCCGATTGTCGGCGTGGTCGAAGAAACGCCCGCAAATTGACAGCGGCAGAGTGATCCGTTAACTCGCGCGCCTTAGCAAGATTCAAGGTGCATGATGGGACGCAAACGCAAGGGTCGCGACATTTCCGGCTGGCTGGTGGTGGACAAGCCCGCGGGCATGACCTCGACCGCCGTGGTCAACAAGGTGCGTTGGGCGATGGATGCCAAAAAGGCGGGCCATGCAGGCACGCTGGACCCCGAGGCGACCGGCGTTCTGGCGATTGCCTTGGGCGAGGCGACCAAGACCGTTCCCTATATCACCGATGCGCTGAAGGCCTATACCTTTACCGTGCGTCTGGGGCAGGCCACCAACACTGACGATGCCGAGGGCGAAGTGATCGCGCAATGCGATGCGCGCCCCTCGGATGACGATATCAAACAGGCGCTGACGCCGTTTCTGGGTGACATCATGCAGGTGCCGCCCAAATTCTCGGCGGTTAAGATCGACGGCCAACGCGCCTATAAACTGGCCCGCGATGGGGAGGATGTGGAACTGACCGCCCGCCCCCTCTGGGTCGAGGAACTGATCCTTGTCGACCGTCCCGACGAAGACCATGTGGTGCTGGAAATGACCTGCGGCAAAGGTGGTTATGTCCGCTCGATTGCCCGCGATCTGGGCGAAGCGCTGGGCTGTCACGGCCACGTCAAGGAACTGCGCCGCATATGGTCCGGTCCGTTCGAGGCCGAGGACGGGTTAAGCATCGAGCAGATTGACGAAATGGCGAAAACAACCGCGCTGGACGAATATCTGCACCCGTTGGAAACCGGCCTGTCCGACCTGCCGGAACTGAAATGCACCCCCGAAGGCGCCACCCGTCTGCGCAATGGTAATCCGGGTATGGTCTTTGCGTCCGATGTCGAATACGGCGACGAGGCCTGGGCTTCATTGGATGGCCAGGCAGTGGCCGTGGGCATCTACAAATCCGGCGAACTTCATCCAAGCCGGGTGTTTGCGTCCTGACGCCGGATCCGATCACGCGTTTCTGACATAGTATGAACTATTTGGAACCAACATCCTTGTGAATCGCATTTGATGGGGCGTTGACCAAACGTCACTTGTGCCGCGATCCGAATTGGCGAATGCCTTTCGAGTTGTCGCGACATTGGAGCTGTGAAGAGTTCATGGCCATCACAAGGAGAAAATGAGTGATGCAAGTATTCAACAAAGGTGCGACGACTCTTTTTAGCGCCGCCATGTTGTCCATTCTGGCGTCTGGGGTTTATGCCGAAGGCGGAGCCTCGGATGACGATGGCGATGTCGCACCTGCGCCGCCGTCCATTGGTGCCGACATTCCCTTGACCTATTTCGGTCCCGCCCCTTCGGAAGTACAAAAAGAACTGATTGGTCCGTACAAGCTGCTGAAAGCGGGTCAGGTCGATGTCGACGCAGGTACTGTGACGCTGCCCCTCTACAAAGGTCGGATGGAAAGCGGTGAAACGGTCTGGTATGTCGTTCTTGATACCAACGACCAGGGCAATGCCGAAGCGCTGGGGCTGAACTACTCGCCGAAATTAACCTATACCGATGTCGGGCATGCGGTCCGCAAGGCGACGCTCGCCGAAGACCTGCAACTCGTGTTTGCCTCCGGGACTGTCGATTTTTCTCCAGAACGCAGCGTGACGCCGGGCGACGCGCCGAATTTCTTTCCTCCCAAAGCCGTCCAGCCCGGTTCGGTCGGAGATGAAAGCTATAGCCCACTGGTCAAGGTCGAAAACGCAGGCGGGTTTATCTATAATGCGCCGATCATTGCGTTCGACGTTGATGCCGATATTCTGAACGAATTCTGCGACGGCGAAGCCGATCATTCGGTCGTGCATGACAAAGTGATCTCAATTTGCCCCGAGGAAGGCTCTGTCACCCTCGAACTGACCGCCGGGTTCAGCTTTGCACGCCCTGTTCTGTATGTCTCAACCGATGCCAACGACCCCGCTCCGGCAGCACTCGAAGGAGCAACTTATGCGCCAGGTCTGGCCAGCATTCATGTTGGCGCGGATGATAGCCTGTTTTCGCCGGTCGAGCGCATTTTTGTGATGGTGAACGGGCATACAGGCGACGACAATCCGCAACGTCAGGGCCTCAACAGTGCCCTGAGCGACGGCCGGACGCCTTTGAACGTGCTGGGCGGCATTCCTACCGTGGCCACCGACTACAGCCCGCTTTGGGACCTGAACCCGGGTGTCTGGACGCAAGCAGCGATCGAGCAGGGTATTCGGAGCCGCGTAACCGAGGAATTCCAGATCCTCGGCCTCGTCGAACGTGGCTGGATCACAGGGCTTGAAGGCGGTGATTTCGGCTCGGTAGGCTTCGTCGTCAACTGCCCGATCGTTTTCCGGTTCCTCTGATCGTGATCAGACGACCGTTCAGCCAATTGCGGAACGGACATACAATGGATGGCCAGCATTGTCTGGCCATCTATCATCGGGATGTTGTCATTCGATTCGGCTGGCGTCTCTTTTGAGAATGATTGCCGCCGGGATGCATGTGGCGGGCGGATTCCGAGTATGATATGCGCACGAGGATGATCACCCGAAGCCACACCAAGGGCGATGCGCCCTCGACCGCCATCTATTCCGATTGCGAATGCTATCGCTACAGCCTGACCCGCATCTGGGATCAGACGGGGCGCAGGGCGCTTTTCGTCATGCTGAACCCTTCGACCGCAACCGAGGTGCAGAACGACCCCACGGTGGAGCGCTGTGAACGCCGCGCCCGCGCGCTGGGCTTCGGTGCGTTTCAAGTCACGAACATCTTTGCCTGGCGTGACACCGACCCGCGCAAGATGCGCGCCGCCATCGATCCGGTTGGGCCAGAGAACGACGCGGCAATACTGTCGGGTGTAAATTGGGCCGATCAAATCATTGCCGCTTGGGGTACCCACGGATCGCATTTGGAACGCGGGCCGGAAGTGGAACGGTTGCTGCGGGGCACTGGTCAACCCCTGTTTCACCTAGGGCTGACCAAAGAGGGGCACCCAAAACATCCGCTTTACATCGCCTATTCTCAACAACCCGAGCGCTGGGCAACGTCCACGGGTCATTAACCAGTTACACAGATCGGCTTTGACCGAAGTCCTTGAAACATGGGATGTTTCCCTTGTTTGGGCGCTGTTAGTGCGGAGGTCGGGTATGTTCTGGATTGCAGGTTTGCTGGGCGTTGCAGCCCTAGGCGGCGCAGCCTATTTGATCGGTGGCGATACGCCGGATGAGGATGAAAACGCGGATGCCCAGACCGAAGGCGAGTTAGAGGGGGAGGAAGAGCAGGGCAATCTGCTGGAACCTGAGGATCTGTCCGATGCTTCCGGTGTCCTTGACGCCTCTGCCGGGGGGGATACTTCGATTATCAGCGACTTTGACGGCAATCTCGTCATCGCAGGCGATGACGGAGATAACAACTTGGGCGGCGTCGAAGGGAATGACCAGATCAACGGATATGCCGGTGACGACGGAATTTTCGGAGGGGCGGGAAATGATACGTTACAGGGTGCCGAAGGCGACGATTCCATTTCGGGTGAAGAAGATGATGACGAAATCCATGGCGGGTTTGGGGATGATCAACTTGCGGGCGGCAGTGGAAATGATGCGCTTTTTGGGGATTTCGGTGACGATTCGATTGCCGGGGGCGATGGCGAGGACACGTTGACTGGCGGCCAGGGCGATGACGACTTGACCGGTGATGCGGGTAACGATGCTCTGCATGGCTGGGACGGCGACGATAGCCTGTCGGGCGGTGCCGGATCGGACAGCTTGTTTGGCGGTGACGGGCGGGATGTATTGACCGGTCGAGAGGTCGGCGAGACAGAGGTCGACTATCTCAATGGTGGTTCGGGAGAAGATATTATTCTGGCGGGTCAAGGAGATATCGTGACTTCGGGCGAAGATGCGGACAGTATCATTGTCGGCGCAGAGGCGATGGAGAACGCCGTGACGGTGATGGATTTCGAGCCGGGCCAAGACCGACTGCTGGTGACCTGGGATCAGGATGAGCCGCCCGAGATAGAGATCAAGCCGGACGAGGAGAACACGCGTCTGACCCATGTATTGGTTGCCGGGCAGGAAATTGCCTCGCTCTATGGGGATGGTGTGGTTTCGGCTTCGGACATCCAGCTGATACGCGAGAGTGATCTGTCGCAATACGGGTTCGATGCGTAGGCGGCAAAATCCCTTTGCTATCTGCTGTAATTGCGCTTATACGCGCCCATCTGTTCTGGAATCAGGGCGGATTTCTCCACGGGCCTGTGCTGGACGACATCCCGGCCTGCGCCATTCACTCTAACCTCAAAGGAGACCCCGATGTCGATCACTGTTGAAGAAAAAGCACGTGTTATGAAAGAGTTCGCAACCAAGGAAGGTGACACAGGTTCGCCGGAAGTCCAGGTTGCCATCCTGACCTCGCGCATCAACACGCTGACCGAACACTTCAAGACCCACAAGAAAGACAACCATGGACGCCGTGGTCTGTTGAAGATGGTGGCACAGCGCCGCAAGTTGCTGGACTATCTGAAGGGCAAGGAAGAGGCCCGTTATCAGGACCTCATCAAGCGCCTGGGCATTCGCCGCTAAGCGCGCCATTTGTACAATTCGTACAGGTTTTGAAACCGGCATTGTCCGGTTTGTACGCCCGCCAACCGGCGGGCGTTTTCGTTTTGGCCCGCCGTCGCTGATGACAGCCCGAACCGATTTGGTCTAGATTCCGGATCACGGGAGGGGCCAGAGATGAGGCGCAGGCTTGCGGCCATTTTGACTGCGGATGTGGTCGGGTATTCCGGCCTGATGGAGGCGGACCAGGCCGCCACGATCGCGTCGGTGCGCGAACTTTACGAACACTGTCTTGAACCTGCGGTCTCGACCCATGGCGGAGCGGTCCTGAAGCGCATGGGGGATGGCTGGATCGTGGGATTCGACGCCGCGACCCATGCGGTGGAATGCGCGCGCGCGATGCAGACCGAGCTTGGCGGGAACACGTCGATCAATATCCGAACGGCCATCCACATCGGCGAATATGTCGATGATGGAGCGGATTTGTATGGCACCTGCCTGAACATCGCGGCCCGGCTGCAATCCGAAGCCCCGCCGGGCGGGATCATGATTTCGGAGGAGACCCGGCGGCAACTCGACAGGTCGCTGGCGGCGGAGTTTTCCGAAGCGGGGACATTCGAACTCAAGAACATCTCGTATCCGGTGCAGGCGCATCAATGGCGGCCTCAAATCCGCAATCCCGAGGGGCGCGATGAAATTCCGGTCATCGGGGTTGAGCGCACCCGCATCTCACCGGACAGTACGGAACTGAGGGAACCGGCCGACGAGTTTCGCGAGCAGATGATTTATCGCCTGTCCCGTCGCACCGGGATCCAGGTGTCTTCTGTCGCCGAGGGTGCCAGCCCTGCGCCGACGTATCGCTTGCAAAGCCGGTTGAGCCTGCGCAACTCGGCCCAGTTGGTGGTGTCGATGGTCAGGGTGCGCACCGGGCAGGTATTCTGGTCGAACCGGTTCGAGGACAGGCCCGATCGCCTGTATGACCTGATCACGGAGGCGGCGCAGGTCTGTGACGAGGATCTGCGCACCGAAATCAATGCCCGCGATGCAGAGCGAACGTCCGATCTGCCGGATGATGCGCTGAACCCGTCCGAATTGCGGGCGCGGGCGGCGCAGAACTTTTATCGCGGGTCGATCAAGGGGTATCTCAAGGCGATCGAGCTGCTGGAGCGATGTCTGGATCTGTCGCCCAACGACCCAATGGCGCAGGCCATGTGGGTGCATGCCCGGTTGCGCCTGATCCGGTGTGGGGTGCAACCGCCTGCGCCAGATATTCTGGAGCGGATGGTGCAGCTGTCGGATATTGCGATCGAGAACGCCCCGCGCAGCGATTTTGTCTGCAAGGTGCGATCCGAGGTGATGATCAACGTGTTGGGAGATTTCGTTGGGGCGCGGCGCAACAACGCCCGGGTTGCAGCGCTGAACCCGGATTATCACCTGCGGTTCGAGGTCGAGGCCGAACTGGCGCTGGCAGAAGGGGACTTTGCGGGGGTCGAAACGGTGCTGGTCCCTTACTTCCGCAGTTTCAAAAGCGACATGGACCGGCCCTATGTGTGTTTTCTGGCCGCCCTTGCGGCAATGCTGGACGGGCGGTTCGAGGCGGCTTTGGAGCATATCGACACGTCGATCGAACTCAGGTCCACCTGCGGGGTTTTCCCGGCACTCAAGGCCGAAATCCTGCGCCGGGCAGGCCAGCCCGAGGCTGCCGGGCGGGTGAGGTCGCGCACCGCAGAGATCGAGGCCAAGCCCGATATTCTGGCAGTGACACCGATCCTGCCGCCAGGACACCGGGACATTCCGGACCTGTTGGGCATGGCCCCGCCGATCGTGGACCAGGTTGCGGACGCGTGACGGTGCGCGTCGCTCTTGCGACAATTCCAACTTTCAATCCGCATCATTCTCCTGTATGGGCGCTGTCATCTGAGACGTTGTGCCATGACCCCGGCACTCGAATGGAAGATAAAGTGGGGTCGGCGGCAATGGGGCCGCCATGCAAAACGGGAGACCCGCAGGGGCGGGAGTGCTCCCTTCTAGGATACGCATATGTTTGATGTAACGACGAAATCGATGCAGTGGGGCGAGGAAACGCTTACACTGGAAACCGGCAAGGTTGCCCGTCAGGCTGACGGCAGCGTGATTGCCACGCTGGGCGAAACCAGCGTCATGGCAAACGTGACCTTTGCACGGGCGCAAAAACCCGGTCAGGACTTTTTCCCGCTGACCGTACACTACCAAGAGAAATATTATGCCGCCGGTAAGGTTCCGGGTGGCTTCTTCAAGCGCGAGGCGCGCCCGACCGAAAAAGAGACGCTGACCGCGCGTCTGATCGACCGTCCGATCCGCCCGCTGTTCGTTGACGGCTTCAAGAACGAAGTTCTGGTGATGTGCACCGTGCTGAGCCACGATCTGGTCAACGATCCCGACATCGTCGCGATGATTGCCGCTTCGGCTGCGCTGACCATTTCCGGCGCGCCGTTCATGGGCCCGATCGCCGGTGCCCGCGTCGGTTTCGTGGATGGCGAATACGTCCTGAACCCGACCGTGGATGACATGCAGGACCTGCGCCTGAACCCTGAACAGCGTCTGGATCTGGTTGTGGCCGGCACCAAAGACGCCGTGATGATGGTGGAATCGGAAGCGTACGAGTTGTCCGAGGCCGAAATGCTGGGCGCCGTGACCTTTGCGCACGCACAGATCCAGCCGGTGATCGACCTGATCATTTCGCTGGCCGAAGAAGCCGCGAAAGAGCCGTTTGAATTCGTCGCACCCGATTACTCGGACCTCTACGCTGCAGTTAAGGCCGCCGGCGAAGAGCAGATGCGCGCCGCTTTCGCGATCACCGACAAGCAGGAGCGCACCGCCGCTGTTGCCGCTGCCCGTGAAACGATCAAGGAAGCGCTGACCGAGGAACAGCTGGAAGACGCCAACCTTGGTTCGGCGATGAAGAAGCTGGAAGCCGGTATTCTGCGCGGTGACGTCGTCAAGGGCGGCAAGCGCATCGACGGTCGTTCGACCACCGATGTGCGTGCCATCGAAGCCGAAACCTCGCTGCTGCCGCGCACACACGGTTCTGCCCTGTTCACCCGCGGTGAAACTCAGGCGCTGGCCGTGACCACGCTGGGCACCGGCGACGATGAGCAGTTCATCGACGCGCTGCATGGCAACTTCAAATCGAACTTCCTGCTGCACTACAACTTCCCTCCGTATTCGGTTGGCGAAGTTGGCCGCGTGGGTTCGCCCGGCCGCCGCGAAATCGGCCATGGCAAGCTGGCATGGCGCGCGCTGCAGGCGGTTCTGCCTGCGCCGACCGATTTCCCTTACACCATCCGCGTGGTGTCCGAGATCACTGAATCCAACGGCTCAAGCTCGATGGCGTCTGTCTGCGGCGGTTCGCTGTCGATGATGGATGCGGGTGTTCCGCTGAAAGCCCCGGTTGCCGGTGTGGCCATGGGCCTGATCCTGGAAGATGACGGGTCTTATGCAGTTCTGACCGACATCTTGGGTGACGAAGACCACCTGGGCGACATGGACTTCAAGGTTGCGGGTACTGCAAACGGCATCACCTCGCTTCAGATGGACATCAAGGTTGCGGGCATCACGCCTCAGATCATGGAAACCGCCCTGGCACAGGCCAAGGACGGCCGGATGCACATCCTGGGCGAGATGGGCAAAGCCCTGTCCGAGACCAACGAATTCTCGGTCCACGCGCCGCGCATCGAGACCATGAACATCCCGACCGACAAGATCCGTGAAGTGATCGGTTCGGGCGGCAAGGTCATCCGCGAGATCGTCGAGGTTTCGGGTGCCAAGGTCGACATCAACGACGATGGCGTCATCAAGATCGCATCGCCCGATGGGGAATCGATCAAGAAGGCCTATGACATGATCTGGTCGATCGTGGCCGAACCGGAAGAAGGTCAGGTCTATACCGGCAAGGTGGTCAAGATCGTCGATTTCGGTGCCTTCGTGAACTTCTTTGGCAAGCGCGACGGTCTGGTGCACGTGTCCCAGATCGAAAACCGCCGCCTGAACCATCCGTCGGATGTTCTGAAGGAAGGTCAGGAAGTGAAGGTCAAGCTGCTGGGCTTTGACGATCGCGGCAAGGTTCGCCTGTCGATGAAAGTGGTCGATCAGGAAACCGGCGAAGAGATCGTTCCCGAGAAGAAAGAAAAGAATGAGGAAAACGCAGAGTAATCTGCCCCTCGGACCGACTTGCAGGGCCCCGGCAATTGCCGGGGCCCTTTTCGTTTTGGATGCCGGCTCACGCCTGACAAAGCAACCGTGACGGCATGTGATCCGGCCCGTCCTTTTCTTTGGCTTCCGCGTCACCAGATGTGTTTTGCACACTGCACAATCCGGAACAGAGGATCCCCAGACATGATTTCCCGCCCCCTTTCCGCCGCCGCATTTCTGGCGCTGTCGGCCACCGCCTTGTCGGCGCAAAGCCTGCCCGAAGGTACCTATATTCAAGGCTATGCAGGGTTCAGCCAGTTGCAGGACACCGATTTTTCGGGCGTCATCGGCGGCTCGAACCAGAATGTCGATACCGATTTTTACACCGGTTATGGTCTTGGTGTCGCGATTGGCCGGGAAATCCCGCAATGGTCGAACGGCACTGTCGGCACCCGGGTCGAGCTGGAATTGTCCTATCGCGACAACGATGCCGACGGGGTCAATTTCTCGGGCAATGGTCCGGGGGCCGAAGGCAACGTTTCGGGGGATGTGACCCAGACCTCGTTGTTTGCCAACGTGCTTTTCGATTTCAAGCAAAACGGCCGGCTGACGCCTTATGCCGGGTTCGGCATCGGCGCGACCTATTCGGATATCGATGTGGTTTATGGCCCCGGCGTCGCAATTGACGGCGATGATACCAATTTCGCTGCCCAGCTGATCGCCGGTGTTGCCTATGACCTGAACGATGCCACCGCCCTGACGCTGGATGCGCGTTATGCGCGGGCCTTCGATGTCTCGAGCCCGCGCCTGGCGCCCAACGGTGTTTCGACCGGCACGGTCGAGGACGATCTCGATACGTTCAGCGTCAATTTCGGGGTTCGCTTCAATTTCTGATCCCTTGGTGGAAGCCTCCCCTCCCGGTTTCGCTTCCACAGCATGCCCCCGTGTTCTATGCACGGGGGCATGCGATCTTTTATTATTCATATGTCTTCCAGTACGGCGCGGCGTCCGAATGCCGAACGGCTGTGCGCGAACCTGCCCGGTGCCGAGCTGTTCGAGGCGGTCAATGGTCGCGATCCGGCGCAGATAGCCGGGGTCGGTCTGCATGACGGCGACCTGTACCGGCCGCACTATCCCTTCCCGTTGCGCCCGACCGAGATCGGGGTGTTCGAAAGCCACCGGCGTATCTGGCGCAAGCTGGTCGAGGAAGATATCGACCTGGCGATCATTGCCGAAGACGATCTGCAGGTCGATCCCGAAAGGTTCGGGGCGGCGCTGGAAGTGTTGCAGCGTCATGCGACGCCCGACCACTATATCCGCCTGCCGGTGAAACAGCGCGAGGTTCCGGCCCAGGTGCTGGAGGAGCGGGGCGATCTGAAGCTGATTTTGCCCAAAATCATCGCCCTGCAATGCGTCTGCCAGATGGTTGGGAAAAACGCCGCGAAACGGTTGCTGGCGGTGACAGAGCGCATCGACCGGCCGGTGGATACTTTCCTGCAGATGCACTGGATCACCGGACAGCCTATTCACGCCCTGCTGGGGACCGGCAACAAGGAGGTCGCGGGCCAGATCGGCGGATCGACGATCCAGAAAAAAATCCGCCCCGGCGAAAAGCTGGGGCGGGAACTCAGGCGCGGCTGGTATCGGGCGCAGTTGCACCTGCGCCCGCAAAAACCTTAGCCGGGCAATTTCGTGGTGCGTAGATAGGGGAAATGGGTGGTGAATTCACCGTATTTCGCCTTGGCGTCCTCGTTGCTGACGGCAACGGGGATGACCACATCGTCGCCGGGTGTCCAGTTTGCCGGGGTCGCCACGTTCTCGCGGGCGGCGGTCTGCAGCCCGTCCAGCGCCCGCAGTACTTCGGCAAAATTGCGGCCCACATTCATCGGATAGGTCATCGACAGTTTCAGTGTCTTGTCGGGTGCGATGATGAACACGACGCGCACTGTCTGGCTGTCAGCCGGGGTCGGGTTGTCGGGCAGGTAATAGCCGGCGGGCAGCATGTCAAAGGCCTTGGACACTTCCAGCCCCTTGTCCGCGATGATCGGAAAGCCCGGATTGGCCTTGCCATAGGCCTCGATATCGCCCTTCCATTTCTTGTGGTCCTCGGCGCTGTCCACCGAGACGCCGATCACCTTGGTGTTGCGCTTGGCCCATTCATCCGCCAGCTGCGCTACGGCCGAGAATTCGGTGGTGCAGACGGGGGTGAAATCCTTGGGATGCGAGAACAGGATCGCCCAGCTGTCGCCGATCCAGTCGTGGAACTGAATGGTGCCCTGATCTGTTTCCGCGGTGAAATCGGGAACGGTGTCGTTGATGCGCAAACCCATGGCTCATGTCCTTTCGTTGAGATTTCGAGTCGGTTGGTGCCAAACCAATCACTAAGGAGTGAAGTTACAGGACTTGTGGCGAAGAACCACCGGGAATCCGTATCAATCAAGGGGAATTTATTGGGGCAGAAATTTGATCAAATTTTTTGACTCTCCTCTTGCCCCTCCTGTAAGGCAGTGACAGAGTGGCCGCGAAAACCGACCGAGCGGTCGAAAACATCCCGGATCAGGAGGGAGAGCCATGATCGAGAAACGCGACTTTTACATCAACGGCAAATGGGTGGCCCCGGCCGTCGCAAGTGATTTTCAGGTGATCAACCCCTCGACCGAAGAGCCCTGCGCGGTGATTTCTCTGGGGTCCCAAGCGGATACGAACGCCGCCGTTGCCGCCGCCAAGGCGGCGCTTCCGGGCTGGATGGCGACGCCGGTCGAAGAACGGATTGCACTGGTGGAAAAGCTGATCGACATCTACCAGACGCGCGGCGAGGATCTGGCCCAGGCCATGTCGCTGGAAATGGGAGCGCCGATCGACATGTCGCGCACGCAACAGGTGGGTGCGGGCATCTGGCACCTGAAAAACTTCATCCGCGCCGCCAAGGCGTTCCAGTTCGAACGCCCCTTGGGCGATCACGCGCCGGGCGACCGCATCATCTATGAGGCGGTTGGGGTCGCGGCGCTGATCACGCCGTGGAACTGGCCGATGAACCAGATCACGCTCAAGGTGGGTGCGGCGGCGATTGCGGGCTGCACGATGGTTCTGAAGCCGTCGGAACAAAGCCCGCTCAACGCGATGATCTTTGCCGAGATGATGGACGCGGCCGGATTCCCTGCGGGTGTTTTCAACCTGGTGAACGGCGATGGCGCGGGCGTCGGTTCGCAGCTGTCGGCGCATCCTGATATCGACATGGTCAGCTTTACCGGCTCGACCCGCGCGGGCACGGCGATTTCCAAGGCCGCGGCGGACACGTTGAAAAAGGTGCATCTGGAACTGGGTGGCAAGGGCGCGAATGTAGTTTTTGCCGATGCGGACGAAAAGGCGGTCAAGCGCGGCGTGTTGCACATGATGAACAACACCGGCCAAAGCTGCAACGCGCCCAGCCGGATGCTGGTGCAGCGCCCGATTTATGATCAGGCGGTGGAAACCGCGGCGGAAGTCGCGGGCAAAGTCACTGTCGGGAGCGCGCTGGAGGAAGGCCGCCATATCGGCCCGGTGGTGAACGAGGTGCAGTGGACCAAGATCCAGGACCTGATCCAGAAAGGCATCGACGAGGGCGCGCGCCTGGTCGCGGGTGGCACCGGACGGCCCGAGGGGCTGAACAAGGGCTATTATGTGCGCCCCACGGTTTTTGCCGATGCCAACAACCAGATGACCATCGCGCGCGAGGAAATCTTTGGCCCGGTCCTGACCATGATCCCGTTCGACACCGAAGAGGAAGCCGTCGAGATCGCCAACGACACGCCCTATGGTCTGACCAACTATGTCCAGACGCAGGACGCCGGACGCGCCAACCGCATGGCGCGCCGCCTGCGCTCGGGCATGGTCGAGATGAACGGGCAATCCCGTTCTGCCGGTTCCCCGTTCGGGGGCATGAAGCAATCCGGCAACGGGCGCGAAGGAGGCGTCTGGGGCTTGGAGGATTTCCTTGAGGTCAAGGCCGTCGGCGGTTGGGCGGCGGAGTAAAATGAGCGCCGTCGGCGCACTTTTGTTCACATAGGTATGAGGGACGCTGTCCCTCAATACCCCGGGGTGAATTGCCCGCAGGGCAAGAGGGGCAGCGCCCCTGCACTAGAACGTCGCGGCAGCCCGAAATTTCATTGATAGACCCCCTTCGGGATGTTTCAGGCGCAGTTCCTCGGAATGAAGCATCAGGCGGGGAAAGTTGCGCGCAGTCCCCGAGGCATAGAACGGGTCACCCAGAATCGGGTGCCCGAGCGCCTGCATGTGCACGCGCAACTGGTGCGAGCGGCCGGTTTTCGGGGACAGGCGCACGCGGGTCGTGTCGCCTTGGTGTTTCACCACACGCCAGTCGGTCAGCGCCGGCTTGCCTGTGTCGTGACAGACCATCTGCCGTGGCCGGTTTGGCCAGTCCACGATCAGGGGCAGGTCGACAGTGCCAGTCTTGGGTTCCAGCCGCCCCCAGACCCGCGCGACATAGGTCTTGCGGGTTTGCCTGTTCTCGAATTGCAGGCCCAGGTGGCGTTGGGCGTGGGGGGTTTGGGCAAAGACCATCACCCCCGAAGTGTCGCGGTCCAGCCGGTGCACCAGCAGTGCCTGCGGAAAAGCGGTCTGCACCCGCGTCAGCAGGCAATCGGCAAGATGCTCGCCGCGCCCCGGAACCGACAGAAGTCCGGGGGGTTTGTTCACCACGATCAGCTGCGCGTCTTCGTGCAGGATATCCAGCGGCGTTTGCGGGGGCTCATAGGTTTCGCTCATGCGCGCCTGCCTAACGCAGGCGGCGGGGTCCCGCAACGTCGCGCTTGCGCGACGCGCGACGTTTGGCAACTCTCTGGCCAAACGAGAGGAGCCGAGATGCACCCGACAATCAAAAAGATGCAAGAGGTCGTGGCAAAGGGCGATGACAGCCAGCTTCACGCCCTGTTGGCCGAGGATGTGCGGTTTCTGCCGCCGACCTATTACAAGACATGGACCGGGCGCGCGCCGGTTGCGGCGGTGCTGGGCCATGTGGGGCAGGTGTTTTCCGAGTTCCGCTATCGCCGGATCATGGGCGAGGGTCGGGACTGGGCGCTGGAGTTTCAGTGCAAGGTCGGGGAGCTGGATGCGGTGGGCGTGGATCTGATCACCCTGAACGACGCGGGATTGATTCAGGAATTCGAGGTGGTGATGCGGCCCCACAAGACCGTCGGTGCGCTGCGGGGCGCGATGAACGCGCGGGTGTTGACCGATGCCCGCTTCCTGAATTTTCGCGAGGCTCTCTCTTGATTGCTGCCGACCAGATCTTGCGGGTGCCGTTGTTGCCGCTTTTGGCCGCGCAGGGACTGTCGGTGCGGCGCAAGGTGCAGCTGTTGCCCGAGCCGGTTGGCCCGCGCGAGGGGAGCGAGGGGCGAGGCCCGGTGTTGCGGCTGCTGATTGCGGGGGACAGTTCGGCGGCCGGCGTCGGCGCGGGCACGCAGGCGCAGGCATTGTCGGGGCAGCTTGTCCGACATCTGGGGAGGCACCATGCGGTCGAGTGGCGGCTGGAGGCCACAACCGGGCACACCACGCGGGACACGCTGGAGCGGATAATGGGGATGCACGGCACATTCGACGTGGTGGTGACGGCACTGGGCGTCAATGACGTGACGCGGGGGGCGACCAGGGCGCAGTTCATGGTACGGCAGGCGACTTTGCTGCGGCATCTGACCGGGCCGCTGGGCGCGCGACGCGTCGTGGTCACGGGTGTGCCGCAGATGCACCGGTTTCCGGCCCTGCCGCAACCTTTGGCCTGGGTTCTGGGGCGACAGGCCGCGCGGCTGGATCAGGGGTTGCGCGAAGTGGTGGCGGGTTTTCCCGAGGCACGGCATCTGTCGCTGGATCTGCCGCACGACCCGGCACTGGCCGCGCCGGACGGCTATCACCCCAGCCCGCGCGCCTATGCATTGTGGGCCGAGCAATTGGCGCGGGTGATCCTTGCTCAGGCCTGAGCGCGCATGCGCCGGATCATCGGCACGGTATAGATCACCAGCGCCGCCCAGATCATCGGAAAGGCGATCATGCGGGCGCGGTCGAATTCCTCGCCAAAGATGAAGACGGCGGTCAGGAAGATCATCGTCGGCGCAATATATTGCAGGATGCCGATGGTCGAGAGGCGCAGCAGTTTGGCACCGTTGGCATAGACGATCAGCGGCACGGCGGTGACCAGGCCGCAACCGATCAACAGCCAGGTATCGACCATATTGCCGCCAAAGTGGTTTTCGCCATTGGCCGACAGATAGGTCAGATACCCAAGTGCGGGAACCGAAAGGATCAGCACTTCGAGCATGAAACCCTGATTGGGGCCGATGGGCAGGGATTTCTTGAAAAAGGCATAAAAGCCCCATGTCAGGGTCAACCCGATGGCGGCCCAGGGCAGGCGGCCTGCCGCGACGGTCAGCACGATGACGGCTGTGGCCGCGAGGGCGATTGCGACGAGTTGGGCGGGGCTGAGTTTTTCGCGCAGCAAGAGCGCGCCCAAGGCGATGCTGAAGAGCGGGTTGATGTAATATCCCAGTGCCGCATCCAGCGCCTTGCCCGCTCCGATAGCCCAGACATAGATGCCCCAGTTGACCGAAATCAGAGCTGCGGTCAGGCACCCCATCGCCAATGTGCGGGGGTGGGTCAGCGCTGTGCGCAGATCGCGGGTTCGGCGCAGCACGATCAGCAGCGCACCGGCAATCGGGACCGACCAGATGACCCGGTGCGCGACAACCTCGGCTGGCGGGATATGGGCCAGCGCCTTCATGTAGATGGGCAGGAACCCCCACAGCAGATAGGCCGTGATGGCAAAAGCCAGCCCCTGAGGAGTGTCTATGTTGTCGGTTGGTCGGGCGGTGTGCTGCGCCATGGGGCTCTCCGGCAGATGTAGCGGGTGTTTATGGCAGGTCGCAGCCGAAAGGAAACGCCGAATTCTGTGAGCTGCCCCATCACCCGTTGTGATGGGGCAGATTTTCGGTGGGTCAGGCCAGGTGATCGACCACCTGCAGATGCTGGGCCAGCGTGTCGATTTCGCCCATCCATGACTGAACCAGTTTCGGATCGCTGGGTGCAGCGTGCACGCCCGCCGGGATGGCGCGGTTCAGCACTGCCTCGATCGCCAGAGAGACCGGGATCGAAACAAGACGCGCCATGGCGGTGCCGCGCGCGTCGCCCCATGCATCCATGACATAGGTCTTGTGCCAGACCTCGCGCCCGTCCTTTTCGGCCTTCAGCCCGACGCACAGGACAACGCGGTCGGGCTCGCCCTCGTCATAGGCGTTTTCGGCCCAGAACTGGTCGGACATCTCCTTGAGCCGCGCGTCGCCTTCGGGACCGGAAAGGGTTTCGATTTCGCGGAATACATCCGCCCACGCATCGGCCCAGCCGTTCAGGCGCAAGGTGCCTCGGACGAACTCTTTGACCGGCCAGTGGTCTTCGAAATGGTACTGGGCCTTGAAGGGGATCGAGTCGCGGTTGGGGTAGACCTCGAAGCTTTCCGGCGAGGGCAGGGGGGCGACATAGCTGGTGATCGCATCCCAAGGGCGGGCCACGTCGAGCGGTGCGTAGTCGCGGATCGAGCCGGAGGGCGAACGCAGCGCTTTGAGAACGCCCAGCGGCGACCAGCTGAACTTGTAGCGGAACGGGTTGGGGTGCTTGGGAATGCCACCGCAATAGGAAATGAAGCTGAGGTGGTTTTGCGGATCGAACGCGTCGGAGGCGCGGTAGTCATCGACCAGCGCATGCGCCATCAGGTGGTCGATGCCGGGGTCGAGACCCACTTCGTTGACCAGCGCCACGCCCGCCTCGCGCGCCTTGTCATCCAGCGCGCGCATCTCGGGCGCGATGTACGAGGATGAGACGAAATTCGCGCCCTTGGCGATCGCCAGCTCGGCCAGCGGCACGTGCCAGTCGCCCGGCAGCATCGACACGATCACGTCGCCCTTGGCCAGCACCGCGCCAAGCGCGTCGATGTCGAAGGCTCGGATGTCATCGGTCAGGTCGCCGACCTCGGCCCTGGCCTTTTCGACGGTCCGGTTCCAGACGGTGACGGGATGGCCCGCCTCGATCAGCCGCCGCAATCCGGGGATGGCCGACAGGCCGGTGCCACACCAGTGAATGGTCATCGCTCAGATCCTTTCGATATGGGTTGTGAATTCAGCCTCGGCCCGGCCCCAGACACCTGCGGTCAAGTCGTTCAGGGTGGCCAGCGAGGGCAGCAGTTGCGCCGCGTAGTCCTGCGAGCTTTCCACTGGCAGCATCGAGGGCAGGTTGTCGATCGCCATCACGTCCAGCACCGGATTGGTCGCGACGCGCAGGGCCGGGGCCCCCCAGGTGGTGGCGCGGTCATAGACCGGAACCGGGTTGTAATCGCTGTCCGGATCGCAGGCGACGTCACCGATGGCGGTCAGTCTTCGGGGGGCGGTCATCGCGTCACGGGGGACAAAGACCGGCGTGCCGGGACGGGCGAAGATGCAGTTGAGAAAGATGTCATGGGCGAGGATCTCGGGGAAGGGGCCGCCGCTTGCGGTTTCGGCCATGTCCCATTTGGTGACCTGAACGCCCATCGCCTCACAGAGGTCCGAAGCGCCGGTGCCGACCCGGCCCAATGCACCGATAACGATGGCGCGGGGGCGGTCCGCACCGGTGGCGTCCAGTTCGGCCAGCAGCTCGGCGTTCAGCGCATCCTTGCCGGGATAAACGCCCACGGAGCCGCACAATTCGCCACGCTGCTGCGCTGCCCAGGCCTTGAGCGTCACCGCCGCACCCGCATATCCGGCCCAATAGCCGAATGCGGCGACCCGGCGGCCGGTTTCGTCCACCAGATATTCCAGATCATAAAGCGTGCCGCCGCCCGCCTTGAACCGCTGCAGCAGCGCGCGGCCCGAGTGCTGACCCTTGAAGGCGTGGCCGAACATGATGTGGCGATGAGGCAGGGGCGTGCCGTCCTCGGGCAGCTCCTTGAGGCCGAAGATGATCGCATCCCGCGGCGCGTCGGGCCAGCTGTTCTCGGCCGCAATTTCGCACCCTGCGGCCTTGTAACCATCAATCGGAACGGCGCGGACCGAGCTGTCCTCGACCGTCACCCGGATACCGGCCGCGATCAGCTGCGCCGCGCCTTCGGGCGTCAGCCCCACCCGTTCTTCGTTCGGGCGCTGTTCGGCCCGGACCCAGAGATGTGTCATATCCTGTCCTTCTGTCAAAGCATCCCGGCGGCGTGTACCGCCTGAACCGAGGCGCGCGCCTCCATCGTTTTGCGAAACGCGGCGATCCCGGGGAAGGTCGTCACATCGACCCCGTCGCCTTCGAGCCAGCTGCACACCACGTAAAGGTAACAGTCGGCAAGGCTGATCCGGTCGCCCAGAACAAACGGCCCGCGCAGCCCGTTCGCCTCGATATACCTGCATGAGGCGGTCATGGTCTGCGGCACCTTGGCGGTCATGTCCTTCCAGCTTGCTTTTTTGTCGGCCCAGCGGGCGCCGCGCAGCTTGTGGGCATGGTTCACGTGCATGGTTGAGGCGAGATAGTACATCACCTCGCGCATGCGCGCGGCCATCACCGGATCGTCGGGCACCAGCCCCGCTTGCGGAGCCCTGGCCGCGACGTATTCCAGCAACGCGCCGGTTTCGGTCAGGATACCGCCCTGAACCGCCAGCGCAGGCACGCGGCCCTTGGGGTTGATCTGTTTGTAGGCCGGTTTGGTCTGTTCGGCATTGGCGAAGTCGAGGCGGATCGCCTCATACTCCAGCCCGGCCTCTTCCAGGGCGATGGCAACGGCGACCGAGATGGTGCGGGGCGCATAGTAAAGCTGCATGGTGGGCTCCGTCACAGGTGGGTTTGGGCGAATTGCCGGTCGGGCGTTTCCAGATGCGGCACGGCGTTGAACAGGACCGGGCTGAGGTGATCGCCAATCGGGTGCAGACGATGCATCGACGTGTTCATGATGGCAAGGGCGACGCGGGCCATGGCCGGAATCTCCAGCCCCATGGCCTGCCGCACCGCCATTGAGATCAGCCCGCCCGAGGTCACCACGATCGCCGGCCCGCCTTTTGTGCCGATGTCATGCAGCGCTGACGATACGCGGGCCTCGAATTCAGCAAAGGTTTCCGGCGCGTTCTCGATCTCGCCCTTGGCCCATGCGGTGAAGGTCATTGGCAAATGCTGCACAAAGCCCTCGCGGTCGCGCGGGATGGCGACGCCGTGCTGGTCTTCGAACAGCTGGGCAAGGGCGAAATACTCTATCTCGTTCAGGCGCGCGTCCTGCACCGGGTTGGTCAGCCCCATGCTGGCGGCGGTTTCCACGTGACGTTTCAGGGTGCCGCAATAGGCGCGGGGATGATGTGCGCGAGTATCGGCCAGATGCGCGCCCAGCCACCGGGCCTGTTGATGGCCCAGATCGCTCAGTCGGTCATAGCTTTCCTCGTCGCGCGCCTCGGTATTGGCCTGCCCGTGGCGCACCAGCGTGATGTGGGACATATCCGGCTCCTCTTGCGGCAAGTCTTAGGTCAGCTTTCCGCAGGGGGCCAGAGGGGTTTCGCCGCTTTGGCGTGAAAAATCACAGATAAGGCGAGCGCTGGGGGCGCAGCGTCAGTTCGGTGACGCAGGCCGTGTTCGGCAGCGTAATGACGGTCGCTATCATCTGGGATATGTCCGCAAGCTGGATCATGCGCGTGCGGTCCTTGCCGGTGTCGTTGACGTCGGGTGTGTTGACAAATCCCGGATGCACCAGCGTCACGCCGACCCCGTCCTCGCGAACGTCTTCGAACAGCGCCTTGGCGAAGCCGGCCTGTGCGTGTCGAAGGGCGCAGTGGATTGCGTGGTTCTTCCAGCCCAGCCACGAGGTTGGACCGCAAATATAGACAAACGATCCCTGCGACGCCTGAATCTTTGGCAGCACGTGCGCCGTCAGCCTGACCGTCGCCCTGAGAACCTGATCGATGGATCTGTCCCAATCGGCAAAGCGCTCTGTCGAGACCGGGCCATAGGTGAATTTCGCCGCGCAATGCACCATGGCGTCCAGCCGGTCACCCGCCGTTGCCCAATCGGCCAGCGCTGCGACAGCGTCCATATCGCCCATTTCGGCGGCAAAGGATTGGCCGGTTCCACCTGCTGTGCGCACCATGTCGAGCGTTTCGGCAAGCGCGTCCTCGCGGCGACCGTGGGCCAGAATGTGCCAGCCGTCCGAGGCCAGCCGGATGGCGGTTCCGCGCCCGATGCCGCTGGATGCGCCGGTGATGAGTGCCGTCTTTGCCATTTGCCTCTCTCCCTTGGACCTGTCACTTGTTGTGGTGATGTGACACGAATAATGGCCCCTCAGGCCCCGGACTGGAAAGGAAAACCTTATGGCAGTGGACGCAGAGCGGTTTCTGACTGACCTTCACATGCTGCGCGGTTTCGGTGCGTCCGGCGTCGGCAAGGGCGTGGTGCGCCCGGCCTATTCCGAGGCCGACATCGCCGCCCGGAAGTGGCTTGCGTCCCGGATGGAAGAGGCCGGGCTGCAGGTGCAGGTCGACCCGGTGGGCAACCTGTTCGGTCTGGCCGAAGGCCCCTCGTTGTTGATGGGATCGCATTCCGACAGCCAGCCCGAGGGCGGCTGGCTGGACGGTGCACTGGGCGTGATCGCGGCGCTTGAGGTGGCGCGGGCGGTGGATCGCCCGGTCTCGGTCGTGAGTTTTCAGGATGAGGAGGGGCGGTTCGGCGTCACCACCGGTTCGGCCATCTGGTCGGGGCATCTGTCGCTGGATCGGGCCGACACGCTGACCGATCACTCTGGGATCGCCTTTGGCGCGGCGCGGGCGGCAATCGCCGATCTGGCCGGAGATTTCGTGGACCCGGAACGATTCACCGGTTTTGTCGAGATGCATATCGAGCAGGGGCCGACACTGGATGCCGAGGGCGAGCAGATCGGCGTCGTCACCGATATCGTGGGTATCCGCGACATGAAGATCACGTATCAAGGACAGCAGAACCACGCGGGCACCACGCCGATGCACTTGCGCCGCGACGCCTTTCAGGCGATGTCGCTGTTCAGCGCGCGGATCAACGACCGGTTCCGAAATGTGGTCACGCCGCGAACCGTCTGGACCATCGGGCATGTGTCGCTGCATCCCAATGCCTCGTCCATCGTGCCGGGCAGGGCCACCTTTTCGATGCAATGGCGCGACGGCGAGGCCGGACGGCTGGCGCGGATGGAGGAGATCATCCGGCAAACGGCGCAGGAAGTTGCAGGTGAAGCCGGTATGGAGTTGGAGTTTGGCCCCCTGCTGGGACTGGAACCGGTGCCGATGGATGGCCGCCTGCGTTCGGCGCTGGAGAGCGGGGCCGAGGCGGTTGCGCCGGGGCGCTGGCGGACGATGCCGTCGGGCGCGCTGCATGACGCCACCAATGTCTCGCGCCTGATGCCGGTGGCGATGCTGTTCGTGCCCTCCATCGGCGGCATCAGCCACGATTTTGCCGAGGATACCGATGAGGCCGATCTGGTTGCGGGCCTGCGGGTGCTGGAACAGGCGGTGTTGGCGCCGGACTGATCGACCGGAGAAGGCCGGCCCTGACCAGCCCGACTGACGGCCCAACGCTGTTCCTGTTTCGGACCAGAAAGAAGCAGCGGATGCTTTATGCGTGTTTTGGGTTATCGCCAGCTGACATCGCCCAGAAAGATGTACCCGGCCCCGTAGATCGTCTTGATCAGGCGCGGGTTCTTGGGGTCTTCGCCCAGTTTGGTGCGCAGACGCGAGATGCGCACATCCATCGCCCGGTCGAAGCTTTCACCGGCGCCGCCGCCCAGCATTTCCTGCATCTGGGCGCGGCTGATCAGGCGTTTGGGGCTTTCCAGGAACAGTCGCAGCACCTCGCCTTCGGCGTGGCTGAAGGGTGTTTGCGTGCCGTTGTCGTCCTCGAGGATGTAGCTGTCAAAATGGGCGGTCCAGCCGTTGAAAAGCGCGGTGTTGCCGCCCGTTTGTAAGGTGGCGCGCGGGGCGCGCAGGCGGGCGCGGATGCGGGCCACCACCTCGGCGGGGTCGAATGGTTTGGTGATATAGTCATCTGCCCCCAGTTCCAGCCCGGTCACCCGGTCCTGTACCTGGGCGCGGCCCGAGATGATGATCACCGCCGCGCCCTGTTCCAGCGCCAGCCGGTGCACCAGCGCCAGCCCGTCGGTGTCGGGCAGCGACAGGTCGACCAGGCAGACATCCGGAGTGACCCGTTTCAGCGAGGCTTCGAATTCGCGGGCGCGCGAGAAGCTTTGGGTGCGAAACCCGGCTTCTTCCAGCGCGTCGGTCAGGATCTGTCGGATCTCGGGTTCGTCGTCGAGAATGGTCACCAGCGGTTGTGTCATGGGGCGGCCTCGGGTCGGATCAGGGCAGAGAGTTGCGCCCGCGAAAAGGGTTTGCGCAGAACCGGGCCCAGCGCAAGGGCCTGGCGGTGCAGCGGATCGGTCAGCGGCAGCGAGGTCATCAGGATACAGGGCAATCCGGGTTGCAGGCGCTTGATCAGGTCGATGCCGGTGGCGGAACCTTCGAGTTTGATGTCGGAAAGTACCAGCGAGATATCCTCGATATCGGCGGTGAGCGCGCAGGCCTCGTCAACCGAGGTGGCCTCGATCACCGACAGGCCGAGATCGATCAGAAGGTCGCGGAACTGGCTGCGCAGGTCGTCGTTGTCCTCGACCAGCAGGGCCAGCCCGCCCTGCACCTGCGGGGCGGCGCGATAGGGCAGGCGCAGGATCACCGCCGCGCCCGAAGGCGAGTTGCGCAGCTGCAGGTCGCCGCCTGCCAATTTGACCATGTCATAGACCATTGGCAGGCCCAGCCCCGACCCTTCGCTGCCCTTGGTGGTAAAGAACGGGTTCAGTGCCTTGTCCAAGGCATCGGGCGAAAAGCCGGGGCCGGTGTCTGTAACAGTGATCTCGACCCAGATAGAGCCGATGGCGTGGGCGCTGATGGTGATTTGCCCGGTCGCACCACAGGCGTCGCGGGCATTCAGGACCAGGTTCAGCAGCGCATCCTGCAACATGCCGGGATCAAGCAGCAATGCCTCGTCGGGCAGGGTGTTCACCACTGACAGACCCATTCCGCGCGGCAGCGAGGGAGAGGCGAGGATCTTCATGTCTTCCAGCAGTCCGCGCATGTCGGTGGCCTGCGGATGCAGGGTGCGGTTGCCGGTCATGTCGGCGATCCGGTTCAGCAACTGCCCGCCCCGGCGCGCGGTCTGCTGGGTGGCGGCGACCAGTTCGGCGGCCTCTTCGGGCAGGGCCATCTTTTCCAGCTTGCCCTGCATGCCGAGGATGATGGTCAGCAGGTTCGAGAAGTCATGCGCCAGCCCGCTGGTCATTTGCGCCGCCATCGCCCGCCGGCGCGATTGCTGCAGCGCGACGCGGGCCTGGGTTTCCTCGGTCACGTCCATCGACAGGA
The DNA here is from genome assembly GCF_056536925.1 of Ruegeria sp. CI1. NCBI lineage: Bacteria > Pseudomonadati > Pseudomonadota > Alphaproteobacteria > Rhodobacterales > Roseobacteraceae > Ruegeria > Ruegeria sp. CI1. Next base: position 52,913 of record NZ_JBQFQP010000010.1, on the reverse strand, counting down.
TATAGACGCCGCCTTCTTCGTCCGGCGTGAACGAGACACGGATGCGGCGCTGGTCGTGATCCTCGGTGAATTCGAAGACGGACGTGCGCCCGCCATAGGCCTTTTGCAGATGTGGCGCGACGCGGGCAAAGGCGGAGGGGCCGAGCGCCTCGGAGATGTGCAGGCCCAGGATTTCCGAAGGCCGTCCCGGCATCACCGAACTGAGGCGGCGATTGGAATAGGTATAGTGCCCTTTGGCATCGACATGCGCGATATGGGCGGGCATCATTTCGGTGGTCAGGCGGGTGCGCGATTCGATTTCGGTCAGCTGCCGCTTGGCCTCTTCCAGCGCGGTTATGGTGGCGGCGAGTTCGCGGTTGGTGGCCGAGAGTTCCTCGGCATGGGTCAGCAACTGATCGGACAGCTCCTCGGACCGCGAGCGCAGCATCTCTTCGACCCGCTTGGTGCGGGAAATGTCGGTATAGACCGCCACCCAACCGCCCTGCGGCAGCGGCGCGCCCTCGACCGAGATGACCTGACCGTTGGGGCGGATGCGTTCGATATAGTGCGGCGCGAACGCCAGCGCCTGTTCGACGCGGCTGCGGATGATGTCCTCGATATTCTCTTCGGGCGCGTATTCGCCGTTTTCGGCCAGATGGCGGATCGTGTCGGCGAAGGACGCGCCGGGCTCGACCAGACGATCGGGCAGTTCGAACATTTCCTGGAAACGGCGGTTGCTCAGCACCAGTTTCAAGTTGCTGTCGTAGATCGACAGCGCCTGTCCGATCAGGTTCAGACCGGCGGTCGTCATTGCCTTGATGCGCTGATCGGAATTGCCCAATGCCTTCCTCCTTGCAGCCCATGCCTATCACCGGACGGATGCAGGGTGTAGAGCCTTTGCCGCCGTTCCCGCCGGTGTGGCCAAATGTAACAAGGCATACCCGGATTTTCGCAACTTGTTACAATTCGTAAGATTTGGGAAAACATCAGGAAAAAGTTACCGATCAACCTTTGAAGGTCCCACATCGGGACAGATTCGCAGCCGCGGACGTTTCCGGCCATTAGACGGGTCGGGATGGGGAGGAGAAAAGACATTGGCTCAGACGCAGTCTGGCGCTGAAGGGTATGTATCCCTTCCGGCGCTGCTTCATCGCAACGCAACCCAAATCGGGGATGCCCCGGCCTATCGCGAAAAGGAATTCGGGATCTGGCAATGCTGGACCTGGGCCCAGGCTGCCAAGGAAATCAGGGCCATGGCGCTTGGCTTCATGGAGATCGGCGTTGAAAAAGGCGACCATATCGCGGTGATTGGACGCAACCGTCCGGCGCATTACTGGTCGATGGTTGCGGCCCAGATGGTGGGCGCGGTGCCGGTGCCGCTCTATCAGGATTCGGTGGCCGAAGAGATGACCTATGTGATGGAGCATTGCGGCGCGAAATACGTCGTCTGCGGCGATCAGGAGCAGGTCGACAAGGTCATCGAGATCCAGGAGACGGTGCACCAGATCAAGCACATCCTGTATACCGACAAGCGCGGCATGCGGAAATACGACCACAGCCAGATGAACGCGCTGGACGATATCAAGGCCGAGGGCCGCGCCGGTCATCAGCGTTTCGACGCGGAACTGGATCAGCGCATCGCGGATATCACTTATGACGACACCTGCGTGATGCTGTATACCTCGGGCACCACGGGCAAGCCCAAGGGCGTTGTGCTGTCGAACCGCAACGTGATCGAAAGCGCCAAGAATTCGGCCGATTTCGATCATCTGACGCGCGGCGAGGACATTCTGTCTTATCTGCCAATGGCCTGGGTAGGCGATTTCATCTTTTCCATCGGTCAGGCCTATTGGTGCGGGTTCTGCGTGAACTGCCCCGAAAGCGCCGACACGATGATGACCGATCTACGCGAGATCGGGCCGACCTATTTCTTTGCTCCGCCGCGTGTGTTCGAGACCCAGCTGACCAACGTGATGATCCGGATGGAGGATGCGGGCAAGCTGAAGAAGCGGATGTTCGATTACTTCATGGCCCACGCCAAGAAGGTCGGCGGCCGCATTCTGGACGGCAAACCAGTCAGCTTTGGCGACCGTTTCAAATATGCGCTGGGCAATGTTCTGGTCTATGGCCCGCTCAAGGATACGCTGGGCTATAGCCGGTTCCGCGTCGGATACACTGCGGGTGAGGCGATCGGACCCGAGATTTTCGACTTCTACCGCTCGCTCGGCATCAACCTGAAACAGCTTTACGGCCAGACCGAGGCGACGGTGTTCATCACCGTGCAGCCCGATGGCGAGGTGCGCGCGGATACAGTTGGCGTTCCGGCGCCGGATGTCGAGATCAAGATCGACGAGAAGGGCGAGATCCACTATCGCTCGCCCGGCGTTTTCGTCGAGTATTACAAGAACCCCGAATCCACTGCGTCGACCAAGGATGCCGAGGGCTGGGTCGCGACTGGCGATGCGGGCTTCATCGAGGAAGGTTCGGGCCACCTGCGGATCATCGACCGGGCCAAGGATGTGGGCAAGATGGCCGACGGGTCGATGTTCGCGCCCAAATATGTCGAGAACAAGCTCAAGTTCTATCCCGATATTCTGGAGGTCGTTCTGTTCGGCAATGGCAAGGACCGTTGCGTCGCCTTCATCAACATCGACCTGACGGCGGTGGGCAACTGGGCGGAACGCAACAACGTGGCCTATGCGTCTTATCAGGAACTGGCGGGTCATCCGCGTGTGTTAGAGACGATAAAGGCCCATGTGGAAGAGGTGAACAAGTCAGTGGCGGCAGATGAAATGCTGTCGGGCTGCCAGGTGCATCGCTTTGTTGTTCTGCATAAGGAACTGGACGCCGATGATGGCGAGATGACCCGCACGCGGAAGGTGCGGCGCGGGTTTGTCGAAGAGAAGTTCCACGACATCATCACCGCGCTATACGACGGGTCGGACACGATCTCGACCAAGACCGAGGTGACCTATGAGGACGGGCGCAAGGGATCGATCAGCGCAACGCTGAAGATCATAGACGCGCCGGTTGTCCCGGTGGCGCAGCACAAGGTGGCGGCGGAATGAGGGCCGCGCGTGCGCCGCTCGCCCGTTCCGGGCATCGCCCCGCCCGCCGCCCCGTAACCGCGAAGTTCAGGGAGTAGCCGATGCTGGATGCATCCGAAGGATATGTCACCGAGGACGGCCGCAAGATCGGCGGCGTGGTGATGGAAATGAAGAACATCACCCTGCGCTTTGGAGGCGTGGTGGCGATCAAGGATATCTCGTTCGACATCCGCGAGGGCGAAATTCGCGCCATTATCGGACCGAACGGCGCCGGCAAGTCGTCGATGCTGAACGTGATCTCGGGCTTTTACGTTCCGCAGGAGGGCGAGGTTTGGTTCCATGGAGCCAAACGTCCGGCCATGCGCCCCTATGAGGTGGCACGCCAGGGCATCGCCCGCACCTTCCAGAACATCGCGTTGTTCGAAGGCATGAGCGTGCTGGACAACGTGATGACAGGCCGTCTGAACTACATGAAGACCAACCTGATCCAGCAGGCGCTGTGGAAGGGCAAGGCCGAGGCGGAAGAAACCAAGAACCGCGAGGCGGTCGAAAAGATCATCGACTTCCTCGAGATCCAGCACATTCGCAAGACCCCGGTGGCGCGCCTGCCTTATGGCCTGAAAAAGCGGGTGGAACTGGCCCGTGCACTGGCGGCCGAGCCCAAGCTGCTGCTGCTGGACGAGCCGATGGCAGGCATGAATGTCGAAGAGAAGGAAGACATGAGCCGTTTCATCCTCGACGTGAATGACGAGTTCGGAACCACCATCGCCCTGATCGAACATGACATGGGCGTGGTGATGGACCTGAGCGACCGGGTGGTCGTGATGGATTACGGCAAGAAGATCGGCGACGGCACCCCCGACGAGGTGCGCAACAACCAGGAAGTCATCGACGCCTATCTGGGCGTGGCACATGACTGACCGCCTGACAAAGATGAGGGGAGGCATACATGCCTGATCAGTTGATTTTTGCGATGGAGGTCATCCTGAACGGCCTGATGGCCGGGGTGCTCTATGCGCTGGTGGCCCTGGGGTTCGTGTTGATCTACAAGGCGTCCGGCATTTTCAACTATGCGCAGGGCGTCATGGCGCTGTTTGCGGCGATGACGCTGGTCGGGATCATGAACGGGCAGGTTCCGTTCGCACACCTGATCAATGCGATCTTTGGCGGGCACATTACCCATTTCGGCTGGAACATCCCCGGTGCGCTGGCGATCTTGCTGACCATGGCGGTCATGGTGCTGCTGGCGTGGTGCGTGCAACGTTTCGTCATGCGCCACCTGGTCGGGCAGGAGCCGATCATCCTGTTCATGGCGACCATCGGCCTGGCCTATTTCCTTGAAGGTGTGGCCGACCTGATGTGGGGTTCCGAAATCAAGACGCTGGATGTGGGCCTGCCGCAGGGCATCAACCTGTGGATCGATGAGGCGACGTTCAACATTTTCGGCTATGGCTTTTTCATCGACAACCTCGACATTGTGGCGACCGTGATTGCGGCGCTTCTGGTGGCGGCGCTGGTGGCCTTCAGCCAATACACCAAGCAGGGCCGGGCCATGCGCGCGGTGGCCGACGACCATCAGGCAGCGCTGTCGGTGGGTATTTCGCTGAACTTCATCTGGGTTATGGTCTGGTCGGTTGCAGGCTTTGTCGCGCTGGTCGCAGGCATCATGTGGGGCACCAAGTCGGGCGTGCAGTTCTCGCTGAGCCTGATCGCGCTCAAGGCGCTGCCGGTGCTGATGCTGGGTGGCTTCACCTCGATCCCCGGCGCCATTGTCGGCGGGCTTATCATCGGCGTGGGCGAGAAGCTGTTCGAATTCTCGATTGGCCCGCTGGTGGGTGGCGCGACCGAGAACTGGTTCGCCTATGTGCTGGCGCTGATCTTCCTGGTGTTCCGTCCGCAGGGGCTGTTCGGCGAGAAGATCATCGAAAGGGTGTGATCCGTGCAAGAGCTGGTCGCCATCAACAAACTGGTGCGTTTATCCGAGGCAACCGGCTACGCCAGATCATCGAAACAACTGGATGCCGCGACCCGCAAACGGGCGCAGGAAGAATGGGGAAAGTGAGCCATGTTCTATCGTGAAGCCGGGGATTTCAAAGTCTCCTATCAGGACGACAGCCAGACCTTTCCGATCAAGTTCGACCGCTATCGGTACTATGTCGTTCTGGCGGTGGCCTTTGGCATCATCCCCTTCGTCATCAACGACTATTGGGCCAACGCGCTGCTGCTGCCGTTCCTGATCTACGCTATTGCGGCGATCGGGCTGAATATCCTTGTGGGATATTGCGGTCAAGTTTCGCTGGGGACCGGCGGTTTCATGGCGGTGGGGGCCTATTCCTGCTACAAGCTGATGACTGCCTTCCCCGAGGTGTCCATGTTCATTCATGTGCTCCTTGCGGGCGGCATCACCGCCTTTGTCGGTGTCCTGTTCGGCCTGCCGAGCTTGCGTATCAAGGGGTTCTATCTGGCAGTTGCGACGCTGGCGGCGCAGTTCTTCCTTGTGTGGCTCTTCAACCGGGTGCCGTGGTTCTACAACTACTCGGCCTCGGGCCAGATCAACGCGCCGGAACGTGACGTGTTCGGCATCATCATCACCGGCCCGAACGCACCGGCCTGGGCGACCTATCTGTTCTGCCTGATCTTTCTGGCCGTTTCGGCGCTGATCGCGCGCAACCTGACGCGCGGCACCACGGGCCGGACCTGGATGGCGATCCGCGACATGGATATCGCGGCGGAAATCATCGGAGTGAACCCGCTCAAGGCCAAGATGAGCGCCTTTGCCGTCTCGTCATTCTTTGTCGGAATCTCGGGTGCGCTGTTCTTTTCGGTCTATCTCGGCGCGGTCGAGGTCGGCGAGGCATTCGGCATCCAGAAATCGTTCCTGGTGCTGTTCATGGTCATCATCGGCGGTCTTGGCTCGATCTTTGGCTCTTTCGCCGGCGCCGCCTTCCTGGTGTTGTTGCCAGTGGTGCTGAAGGTTCTGGGCGTCGATGTACTGGGCTGGCCCACCGATATCGTGGCGCACCTGCAGCTGGTGATCGTGGGCGCGCTGATCATCATGTTCCTGATCCTCGAACCGCACGGGCTGGCCCAGCTCTGGCGCGTTGCGAAGGAGAAACTGAGACTTTGGCCCTTCCCCTATTGACGAAGGGCCGGGCGGGGCGACCCGCCCTACGGATGGCCCCGGCCGGATTTGCGGGGTGGATACATCGGTCAAAACCAAGGGAGGACTAACCCGATGAAGACAAAACTGGCAACCCTGGCGCTGGGCGCCATGATGGCCGCAGGCCCGGCGATGGCAGACCTCGTGTTTCCGTCGCTCAGCTATCGGACCGGCCCCTATGCGGCGGGTGGCATTCCGTTCGCCGATGGTTATGCGGATTATTTCACCCTGCTGAACGAGCGCGACGGCGGCATCGGTGGCGTACCGGCCAAGGTGATCGAATGCGAGACCGGCTATAACACCGAGAAGGGTGTGGAATGCTATGAATCGACCAAGGGCCAGGGCGCGCTGGTGTATCAGCCGCTGTCGACTGGTATCACCTATCAGCTGATCCCCAAAACCACTGCAGACGATATCCCGATGCACACCATGGGCTATGGCCGCACCTCGGCCAAGAACGGCAAGGTGTTCAGCCATACCTTCAACTATCCTGCAAACTACTGGGATGGTGCGTCGGGCGCGATCAACTATCTGCTGGATGAAAACGGTGGCGATCTGAACGGCAAGAAGATCGCGCTGGTCTATCACAACTCGGCCTATGGTAAGGAACCGATCCGCACGCTGGAAGAGCTGTCCAAGAAGCACGGGTATGAACTCATCGCCCTACCGGTCGACCATCCGGGTCAGGAGCAGAAGTCTCAGTGGCTGCAAATCCGTCGCGACCGTCCCGACTATGTCCTGATGTGGGGCTGGGGCGTGATGAATCAGGTTGCGGTTCAGGAAGCTGCCAACATCCGCTTCCCGATGGAAAATTTCATCGGCATCTGGTGGTCGGGCGCAGAGCATGACGTCATGCCTGCAGGCGAGGCCGCCAACGGCTATAAGGCGCTGACCTTCCACAACGTGGGCTCTGATTATCCGCTATACGACGATCTGCAGAAATATGTGATCGATGCAGGTAAGGCCGCCGGTGCTGGCGATCAGGTTGGTTCGGTGCTCTATAACCGCGGTCTTTATGCTGCCATGCTGGCTGCTGAAGCGGCCAAGAAGGCTCAAGAGATTTCGGGTAATGCGGACATCACCTCGTCCGACATGCGCGCGGGCATGGAAGCTCTGGAAATGAGCCAGGAGAAGATGACCGAACTGGGTCTTCCGAACTTTGGCCCGGCCTTCTCGGTCAACTGCGAAAACCATGGTGGCGACGCCTTGGTAGGTGTGACCCAGTGGGATGCGGCCAACAAGACCTGGTCTCTGATCTCGGACTTCAAACCGACCGATGGCGAAGTGATCGGCGCGCTGATCGAGGAAGACTCGGGCGCTTACGCTTCGGAAAACAACATCGAAGCGGGCTGCAACTAAGCCGAACGTGCCCCGGCATGGGCCGGGGCGCGGATCAACAGGGGGCGGCGGCTGGCCCGCCGCTCCGTACCGGACAAGTCTCGCGTTCGCGGGACAGGCATGAGGACAAGCGCTGATGCTGGATGCGGCAACACCCACCGAAGTGCAGGCTGATACCCTGCTTGAGGTCAATAATATCGAGGTGATCTATAATCACGTGATCCTCGTGCTCAAAGGCGTCAGCCTCACCGTTCCCAAGGGCGGCATCACAGCGCTGCTGGGCGGCAACGGCGCAGGCAAGACGACCACGCTCAAGGCGGTGTCGAACCTGCTCCATTCCGAGCGCGGCGAGGTCACCAAAGGGTCGATCAAATACCGCGGCGAGAGCATCCACGAAAGCGACCCGGCCGATCTGGTGGAAAAGGGCGTGATTCAGGTGATGGAAGGGCGTCATTGTTTCGAACACCTGACGGTCGAGGAAAACCTGTTGACCGGCGCTTATACCCGCAAGGACGGCAAGGGCAAGATTCAGCAGGATCTTGAGCTGGTCTACAACTATTTCCCCCGCCTCAAGGAACGCCGCCGCAGCCAGGCGGGTTATACATCAGGCGGTGAACAACAGATGGTGGCGATGGGCCGGGCGCTGATGTCGCGACCCGAAACGATCCTGCTGGACGAGCCCTCGATGGGCCTGGCGCCGCAGTTGGTCGAAGAGATTTTCGAAATCGTCAGGGATCTGAACCAGAAGGAAGGCGTGTCTTTCCTGCTGGCGGAACAGAACACCAACGTGGCGCTTCGGTTTGCCCACTACGGCTATATCCTGGAGTCGGGCCGTGTGGTGATGGACGGCCCCGCCGCCGATCTGCGTGAGAACCCCGATGTGAAGGAGTTCTATCTGGGTATGTCCGACGAGGGCCGAAAAAGTTTTCGCGACGTGCGTTCGTACCGTCGCCGCAAGCGGTGGCTGTGAGGGGTCAGGCGTGTTCGCTTTCCGCTTTCATCTCGGCAATCCGCTCCAGCGCCTCGTCGCGCGTGTTGCGGATGTTGGGGCGAAATCCCTGGGTTTCGGCACGCAGACGGATGTCGGCCTCGGTCTCGGACCCCGCGGCGAAGCGGACCGATCCAAGGGAATGCGCGGTGTTCAGCTTTTTGCCCCGATGGGCATATTGCACCCACGCCGCAGGCAGGATTTCGCAACCGTTGAGGTCGACCAGAAAGTACCATTTGCGACCGGTCTCGGCGATGCGTTCCTCGATATAGTCGTAAAACTCGTTCACGTCGCGCGAGTGATGAAAGACAAAATGAGAAAAATTCACGTCCATGATCCCGGCGTCAGCGTCGAACGAAAGTCTGCGCACGAAATCGCTCAGAACATAGTTCGGATCGTGCTGCACCCGCTTGCGGCGCGTGCTGGGCAACTGGGTGATTCGGTCCAGCGCTTCGTCACGGCTGGCAAACAGGTTTGGGTCGAAGTATTCGGTGTTGGCCGCGCGCTCGATCTGGGTCCGCGTTTCGTCCGAGGGATCATAGCGGACCGAGCCCATGGAATGCGCCAGGTTCAACGCCTTGCCCCGGCGGGAATAGGCCAGCCAGGCCTCGGGATCGATCCGGGTTCCGTGCAGGTTGACCAGAAAAAACCATTTCTCTTCACCGGTTTGCGCGATGCGCTCTTCCAGCCGGTCGTAAAATCGGTTGACGGTTTCCGAAGTGTCGAAGTGAAAGCCCGAAAAATCCGCCTCCATGGTTTGCAGCGTGTCGTGAAAGGCGATCCTGCTGTCCAGGTCTGCGGTGTCGAAATCGGTCACGTCGGTCTCCTCTCTCAGTCGTCTCAATGTGGTCGGGTCAAATTGTATGCGATGGCATGCAGTCAATTGCCCCAACGTCAATACAATCTCAATCAGGCAAGCTGTCGCGCCCCGCGCGGCGCATGGAGGGCTTATCCATGACACAGCATTTCGATGCTCTCGAAACCCGGTCCGCCGACGAGCGCGCGGCCGATCTCTCCAAAGCGTTGCCGCAACAGATCGCCCGCGCGCAGGGCGCTGCCGGGTTTTCTGCCTCGCTGGCTGGCATCGATGCCGACGCGGTCACGTCGCCCGAGGCGCTGGCGAATTTGCCCGTTCTGCGCAAGTCCGAGTTGAGCCGCGCACAGGCTGAGCATCCGCCCTTTGGCGGCTTCACGGTCAAGCCTGCACATGGCTTTGCCCATATTTTTCAGTCGCCGGGTCCGATCTATGAACCGGGCGGTGTCGATCACGACTGGTGGCGTATGGGACGGTTCCTGCATGCTGCCGGGATCGGGCAAGGCGACATCGTGCAGAACTGTTTCGGCTATCACCTGACGCCCGCTGGCATGATCTTTGAAAACGGCGCCCGCGCCGTGGGCGCGGCGGTGCTGCCTGCCGGGACGGGGCAAACCGAATTGCAGGTGACCGCCGCCCGCGACGTGGGGTGCACCGCCTATGCCGGGACGCCGGATTACCTCAAGGTGATTCTCGACAAGGCCGACGAGATGGGCGTCAGCCTGAAGTTTACCAAGGCCGCCGTCGGCGGCGGCGCGTTGTTCCCCAGCCTGCGCCAGGAGTATGCCGATCGGGGGATCACCTGCCTGCAAAGTTATGCAACCGCGGATCTGGGCAATATCGCCTATGAAAGTTCCGCGATGGAGGGGATGATCGTCGACGAGCATGTGATCGTCGAGATCGTCACTCCGGGCACCGGAATGCCGGTGGCGCCGGGCGAGGTGGGCGAGGTCGTTGTCACCTCCCTGAACCCAGACTATCCGCTCATCCGCTTTGCCACCGGTGACCTGTCCGCCATCCTGCCGGGGCAGTCGCCCTGTGGCCGCACCAACCTGCGGATCAAGGGATGGATGGGCCGCGCCGACCAGACCACCAAGATCAAGGGCATGTTCGTTCGGCCCGAACAGGTGGCGGCGCTTGTTGAAAAACACTCCGAGATCGTCAAGGCGCGCGTCATCGCCGCGCGGGATGGGGAAATGGACACGATGACCGTGCGCATCGAAAGCCCCTGCCAGGACAGTTCCGCCTATGCCCGGTCGGTGGTTGAGGTGCTCAAGCTGAAAGGTGCGGTCGAGATCGTCGCACCCGGCACCCTTCCCAAGGATGGTTTGGTGATCGAGGATCAGCGGGTTTACGACTGAGCATTGCCTCTGGTAATTCCGACTGAATTGGTCGAATAAGGGCGGGGCGCGTCACGACGCCCCGCTTTGCTGTTTTTTGGGACCATGGCTCAGATCGAATACGCAGAACACGGTACACGGCACCGCAACGCGCTGGGCACGCGCGTACTGGGCGGGCTTGCCTACGCTATCGCGCTGGCCTGTCTGCTGCCGATGGTCGCGGTCGCGCTGGCGGCGCTGACAGGCGGCACAGACACGATCACCCACCTGATCCAGACGGTTTTGCCACGCTATCTGGGAACGACCGCCGTTCTGGTGGCGTTGGTCGCGGGCGGTACCTTTTGTCTGGGCGTCGGTGCCGCGTGGCTGGTCACGATGACCCGCTTTCCCGGTGTGCGCCTGATGGAGATCGCGCTGGTGCTGCCGCTGGCCTTTCCGGCCTATGTTCTGGCCTATGCCTATACATTCGTGCTGGATCACCCCGGCATCGTACAGGCGACCCTCAGACAAGTGACGGGCTGGGGGCCGCGCGATTACTGGTTCCCGGAAATCCGCTCGACCGAGGGCGCGGCAGTAATGTTGATCCTTGTTCTGTATCCCTACGTTTACCTGCTGGCTCGCGCCGCGTTCCTGCAGCAAAGCGCCACCGCCTTTCTGGCGGCCCGCGCGCTGGGTTCAAGCCCCTGGGCTGCGTTCTGGCGGGTGTCGCTGCCAATGGCGCGCCCGGCAATTGCTGGAGGCGTCCTGCTGGCGGTGATGGAAACTATCGCCGATTTCGGAACGGTCGCCTATTTTGGGGTGCAGACTTTTGCTACCGGCATCTATACCAGCTGGTTCTCGATGGGCGACCGTGCGGCGGCGGCGCAAATGGCGCTGTGCCTGCTGGGGATTGCATTGGTCATGGCCGTGGCCGAACGTACTCAGCGCGGCAAGGCGAAGTACTATCAGGCCGGCAAACGTCACGCGACGATGCCCGCGGCAGAGCTCAAGGGATGGCAGTCGGTCGCCGCCTTTGTGCTGTGTGCGATACCGGTGCTTCTGGGCTTTATGTTGCCGGTCGTGATCCTGATCCAGATGGGGCTGGAATCGGAACAGGACCTGCTTTCAAGACGCTACGTCGGGTTCATCCGCAACTCGCTGACTCTGGCTGGAACGGCGGCTTTCGTTACGGTCAGCGCCGCAATTTGCGTGGGCTTTTTCCAGCGCCTGAAACCGGGACGCAAGGCGGCCGGGGCGGCCTATCTGGCGCGGCTGGGTTATGCGGTTCCAGGCGGCGTGATCGCGGTCGGGCTGATGGTGCCCTTTGCCGCCTTCGACAATGCGCTGGACGCCTGGATGCGCGAGACCTTCGGGATCTCAACCGGGCTTTTGGTCACCGGTTCCATCTGGCTTTTGGTCGCGGCCTATATGGTGCGGTTCCTGGCCGCCGCGCTCAGCGCCTATGAGGGTGGCCAGAGCATGGTGCATGCCAATATGGATGCGGCGGCCCGGTCGTTGGGCCAGACGCCGCTGGGCACCCTGCGGCGGGTGCACCTGCCGATCCTGACGCCCTCGCTGCTGACCGCGCTGCTGATCGTGTTTGTCGACGTGATGAAGGAATTGCCCGCAACGCTGATCATGCGGCCCTTCAATTTCGACACTCTGGCGGTGCAGGCCTATCGGCTGGCTTCGGATGAGCGGCTGGAGGGCGCGGCGGTGCCGTCGCTGGTGATCCTCGCCGTGGGCCTGCTGCCGGTGATCCTGATCTGCCGTCAGGTCGGACGCAACCGTTAGGTGTTGGCGAAAAAAGCGGTTGAAAATGCCTTGAAGCGGTTTGGGAACCGCTTAAGCCGCTTGCAAGCGGCTTTGCCCGCCTCACTGCCAGATCACCAAAACGGCCCCGGCGCCAACCATCGCCAGCCCCGCCAGATTGGCCACCGAGAACTCTCGCGCCGCCATGCCGAAGGCGCCGACCCGGTCATAGGCGTAGCTTGCCGCAAGCTGCCCCAGGATCACGCAAACCATGTATGACGCCACGCCCAACCGCGGCCCGCCAAGGCCCGCGAGCAAGGCCAGCAACGCCACCGCGCCCAAGGCAAAGGCCAGCACCGCCGCCTGCACCGGCCCGCCCAGCATCCCGGCCATCCGTGTATAGATCGGCCCCTGCGCCGCGATCAGCGCGCCGCCCGCGATCACGGCCAGCACCAGAACCCCGATCATGCCAGCACCTTGTAGAGATAGGTGGTCGGTTCGTAGACCTCCTCGAACGGGTTGCGACAATAGTTCGGGATCTCTCCGGCCACTTCGAACCCCAGCCCCTGATACAGCACCTGCGAAGGATCGCCGCTGCGCGTGTCCAGCACCAGCAACGTCCTGCCTAGCGCCCGCGCCCGCGCCTCCAGCGCCTGCATCAGAGCCCGGCCCAGCCCCTGCCGCCGTGCGTCGGGATGTACCAGCAGCTTGGCCACATCTGCCCGATGCGGCTGGTTCGGCATCGCCGCCAGGGCCAGATGCACCGTTCCCACGATCCGTGTTCCGTCACGGGCAGCAAACAGCTCGACCCCGCGCCCCACCGACGGAAACACCCGATCCGCCCAATAGGTCCGCGCCTCGGATGCCGGGAAGGGCAGGATGAACCCCAAGCTGGCGCCCGCCTGCACGCAATCCCGCAACAGGCCGGTCAGATCCTCCAGCGCCCCGGGCAGCGCCGCGCGCTCCAGCCGCCCGATCAAATCAGCACCAGCATGTACCGCGCCCCGCGCGCCGGAGCTGTGACGAACTCGCTGGCACCAGACAGATGATAGCGCAGGCAGTCGCCGCCGTTCAGCGCATGCGGCACGCCGTCCACGGTCAGGGTCAGCGCCCCGTCAAGCATGATCAGATGATGTTCCTGCCCCGGTTTCGGCGGCGCGTCATAGGTGATCCGCGTGCCCGGCGGCAGATGGCATTCCAGCACCTCGCCACTCAGCCCCCTGGCGGGCGGCGACACCGAGCGGCGGGTATAGCCGGTCTCGGGATCGGTCCACTCGGTCTGCCGCTCATAGGGCACCTTGGGCGCAAAGGTTTCCTCGACCATCATCAGCAGCCGTGACATCGGCAGGCCAAAGGCCGCGCACAATCGGCCCAGACTCTCGGCGGTGGGGCTCACCTCACCCTTTTCCATCCGCGACAGGGTCGCCCGGCTCAGCCCGCTCTGCGCGGCAAGCTGATCCAGCGACCAGCCGCGCCCCCGCCGCAGCTCTCTCAGGTGCTGTGAAAGGCGGTGAGACAGGTCGTCCAGCATATCTCATTTCCGAAATATTCTCTCATTTTCGGAAATTCTGCACTGAACATGAAAGGAAAGTAAACAGAAAACGGCGCAGAGAACCCCTCTGCGCCCCATTCGGCCCGATTTTCGGGCAGATTACTTCCAACCGACCTCGTTAAAGATCTTTTGCGCCTCTGGAATGTTCTTTGCAACCTCCGACAGGTTCACCTCATCGGCTTTGAATTCGCCAAGCGCCGCCACGTTTTCAGCCAGCGGGACACCTGCCACCGCGGGGAATTCGTCATTGCCGCGCGAGAAGTAGACCTGTGCCGAGTCGCTGGAGAGATATTCCAGGAACCTGATGGCATTGTCCTTGTTCGGAGCATGAATTGCGACGCCGGCGCCGCTGAGGTTCATATGTGCCCCTTGCGCGTCCTGCGCCGGGAACTGGATGCCGATCATGTCGATATCGGCTGTCAGTCCTTTGATATCCTTGCGCAGGGCGCGGGCGAAGTAATAGGAGTTCGACACGGCGATCTCGCATTCACCCGAGATGATGCCGCGCAACTGGTCGGTATCGCCGCCTTGCGGGTCGCGGGCCATGTTGTCAACGACACCGGCCGCCCATTCACGGGCTACGTCTGCGCCGTGGTTGGTGATGATCGAGGCCAGCAGGGTCTGGTTGTAGGTGTTGGTCGACGAACGGATGCAGACCAGGCCTTTGTATTCCGGTTTGGCCAGATCCAGATAGGTGACGGGCGGATTGGCGACCTCGGCCTTGTCGAAAAAGATGATGCGCGCGCGCTGCGAGAAACCGAACCATTGGTTGTCTGCGTCTTGCAGGTTGGCGGGAATGCGCTCTTCCAGAACCGCGCTGTCGACCGATTGCAGAATGCCGGCCTCCTTGGCGCGGGCCAGACGCGAGGTGTCGACGGTCAGGAAGATGTCGGCAGGCGAATTCGCGCCTTCGGCCTGCATCCGGGCCATCAGCTCGTCGGCATTGCCCTCGATCCTGTTGACTGTGATACCTGTGGCCTCTTCGAATTCGGAATAGAGCTGTTCGTCGGTGTCGTAATGGCGCGAGGAGTAGATGTTCAGCTCTCCCTCGGCCGCAGCCGAAGTGGCAACAAGGGCTGTCAGCGCAGCGGCGATACAGGTGGACGACTTGATCATGACGGGTTCCAACATGGTTCGGGTGAATTTTATCTGACTGATTTTATCAATTACCAGAGTCGGCGGGCGATGCAAGGTATTCCGACTGAATTAGTCGGAATAAATCGTCGCAGGCTTCACCCTTCGGGATTGTCCATGTCCCAGGCTGCCAGAAGCCGGGGCAGGGCGATGTTCCAGTCCAGAACGCCTGCCTTGTCTGCCCAGTCCTGATATTGCCGGGTCAGGTCGCGCGCGCGCCGGGCTTCGCCGTGTATCAGGTCGTTGAGCTCGGTACGGTCGCTTTCCATATCGTAAAGCTCCCAATCGTGCCCATGCAGGCGCACCAGCTTGAACTGACCCAGCCGGATTGCGGAGTTGCCCTCGTGCTCGAAATAGATCGGCTGCTGGCGTTCCCACGCCTTGCCGCTCAACAGCGCGAGCAGGCTTTCGCCCTGACAGGGCTGGATCTGATGCCCGCCCAGATCAGACAGATACTGCGCCCCGGTGACTTCGAGAATGGTGGGCAGGATATCGACCACATGACAGGGTGCATGCACCGGCTGCCGCGCCCCGATCCGGTTGGGCCAATGTGCCACCAGCGGGGTCGAGATGCCGCCCTCGTGTACATAGTGCTTGAACAACCGGAATGGCGCATTCGAGACATTGGCCCAGGGCTTGTCATAGCTTTGATAGGTCAATGCGTCGCCCGGCATTACATCGGGCCGGTTGCCCATCGCGATCCTGCGCCCGTCATGGGTGGTGTCGGGAAAGAATTTGGCCCAACCGTCCTCGGCCATGAATTCGGCGCAGCCGCCATTGTCGCTGAGAAAAAGGATCAAGGTATCTTCGAACTGACCCAGCCGCTTCAGGGCTGCGATCAACGTGCCGATAGACTGATCCATCCGGTCCACCATCGCGGCATAGGTTGCCATCTTGCGTGCTTCCCAGTCGTGGTTCTGTTCGGCGTCCCACGGGATCACGTCCGGGTCGCGGGGGCTGATCTGCCAGTTGGTTTGAAACAGCCCCATCGCGTTCATTGTTTCATGCCGCGTCGTGCGGGTGGCATCCCAGCCTTTTTCATAAACCCCGTCATAACGGGCGATATCCTCGGGGTGGGCATGCAGCGGCCAATGCGGCGCGGTATGGGCGAGGTACAGGAAGAACGGCTGCTCCATCGCCACCGATTCCTCGATCATACCGATGGCTTTTTCGGTAATCGCATCGGTGAAGTAGAAATCATCGGGAAAGGTTTCGACGCGGCTGTCATCTTCCAGCATGAAATGCGGTGAAAAGAAATGGGTCACGCCATCGACGATGCCATAGAAGCGGTCGAACCCGCGCTGGCGCGGGGTAGGGTGGTCGATGTCGCCCACCCGCCAACTGTCGACCTCGCGCGCCATGAAATCTCCGCCCACGTGCCACTTGCCCGACATGCAGGTGCGATAACCTGCGGCGCGCAAATGCTCGGCGATGGTGGCGGCGTCGTTGCGCAGGAATCCCCGATAGGCGGGCGTGCCCAGATCGGCCCCCATATGTCCGATCCCGGCATTGTGCGGGTATAGTCCGGTCAGCAACGAGGCGCGCGTCGGGCAGCAGCGGGCGCAGTTGTACATCGCCGTAAGCAATGCCCCGTTCGCGGCCAGTGCGTCGATATTCGGGGTGCGGATCTCCGACCCTGTGCAGCCAAGATCGGCAAAACCCATATCGTCGGCGAGGATCAGGATCACATTTGGTCGGATTGACATGGCGGTCTCCAATGTGCTGGGCACAGGAAAGCGCGATGCGGCAAAGCGAGCAAGAGCCTTGCGCTTATTCCTGGTATGTCATTTTAGCAAAAGCCCGCCATCGACCGGCATGTCGATCCCCGTGACATAGGATGCGCCATCCGACAGCAGGAACACCGCGACATTCGCCAGTTCCTCGGGCGTGCCGACCCGGCCCATCGGTACATAGCCGCCTGCTTCGCCCACCTTTTCATCGCTATCCCAGCGCGCCTGCAACGGCGTCAGGGTAAGCCCCGGATATATCGCATTCGAGCGGATGTTCTCGGCCGCCAGTTGCATCGCCAGCGAGCGCGACAACGCCCCGACGCCGGCCTTTGAGGTCGAATAGGCGTCCTGCGGTTTCGGATCGCCGCGCAGGCATTGCGTGGTGGCGAAATGCACCATCGCGCCCCCACCAGTGCGCCGCATATGCGGCACCGCAGCCCGCGCGGTGTGCACCATGGATTTGAGGTTGATGGCAAAGACCCGGTCCCAGACCGCAAGGTCCATGTCGAGAAGCGAGGCGTCGCGGTCGAACCACAACACGCCCGCGACATTGGCCAGATAGTCGATTCGCCCGAACCGTTCGGCGCCGGCGTCGATGGTCCGGGTGACGAAATCGGCATCGGTCAGATCGCCTTGGGCATACAGGCGGTTGCCGGTGTCGCCTTCCAGCCCTTTGGGTTCGGGTTTGACGTCGATGAGGATGGCGCGGCCGCCCGCCCTCAGGATCCGGTTGGCGATACTCAACCCCATGCCGCCGCCCGCGCCGGTCACGACCGCCACGCGGCCCGAAAAGTCAAAGGTGATCATTTGCCGGCACTCCTTTCCCGATACTTGTATGCGTCGGAGCAATTGAAAGGAGGTTTCCGGCCATGGGCAAGCCGCAAAAGAAAAACCGCGCCCGAGAGCGCGATTTTCAGAAAAACAGATGTGCGAAATTCTCAGCCCTGGCGAGCTTTGAACTTGCGCTGCGTCTTGTTGATCACATAGACGCGGCCTTTGCGACGCACGACCCGGCAGTCACGGTGCCGGTTCTTCAGCGAGCGGAGCGAGTTCCTGACCTTCATGGTCTGTCTCCAATCTGCGGCGCCTTCATCAAGGACGTGGCCAGCGCCTGGGTTAGCGGGTGCCTCGGGTCGGACCCGAAACAGTGAATAGATGGTGGGCGGTACAAGGATCGAACTTGTGACCCCTTCGATGTCAACGAAGTGCTCTACCGCTGAGCTAACCGCCCACTTTCCCTTTGCGTGACCTGCCCCATAACGAAATGGGGCGCGGAACCCCGCGCCGGTGGAGGGGTCTATAAAAGGAGTCGCAGGGGGGATCAAGGGGTTTGGCGGAACAATTTTCCGGTCTATGTTCGTTCCTGACAAGGAGAATCCATGCAGAACGTCGCCTATCATCTCAGCACCCCTGCGAATCGCACCTCTTGCGTGGTGTTTTCCTCGCCGCACAGTGGTCGCAGCTATCCCCGGGAGCTGCTGCGGCGTTCGGTTCTGGACCGCCATGTGATTCGCTCGTCCGAGGATGCGTTTGTCGATCTGTTGTTCGAACCGGCGGTGGAGTTCGGCGCGCCGCTTATCAAGGGGGCCGTTCCGCGTGCCTTTCTGGACCTCAACCGCAGCGCCGAAGAGCTTGACCCGGCGGTGATCGAAGGTGCCCGCCAGTACGGGCATAATCCGCGTGTGGCCTCGGGCTTGGGTGTGATCCCGCGCGTTGTGGCCAACGGGCGCGCGATCTATCGCGGTAAGCTTACAATGAACGAGGCGCGGCATCGGATCGACGCTTTCTGGCGGCCCTACCATGCCCGCTTGCAATCGCTGTTGGACGAGTCGCATCGCGCCTTTGGGCAGGCAATCCTGATCGACTGCCATTCCATGCCTCACGAGGCGGTGGCGAATATCGATCGCAAGTATTCAGGCCGCCCCGAAATCGTTCTGGGTGACCGTTTCGGTGCGTCGGCCGCGAACGAAGTGGTGGATCAGATCGAATCTGCTTTTGCCGAGGCTGGCTTCAGGGTGATGCGCAATACGCCGTTTGCAGGGGCCTATGTGACCCAGTCCTATGGTCGCCCCTCCCGTCAGCAGCACGCAGTCCAGATCGAGATCGACCGCTCGCTTTATATCGACGAAAAACAGATCGTGCCGAACGAGCATTACCGTGATTTCCGCAAAAGGCTGCGCGGGGTCATCGCGCAGATCGCCGCCATCGGTCAGGAATCCGTGCCTCTGGCCGCCGAGTAATTCCAGAAAGTTCGGGCCAGCGCCGATCCTGAGTTTTGACCCATTTCAAAAACCCGCCTAGTCTGATCGAAAAGGACGGGCTGTACGGTCATGACACATCGCGATTTACCGGGCATCACGGTTTCGACACTCGCGCGTTCCGCCCTATCGCTCGGTGGGGCGGCAACGATGGCGGCCTTTGCCTCGCTGATCGCGTGCTATGTCGGCTTTGTGCTCGAAGCCCTGTTCAGCCTGCCGGAGGTGCCGTTCAACCCGCATGTGCAGGCCGTGCTCATGTGGGGGTTGGCGCTGGTCGCCACCTATTTCGTGTGGTGCGATTACGAGCGCCACCACCGGACCCTGCCACTGGTCTTTGCCGTCGCAGCCGTCGTCATCCTGATCGCCACGCTCTACATCAGCTATGACCACCGGGTCGAAGCGCTGGCCTATGTGCTTTTGGTTATTGCGACCTTGCTGAACCAGAACTTTCTGCTCGCCGATCTCAACCGAACCGTCCAATCGCAGACGTCGGAAATTTCGGCCCTGAACGCCCAGCTGGAATCCCGCGTCGAACAGCAGGCGGGAGAAATCGGGCGTCTGGAACGGCTCAAGGAATTCCTCGCCCCCCAGATCGCCGAAGCCGTGGTCGAGGGCGGGCGCGAGGACCTGTTGCAGATCCACCGCCGGTACATCGCCTGCCTGTTCTGTGACATCCGCAACTTTACCGCCCTGTCCGAGGCGCTGGAACCCGAGGATGTGATCGACATTCTGCGCCGGTTCCATGACCGCGCAGGCGCATTGGTGGCCGAACGCGGCGGCACCATCGGCTATCGCTCAGGCGACGGGCTGATGGTTTTCTTCAACGACCCGGTTCCCTGCGACCAGCCGGTGCATCAGGTGGTGTTGCTGGCCCTGGATATCCGCGATGCGTTTTCCGACATCTGCGCCCCCTGGCGGCGCATGGGGCACAGCGTCGGCCTTGGGGCCGGCATCGACAGCGGCCACGCGACCATGGGGCTGGTCGGGCAAAAGGGCCGCGCCGATTACACCGCAATTGGCGGTGTCGTGAATATCGCGGCTCGGCTGTGCGACGCGGCGGGCGAGGATCAGATCCTCATTGGCCAGCGCGCCTATCTGGAGGTCGAAGACCAGGTAGCTGCCCAATCCATCGGTGCGCTGAATTTGAAAGGGTTGTCCAACCCTGTTGAAGCCTTCAGCATAACCGGATGGAACGGTGCGGGCGGACTATCTCAGTGACCGCCCCTTGACGATGGCGTCGCTGCCGAACCGTTTGCGGATTTCATCGGTGGCGCGTTCGGCCTTTGACCGACGCGCTGCGTCCGGATCCAGCAGATCGCCTGACATGTCCGCCTGTTCCGCGTCGCACAGGTCGGACAGACCGCAGCCCAGTAGCCGGTAAGGCCCCTGGTCTCCGACCTGATCGAACAGCCCGCGCGCGGTGCGATAGATCCGGTCGGCCATCTGGGTTGCATCCCTCAACGACACGCGTCGGGTCAGGATCTTGTGATTGGCCTTTTTCAGCTTCAACGTCACCACCCGCCCCGCCAGACCCTTGGCCTTGGCACGGTCGGCCACCTTTTCCGCCATCCGCCACAGGTGTCCGTCCAGAATATCGGCGTTGGCGGTGTCTTCGAAAAACGTGGTCTCGTTGCTGATCGACTTCATCGGCTCGTGCGCCGAGACGCGACGCTTGTCCTGTCCTCGCGCCAGATGCCACAGCCGATATCCCATCGAACCGAACCGCGCGGTCAACGCCTCCTGATCCCAGCGCAGCAAATCGGCAAAGGTCCGGATGCCTGCCCGTTCCAGCGATTCCTGCGCCGCTGGGCCAATACCCCAGATCAACCGCACCGGTTTGTTTCGCAGAAACGCTGCCGTCTCGGTCTGGCCGATCACCGAAAAACCTCGCGGCTTGTCGAGGTCTGAGGCGACCTTGGCCAAAAATTTGTTGTGACTTAATCCAATTGAGCCGGTCAGCCCCAGTTCGTCCTTCATCCGCCTGACCAGCCGCGCCAGCATTATCGCGGGCGGCGCACCATGCAGCCGCTCGGTGCCGGACAGATCCATGAACGCCTCGTCCAGTGACAGGGGTTCCACCACCGGGGTTAACTCGTCCATCATCGCGCGGATATGTTTCGACACCTCGGCATAGAGAGACATGCGCGGTTTGATCACCACCGCGTCGGGGCAGAGTTTTAGCGCCTGAAACATCGGCATGGCCGAGCGCACGCCGCGAATCCGGGCCACGTAGCAGGCGGTTGACACTACGCCGCGCTTGCCGCCGCCGATGATCACCGGCTTGTCCGCCAGTTCGGGATTGTCGCGCTTTTCCACCGAAGCATAGAATGCATCACAATCCATATGCGCGATGGTCAGATCGAAAAGCTCGGGATGCAGCCTGACCCTCGGGCTGCCGCAGGACGGGCAACGCCGGGCGTCCTCGAAACGGCTCAGGCAGTCGCGGCACAGGCCCGGCATCCTAGATCCTCAGGCTGGTTTGTTTCTGGAATGTCCAGTGCTGACTATACCACAAGCGGAACCAATCAAAGTCCCGGATTGCGGCAGAAGGGCTCTGTTAGAAAAAGAAATCCCCCCGCGAAGCTGAAGCGGGGGGAGAGGTAACGAACTTCAGGAAGAGAGAGTTCGTTGGGGAGTGTCTCGAGCTTAGAATCGCTCAAAACTTGACGTAGGGGCAAGCTTGCGCGAGCAGTTGTGAAAACTTGAGGGTTTCATGTGTTTTTGCGGGCACAGAGACAATATGGCGCGACAAGCCGCGAAAAAGGCCGCTGTTCAAACGTTTACGCTGCTATTTTGTGCGTTCCGGGACGGATTCCGTGCGATAAGTTCAATGCACACGCAACGCGCTCAACTCGTTTAGCACCGCTTCGGCGGCCGCCTTGGGGTTGGCGGCACGATAGATCGGGCGGCCAACCACGATGTGATCGGCGCCGTCGCCGACAGCGCTGGCCGGGGTGGCTACCCGTTTCTGGTCACCCAGATCGGCGCCGGCAGGGCGCACACCGGGGGTCACGATCAACCGCCCCTCGGACTGCGGCAGAGCGCGGATCAACGCCGCTTCCTGCGGGCTGGAAATGACGCCGTCGGCGCCGGCTTCGAACGCTTTGGCCGCGCGTTCCACGACCAGATCCTGTACATTGCCCGGCTTGATCAGCGCTGCATCCAGATCGGAGCGTTCCAGCGAGGTCAGGATGGTCACCGCCAGAATCTTCAGGTCCTTGCCCGCCGCACCTTCTTTCGCGGCCCTCACAACATGCGGATCGCCATGTACGGTCAGGAAATCCAGATCGAACTGCGCCAGCCCGCGCACGGCGTTTTCCACCGTGTTGCCGATATCGAACAGCTTCATGTCCAGAAAGATGCGCTTGCCGTAATCGTGCTTCAGCTCATTGGCCAGCGCCAGCCCGCCACCCGTCAGCATGCCCAATCCGATCTTGTAGAAATTCACCGCATCGCCCAGCTTTTGCGACAGGGCAAGACCTTCGAGAGCGTTGGGGACATCGAGGGCAACAATCAGGCGGTCGTCGGACATCGGGAAGGCTCCTTTTCGCAAGCGCCTGCGTCCTAGCGGGTTTGCGACGGTCTGTCCATGATCGGCGTAACTGGTCAAATGTCACAGAGCGGAAACCGGGCTATGTTATCGTATCCGCAATCACACCGAACAAAATGACAGTGGGACAGAAGATGAAGAAACGGTTTGCATTTGGATTTCTCGCAACAATTGCGGCATGTGGTGAATTACCGCAAGGTGGTGCGTCCGATGTCGGTGTTGCCCCGGCCCCGACCAATGACGATCTGCGGCTGGTGCGCGGTTACAGGTCTGAGGATGACTGGTGTCAGTTGACCGGCGAGACCGCCTTTACCGTCGATTTCCTCGATCACACTGCCGATCTTGTTTCGTGCCCCTCGGGCAGTGAGGCGGTTCGGTCGCTGGTCGACACGTTCGATGCGCGGCTGGTGGCCCAGACCGGCGGCTATTCCGTTTATACGATCCCGCGCGGATAAAACGGATTTCTGGTCTTTAGCTCTTGAAGCCACAGCGATATTCCCCAGATTGAATGCGAGGCCCAGACCAAAGCGTGCCGCCGAGCGGGCGCAAATATCCCGGGCGCTTGGAAAAGGAGAGAATGATGGACTTGTCGAAGTTCACTGAGCGGGCACGAGGCTTCGTGCAGGCAGCGCAGACAATTGCACTGCGCGAGGGGCACCAGAGACTGGCTCCCGAGCATATTCTGAAAGCACTGATGGACGACGAGCAGGGGCTGGCAAGCAACCTGATCAGCCGCGCCGGCGGCGCGCCGGCCCGCGTGGTCGAAGCGCTGGACGCAGCGTTGTCCAAGATCCCAAAGGTCAGCGGCGATGCGGGTCAGGTCTATCTTGATGGCCAGACCGCCAAGGTACTGGACGAGGCCGCCAAGATTGCCAAAAAGGCGGGCGACAGTTTCGTCCCGGTCGAGCGTATTCTGATGGCGCTCTGCATGGTGAAATCCAACGCCAAGGAGGCGCTGGAGGCCGGTGCCGTATCCGCGCAGAAGCTGAATGAGGCGATCAACGACATCCGCAAGGGCCGCACCGCCGACAGCGCCAGTGCCGAAGAGGGCTATGACGCACTGAAGAAATATGCGCGTGACCTGACCGAGGCTGCGGCTGCAGGAAAGATCGACCCGATCATCGGGAGGGACGAGGAAATTCGCCGCTCGATGCAGGTTCTGTCGCGTCGGACCAAGAACAACCCGGTTCTGATCGGTGAACCAGGTGTCGGCAAAACCGCGATTGCCGAAGGTATGGCCCTGCGCATCGTCAATGGTGACGTGCCAGAGTCGCTGAAGGACAAGAAGCTGCTGGCGCTTGACATGGGCGCACTGATTGCCGGTGCCAAATATCGTGGCGAGTTCGAAGAGCGGCTCAAGGCCGTGCTGACCGAGGTGACCGAGGCGGCAGGCGAGATTATCCTGTTTATTGACGAGATGCACACGCTGGTCGGTGCTGGCAAGTCCGAAGGGGCGATGGATGCCGCCAACCTGATCAAACCGGCGTTGGCGCGCGGCGAGTTGCACTGTATCGGTGCCACAACACTGGACGAGTACCGCAAGTATGTCGAAAAGGACGCGGCCCTTGCCCGCCGGTTCCAGCCAGTATTGATCGCTGAGCCGACGGTCGAGGACACGATTTCGATCCTGCGGGGCATCAAGGAAAAGTACGAGTTGCATCACGGCGTTCGCATTTCGGACAGCGCGCTGGTGGCGGCCTCGACGCTCAGCCACCGCTACATCACCGACCGGTTCTTGCCGGACAAGGCGATCGACCTGATGGACGAGGCCGCCAGCCGCCTGCGTATGGAGGTGGACAGCAAACCCGAAGAGCTGGATCAGCTGGACCGCAACATCCTGCAGATGCAGATCGAGGAAGAAGCGCTCAAGCTTGAGGATGACGCCGCCTCCAAGGATCGGCTTGCCACCCTGCAAAAGGACCTGGCCGAATTGCAGGAACGCAGCGCCGAGATGACCGCGCAAT
This sequence comes from Ruegeria sp. CI1, assembly GCF_056536925.1. Classification (NCBI taxonomy): domain Bacteria; kingdom Pseudomonadati; phylum Pseudomonadota; class Alphaproteobacteria; order Rhodobacterales; family Roseobacteraceae; genus Ruegeria; species Ruegeria sp. CI1. The sequence continues at coordinate 28,328 of NZ_JBQFQP010000010.1, read as the reverse complement.
GGCAGGCCGAGCGTGACAAGCTGGCCAGCGCCCGCGATCTCAAGGAACAGCTCGACCGTGCCCGCGCCGAGCTGGACATCGCCAAGCGCGAGGGCAATCTCGCCAAGGCAGGCGAGCTGAGCTATGGCATCATCCCTGAGCTCGAGAAAAAACTGACGGTGGCGGAAACGCAGGAAGACAGCGGCCTGATGGCCGAGGAGACCGTGCGCCCCGAACAGATCGCCGCGGTGGTTGAACGCTGGACAGGCATCCCGACCGCCAAGATGCTGGAAGGCGAGCGTGAAAAGCTGCTGAGGATGGAAAAGGACCTGCATAAACGGGTCATCGGCCAGAACGCCGCCGTCAACGCGGTGGCCAATGCCGTACGCCGTGCGCGTGCCGGTCTGAACGACGAGAACCGCCCGCTGGGCTCGTTCCTGTTCCTCGGCCCCACCGGTGTCGGCAAAACCGAACTGACCAAGGCCGTGGCCGAGTTTCTGTTCGACGATGATGCCGCGATGGTGCGCATCGACATGTCCGAGTTCATGGAAAAACACTCGGTCGCCCGTCTGATCGGTGCGCCTCCGGGCTATGTCGGCTATGACGAGGGAGGGGTGCTGACCGAAGCTGTGCGCCGCCGCCCCTATCAGGTAGTGTTGTTCGACGAGGTTGAAAAGGCGCATCCGGATGTGTTCAACGTGTTGTTGCAGGTGCTTGACGACGGCGTTCTGACCGACGGTCAGGGCCACCATGTCGACTTCAAGCAGACGCTGATCGTGCTGACCTCGAACCTCGGTTCACAGGCGCTCAGCCAGTTGCCCGAGGGTGCCGACAGCGCGCAGGCGCGACGCGACGTGATGGATGCGGTGCGGGCACATTTCCGCCCCGAATTCCTGAACCGGCTGGACGAGACGATCATATTTGACCGGCTCAAGCGCGAGGATATGGACGGTATTGTCGATATCCAGCTTGCCCGCCTGAAGAAACGTCTGGCCAGCCGCAAGATCGAGCTTGCGCTGGACGAGGACGCACGGGAATGGCTGGCCAACGAAGGCTATGATCCGGTGTTTGGCGCACGGCCTTTGAAACGGGTGATTCAGCGCGCGCTGCAAAACCCGCTGGCCGAGGCGTTGCTGGGTGGCGAGATCAAGGATGGCGAAACCGTCCCGGTGACCGTCGGACCCGAGGGCCTGATCATCGGCGACCGGATCGGCACATCAGATCGCCCCCGTCCGGACGACGCGGTCGTGCATTAAAGGGCAGGTGACTGTCTTGAAGACTTCAAAGCCCGCCGGACATGGCGGGCTTTTTCGTAACAGCACGCGGGAAGCCTTTAGTTCAATAGATGCGTTTTGCACCTGCGCAATCTGAACTTGGGTGAAACCTTTGCCTTCTTAAGCGCCCGCACCAACCGATCGCTCAGGAAAAAGATGTTTTCTTTGAAATCCGGATCAATCCAAATGTCAGGGCCTGAAGACGCAGAGGGCAGAACCATCAACTCATCATCCTGCAGAACTGGGCTTGCAAACCAGAGATTGGCCACTTCAAGATACTTCAAACCCGACGAAATCTCCGGAAGCGCAGTTTTTTTCGTGTTCCCGATATTCAGGCAAAATACTCGCCTTCAACGGGCGTTTTCCGGTCGAACTGAAACAGCCGCGTGGGATACAGCCCCCCCTGCCCAAGGTCGAATTGCCACAAGACATCAGCACATTGCGAAGAGACAACCCAAAAAGCGTTAATACGAAACAGGTGCGGCTGCCGCTTGTAAATTGTGTCATTGTAGTCGCCGTACATCTCCTTGGCGAAGTTTTCCGGGGGCAGGGGTTCGCCTCGGTTGATACGATGCAGGATGTCAAACGAAAGCTTCTCATCGCGCAGCTTGATGTCGCTGGTAAAGGACTTGTAGATGCACGAATCGAACCCCGCCAAGCTCGCCCAGATACTTGAATTCTCTTCTGACACTAATTTTCCATGCGATTACTAAAACGAACTCTGCCCGACGATAGTTCAATCAAATCCGTCATTCAAACCAGACAATTCGTCTGATCCGACCACTACGTCAACGCGCGCTTTTTTCGACCCGGCAAATGTGCTGTAGTCCCTCACATGATCGGGGGAGATATGCGGCGCAGCAAGGGTATCAACAGATGGTTCACCGGCCTCTGCCTCACCTTGGCGTTGGGGGCCTGTGGAGAGAAATCCTATAACGAAATTGCCATCATGCCGCCGCCAACGGTTTATGAGGGCGGCACGCTTGATCCTTTCACCACCGCCACCGCGCGTCAAAAGGCCGAGCGGGCCAAGCTGTTCTATGCCACCGACCGCCGCGTCGCCGGACCCGATGACGCCTCGGATCATTATGCCAACGACCGTGGGATCGTGCTGCGCACCGGGACGGTGGATGTGGCGATGACCCCGCCTGCGGGCGATTGGGAGACCCTGCGCCGGATCTCGACCGGGCAGGACGACACCCAACGCACGCTTTCCGTCGTTTCGGCGCAGGAATTCGGGCCGATGTCGTTTTCCATCTCGGACGATACGGGGGAGGAGATCGACCCGGCCGAGGCCGCCCGCGCCGCGCGCGATTTTGCCCGCGCCATCAATCGGCAACTGTCGCTGTCGGGCAGTCGCGATGTGGTGATTTATGTGCACGGCTATAACGTCGATTTCGAATACCCCACGCTGGTGGCGCGCGAGTTGCAGCACTATCTGGGCTATCGTGGCGCTTTTCTCAGCTACAACTGGCCCGCCACGCCCAACCGTCTGGCCTATTTCCGCGACCTTGAGACCGCCAGCGCCACGCGTCGAAACCTGCGCGAACTGATCGAGTTCCTGACCACCCAAACGCAGGCGCGGCGGGTGCACCTGATCGGCTACAGCGCCGGATCGCGGCTGGTGTTCGAAGCCGCCTATCAGATCGCCCTATTGGATGACGGGCGCGCCCGGCTGGGGCAGGTGGTGCTGATCGGCAGCGACCTCGACCGGCTCTATTTTACCAACGCATTGGCCGACGGCCTGCTTGACGGCATGGACCAGTTGTCCATTTACATGTCCGGCAGCGATGCGGCATTGGGCATGTCCGAGTTCGTCTTTGGTCGGAATCGCCTTGGGCAAACGGCAGGGAACGAGGCTATGCCAGACTGGCTGAGGCAGAAACTGCTTGCCGAAAACCGCCTTGCCCTGATCAACGCTTCTGACGCTCCGGGGGCGGACGCGGGTAACGGGCACTGGTATTTCCGCTCGGCCCCCTGGGCCAGCAGCGATATCCTGCTAACCCTCAGCAGCGGCGCGCTGCCGGCATCACGCGGCCTTGTCCGGCCACGAGGCAGCGCGGTCTGGCAATTCCCGCAGGACTACCCCGACCGGCTACGCGCCCTACCGCTCCTCAACTGACACGCATCCGGACTTCAAGAGAGACCATCCGCCATGTCTGATACGCCGCTACCTTTTGACTATCTGTCCGACGCACACCTTGCCACCCTGAACATTCCCGCAAACGAGATTGCGGACTGTATCGAACAGGCCTTGCGGGATCAGGCCAAGGGGCAACTGTGGACCGCGCCCAAGGCGGCGATTATTCCCGGCGACGGGCGTTACGTGATGGCGACGCTGGCCGTCGCGGACGCACCGCCGGTCATTGCCGTCAAGGCGGTGATGGTCAGCCCGGACAATCCCGGGCGCGGCCTGCCTGCGATCAACGGCTCTATCATGCTGCTCGACAGCCAGACCGGTGCGTTGCGGGCGGTGACTGATGCGGGATGGGTGACGGCGGTGCGTACAGCAGGTCTTAGCGCCGTGGTGGCGCGCCGATTGGCCAACCCCGCCTCGAAAACCGTGGCCTTTGTCGGCGTCGGGGTGCAGGCGCGCAGCCACATCGACGCCTTTGCCGAGCTGTTTCCGCTGGCCGAGGTGCGCGCCTTTGGCCGCACCCCGGCCAACGTCGAGGCGTTCTGCGACTACGCCCGCGGCAAGGGCCTGACTGCACAGGTCGCCACCAACCCGCGCAAGGCGTTGGAGGGGGCGGATATCGTCGTCACATCGGTTACCCTGAACTACGAGATCGAACCCTTTCTTGATGCGAACTGGCTCAAGCCCGGCGCCTTTGCGGCTGTCACCGACCTGGCCTTGCCGTGGCAACCCAGTGGGATGTCCGCCTTTGGCGCGATCTATGTCGATGACCAGCAGCAAGAGGCGGCGATGGAAAAACCGATGGTTGCACCCGGCCTGATCTCGGGAGATCTGTCTTCGCTGGTTGCAGGCATTACTTCGGACGGCTTCGATCCGGCGCGCCGGACCGCATTCGTGTTTCGCGGATTGGCCATAGGCGATCTGGCCGTGGCCGCATTCGCGTATCAATGCGCGGCGCCCTAAAACGCCTGAAATCGCGAGACCAGCCGATGGGGAACACACTATGACCTTCAGCAACAAGGACAAGATCCGCGCTCTGCTCAAAAGCATCAAAACCGGCGATCCCGGACCTGTCGCCGTGGTGAACGAGAAGAAATACATCCAGCACAACCCGCAGACCCACGAAGGCAGCGAAGGGCTTGCAGCACTGTTCAAGCGGCTTTCCGAAACTTCGCCCCGCGTCAATGTCGTGCGCGCATTCGAGGACGGGGATTTTGTGTTCGGGCACACCGAATACGACTTCGCCACCTCCCGGGTCGGGTTCGAGGTGTTCCGCTTTGAGAGCGGCCAGGCGGTCGAGCATTGGGACAATATCCAGCCACGGCAAGGTCCCAACCGATCTGGCCGCAGCATGGTGGACGGCCCGGTCGAGGCCACGGATATCGATCGGACCGAGGCCAACCGCGATCTGGTCCGGCGCTTTGTCGATCATATCCTTATTGGCCGCAATCTCGCTGATCTGGTGGATTATGTCGATAACGCGTTGATCCAGCACAGCCCGGTGATGGATGATGGCTCAGCAGCCCTGCGCGCCGCACTGAACGAGCGCGCAGACGGCGCGCTTGCAATCCAATACTTCCGTAATCACCGCCTGCTCGCCGAAGGCAATTTCGTCCTGTCTGTCTGCGAAGGTTATTTCCGGGGCGAGCATACGTCTTTCTATGATCTGTTCCGGGTCGAAACGGGCAAGATTGCCGAGCATTGGGACACTATTGAAACCGTTCCACCCCGCGAGGCCTGGAAGAACGACAACGGCAAATGGTGAGTGTTAGAGGTTTTGACTGTCTATAGAAAACTGGTCTGACGGAGGGCCTGAGATTGTATTGATGACAAGACACGCTGTCATTGCCGCGTTTCCGGCGTTTCTCGCACCTCGCGCTCGGCCTGCACACGTGCTTTGAACTTGCCCAAGATGACGTCCAATATGCGGAGCCGCAGACGGCCCGGTGATGCGCCCCTCCTTGAGTTGCCTGATCCGCACTGTGCTTATTGACGGAAATCGCAAATGCCTATGCGTCTCATGACTGGATAGGTTTTCACCCGTTTTTTGTTGCTGGCTTGGGAGTAAAAAGCGACAGCGGATTGCCAGTGATCCGCCGCCTTGTACGTGTGTCACAATTCAGCCGACCGGGGACCCTTGGAAACAAGTTTCCACGCCATCGCTCAGACTGCGTGCCAAACTTGGCCATCATGGTTTTGCGGCACATTCCAGGTCGCGGTCGGAAAGCATATTTCCTATTTGTTGCAGTTCTGTGGCTAGCTGGTCGACAAACGCTGCCGCCAATGCCGAAGGCGGCCGGTGGGCGGGTTGCAGAATTGAAACTGCCAATGAAACTCGTGGACGAAAAGGCCGGAATACAACTGGCCTGACGACGGGGTGAGCAAGAAAATAACCGGCGGCTGTTATCGGATCACATACACAATAGCACAAACCCTTCTCAACAAGGGCGAACGCAGGGTTGAATGTTCGCAGTTCGAAACGGTGCACAAACTCCGCCTTTTGCGACTTGAAAGCAGATTGAGTGGCCAGCAGGTTCGGGTGCCCTTGCTGAAGCGCGGCCATCGGTTTGCCCGACAGCGCCCGGGCTTCAATTGCTGGCATGCGTGCCAACGGGTTGTCCGCCGGTAAGGCACAAACGCATTCGAGATCGAAATCCCGTGTAATCAGGGCAGGCGAAGGTGAAGGTGTTTCCGCCAGGCCAATGTCGTATTGCTGCGAGGATATCCACTCTTCAATGACGGAGGAAGCGCGCATCATCAGTGACGCGCTCACATCGGGCTTGTCGGCCAGAAACCGGGCGAGCAATTGGGGCATCAAAAGGCTGGAAGCCGCCGGCATGCAGGCAATGTTAAGACGGCCCTTTGTCAAAGCACCGATTTCACGCATTGTTCGTGTGGACAATGCCAGTCGGTCCAAAATGGCTTCGGCCTCGTCAGTGAAGTATCGAGCCTCGGGTGTTGGAACCATCTTGCCCCGCTGTCTGTGAAACAGGGCGATTTGCATTTCAGCCTCCAGATTCGCGATCAAGGCGCTAACGGCGGGTTGTGTGCGCCCCATCGTCCGCGCTGCTTCGGTGACAGAACCGCTGCGCATGACTTCTCGAAAGGCCTGAAGCTGGCGAAAGCTGATATTCATGGGCGTTGATTTTCCTGATATTTGCTTGAAGATATAAAGTAACTTTATTCTATTATCAATTTTATCGTTTTGACTTGATGATCTGTACTCGCAAGGTTCGCCCCCACGGAAGCACAGAATGCGCTTCGCGTTACGGAGGGGGAGATGGACCGTTTTTCGAGTATAGTTCTGACAGCGCTGATCTGTCTGGTGGCTCTTGGTCAATTCGTGCAGGTGATCACCCGTTATGTGCTGGAAATTCCAGTGATGGGGCTGGAAGAAAGCCTGCTTTATCCGACGCTCTGGCTTTATATGCTTGGGGCGGTCAACGCGTCACGCGAGAACACACATATCCGGGCCAATGTGCTTGAGATCTTCCTCAAGACCGAACGCCAGCACAAGATTCTCGCCATCGTAGGCGAGATCATCAGCCTGATCGTGGGGCTGTGGCTGACCATGTGGGCGTGGGACTATGCAAAATACTCGATTCGAGTCTGGCGCGAAAGCCCAACGCTGTATTTGCCGACCTTCTATGTCGATATCGCTCTGTTTGCAGGGATGGTGTTGATGATGCTGTTCACAGTCTGGCACCTGGCGATGCATCTCAAGGCTGTCCTTTCGCCCGATTTCACTCCGCAAAAGGACTCCTGAACATGATTGAGATTGCTCTTTTTGCGGTGCTGGTTCTGGTCATTCTGCTGACACTCGGTGTACCGCTGCCTTACTGCTTTGGTGCCGGGTTGATGGTGATGTATTACGCCGGCGATGTGGTGATGAAAGGCAATATGCTTTGGGGATTCCAGCAACTGGGCAACCCTGTTCTGTTGGCCATCCCGTTGTTTGTACTGGCCGGAACGATCATGAGCGTATCTGGTATCGCTGCCAGCTTGCTGAACTTCGTGAACATCTTCATCGGTCACCTGCGTGGTGGTCTGGGCGTCGTTGCAACCGTGTCTTGCGCGCTGATCGGGGCGATTTCCGGCTCGGGCTTGACCGGCGTTGCCGCCATCGGCCCGCTGCTGATCCCCGAGATGGAAAAACAGGGCTATCCTCGCGCATACGCAACCGCCTTGATCGCCAACGCGTCTCTTTTGGGTCTGTTGATCCCGCCTTCGGTGACAATGATCGTTTATGGCTGGGTCACGGACACCTCGATCCTTGCCTGCTTTCTGGCTACGCTGGGCCCCGGCCTGCTAATCATGACGAGCTTTTCGATCGTCAACATTCGCATGGCGCGCAAGTTTCCGTTGCAACTGAACGAACCGCTGAAAGGGCAGGAGTTCGTTTCCGAGGCCACGCAGCGCGGCCTGAAAGCCACACCTGCGCTACTGATGCCAATTATCATTCTTGGTGGCATCTATGGCGGCATAATGACCCCGACCGAAGCTGCTGCGGTAGCTGTAATCTATGCGATACCTGTGGGTTTCCTGATCTATAAAGGACTGGATATGCGTACCTTTTTGGGTGCGGGCAGGGAAGCCGCCACATCCGTCGGCGCCATCATGCTGATGATCCTGTTCTCGATGATCCTCAGCCAGATGTTCGTTCTGGAAAGCGTGCCGCAGGCGATTGTGCAGGCGATCTTCTCGATCACTGAAAACAAGGCGCTTCTGCTGATCCTGATCAATATCCTGTTGTTTCTGGTCGGCATGGTCGTCAATGACGTCACCGCCATCATCCTGATCGCGCCACTGCTTCTGCCGTTGATGCAGGCCATCGGCGTCAGTCCGATCCAGTTCGCGGCGATCATGGGCGTCAACACGGCCATGGGCGGCGTGACGCCACCCTATGCTTCGATCCTCTACCTTGGTGCACGTATCGGACAGGTCCCTGTGACCCGCGTGATCCGTCCTGCCATGACTCTCATCCTGCTGGGCTATCTGCCGGTGGTGTTCCTGACCAGTTTCTGGCCGGACCTGTCGATGTGGCTGCCCCGCTTCTTTGGCTACTAAGCCGCAAATTTCATCACTCACGGAGGAGCAAAACCCAATGATGAATTTCCTGAAGTCCACGGCGATGGTCGCCGCCGTACTGGCCACCGCCGGCATCGCCGCCGCCGATACTCTGAAGGTCAGCCATATTCGACCTCAAGGTGCGACTATCGACAACGAACTGCGCGCTTTCGCCGAAGAGTTGAAGACGGCGACCGACGGTTCGCTGGAACTCAATCTGTTCCCGGCCTCGGCGCTTGGCGACTATACCTCTGTTCAGGAACGGATTTCAGTTGGCGCCATCGACATGGCGGTGCAGCCTGCCGCGACTGCCGTCGATCGCCGCATGCAGATTTCGGCCTTTCCATATGTCGCTGCAAACTGGGCCGAAGCGAAAAATATCTACGGGCCCGGCGGCGCGATCTATGACGCGATGAAAGAGCTCTATGCCAAGCAGGACATCACCATGCTGGCCGCCTATCCGGTGTATTTCGGCGGTGTCGCGCTGAACACCGAAGCGGTCGATCCCGGCAACCCGACCTCGGCCAAGGGTATCAAGGTGCGTGTGCCCGGTATCAAGAGCTTCCAGCTGACCGCCGACGCGCTTGGCTACATCTCCTCGCCGATCCCCTTCTCCGAGGCCTTCACCGCCGTGCAGACCGGTGTGGTTGACGGCGTCGTCGGTTCGGGTGCCGAAGGCTACTATGCCTCGTTCCGCGATGTGACCACCACCTATGTGCCGGTGAACACCCACTTCGAGGTCTGGTATATGATCATCAACACGGAAGCCCTGGCCAACCTCAGCGACGCAGACCGTGCAGCGTTGGAGAGTGGTGCCAAGGAATTCGAAGCGAAACGCTGGGAAACCGCCGAGGCCGACCAGTCTGCGTTTGAGCAGACGCTGGCCGACAATGGCGCCACCATCGTCAAATTGAGCGATGAAGAACTGGCCGCAACCGCCGCTCATGTGCGCGAAGCGGTCTGGCCGCAGGTCCTGGAAGACGTTGGTCAGGAATGGGGCCAGTCCATTCTGGACAAGATCGGCAACTAGGGGCCCTCAGTCGCTCGTCGGGAAAAGGGCCGTCTCCCAGCCCTTTTCCCTTTTCATGCATAAAACGGAGCCTCCCATGTTTCAGTCGCTGCGTCAGCCCGATGGCGTACGGGTCCGAATTGTTGTGAACGGGCGTGAGGTCGAGGCCGTGCCGGGACAGTCGGTCTGGTCGGCCATGGCTCTGGACGGCCAGACCGTGACACGGCATGCCGCATTGTCCGGTGAAATGCGCAGCGCCTATTGCGCCATGGGTGTGTGTTTTGAATGCATGGTCGAAATTGACGGTCTTCCCAATCAGCAGGCCTGCTTGCGGCAGGTGGCCGAGGGGATGGTGGTGACAACGCAAAATATTACCGAAGAGTCCGAGGTCGGCGATGCGGGCGTTTGATTGCGCGATCATCGGTGCTGGTCCTGCTGGCATGGCAGCAGCCATTCGACTGGCGGAAAGCGGTGCCAATGTTGCTGTTTTAGATCGCGCATCGCGGCCTGGCGGCCAGATCTATCGGTCCGTCGCCGATAGCCCGTTACCGGAAGCAAGCCTGTTGGGCGCGGACTATACTGACGGGGCTGGCCTTGTCGCCGCGTTCGAGCGCAGTTCCGTCACTTATTGCGCGAGGGCGGATGTCTGGCACGCGGGCGATGACGGTCGAATTCTGTTTTCACAAGAAGGCAAAACCAAGGAACTGAATTGCCGCGAGATGTTGCTTTGCCCCGGAGCGATGGAACGACCGATGCCAATTCCCGGATGGACCCTGCCAGGTGTAATGACCGCAGGTGCTGCACAGGTGATGCTGAAATCGGATGCAATGGTGGCCAATGGCGCAATCTTCGCGGGTTCCGGCCCGCTACTTTATCTGATCGTCGCGCAATATCTGCGGCTTGGTGTGCCGGTGGTGGCATTGGTCGATACCACGCCACGCGATCATTTCCTTGAGGCACTTCCACGTTTGCCTCGGGCCTTGCGCAGCTTTCCAATGCTGCAAAAGGGGATTGGGCTGCTGCGCGAGATACGGCGTAGCGGTATCCGAACATTTCGCGGTGCGCGTGATCTTTGCGTACTGGGTGATCAGCGGGCATCGGGCCTGCGTTTCTCCAGCGGAGGAGGTAGCCGCGAGATTGCCGCCGGCACCGTTTTTCTGCACCACGGAGTGCAGCCGAACCTGAACATAACCCTCGCGATGGGATTGAAACATCGCTGGAATTCCGACCAGCTTTGTTGGCAGGTCGATACAGATGCCTTTGGCCAAAGTTCGGTGCCACATGTTTCCGTTGCAGGCGACGGCGCGGGCATCATTGGCGCCGACGGCGCGCGTCTGGCGGGTCGTCTGGCGGCGCTCAACATCCTGTGCCGGTTGGGTCTGTTGTCGGAGCCGCAAAGAGACCGCGCGGCAGCTCCGGATCTGGCCGCGTTGGCCGTACTGCGCCCCTTCCGTGCCTTCATTGACAAGCTTTATCGCCCGTCGAACGCGTTGCGCCTGCCACAGGACCCGGACACACTTGTCTGTCGGTGCGAAGAGCAAAGCCTCGCCCAACTCCGGGCGGGGTTTGATCTGGGCGCGCGTGACCCCAATGCCTTGAAATCATTAACTCGATGCGGGATGGGGCCGTGCCAGGGCCGTCAATGCGGTCATACCGTGGCGGGGCTGCTGGCAGAATGGCGCGGGGCGCCACCGGAAGACGTGGGTTACTATCGTTTGCGCAGCCCGCTGCGTTTGCTGACCCTCGACGAACTCAGCCATTTTGGCACTCTTCAGGCGAAGGGCAGCAAATGAAAGCGGATGTTCTGATTGTTGGGGGTGGCATTCAGGGGTGCGCTACCGCTTTTCATCTTGCCCGTTCCGGCGTGTCTGTCATCGTCGTTGAAAAGGACTATGTCGGTCGGCATGCATCTGGCGTGAATGCGGGCGGTGTCCGGCTATTGGGTCGCGACATGGCCGAAGTGCCGCTGTCCATAGCCTCGATGATGATGTGGCAGACATTGGATGAGGAACTTGGCCATGACACCGGGTTTCGCCGCCAGGGCCTGATCAACATTGCGGCGGACGACGCCGACATGACCAAGCTTCGCATTCGTGAAGACAAAATGCGCGCGGCGGGTTTTAGACACGAGCGGATCATTTCCCGCCAGGAGTTGATGGATCGTTTGCCGAACGTAAACCCGGATTGTGTCGGAGGGGCGACGTCAGATTTTGACGGTTACGCCATCCCTTACAAGGCGACCAGCGGTTTCCGTTTGCGCGCGGAACACCTTGGTGTCCGATTTGTCGAAGAAGAAGAATTGCTTGGCTTGCGTCGTGTCGGTGACGTCTGGCTGGCGCAAGGGTCAACCATTCGATTCGAAGCCGATACTGTCGTCAATTGTGCCGGAGCATGGGCCGACCGTATCGCTTTGATGATTGGCGACAACGTTCCGCTTAGCCATGCCGCGCCGATGCTGATGATCACGGCGCGTATGCCGCAATTCGCCAAGCCGGTTGTTGGGGCGGTCAGTAGACAGTTGAGTTTCAAACAGTTTGAAAACGGCACCGTCCTGATCGGGGGTGGGGCTAAGGGGTTTGCCGACCGTTCTGCAAACCGCACTCGTCTAGATTATTCCAAACTGGCCGAGGCTGCCCGAACCACGGCGGAGTTCTTTCCGATCATGCGCCGCGCCGCGATCAACCGCATGTGGGCTGGGTTGGAAGCGTATATGCCAGATAACTTGCCGGTAATTGGAGCTGCGGTGAATGCTGATCGCGCGTTCCACGCCTTTGGGTTTTCGGCCCATGGATTTCAGCTGGGTCCCGTGATCGGCAAGGTCATGTCGGATCTGGTTCAGACAGGCAAATCGGAGTTTCCGCTCGATGCTTTCCGAATCGACCGTTTTGACCGAAAGGTCTTGTGAGGTGGTTTCGAATTCTGCATCTTGCGCCACGCGATCATGGCGGTGCTAAAGCCACGCGATAGTCATGCCGACGTGCTGAATAACAACATCATTCTGTCACAACCATACAATGCCGTCGCAAGCGAAAAATGAGTGGCGCCCCTTAGAAACCTGTCGACAAATTTACCCGAGCGCGAGAAAATCTGTATGGGGCTTCTTGTCTGGCGGCTAACTCTGCGATTCAATTGAGACATGTTTGATCAGATTTCTCGTCGTGCATTTCTGACCGGTTTGGGGGCGGCGCTGAGTCCGGTTGCCGGGTGGGCAAAGGCTCCGGAAGCATCTCTCAGGCCGCAGGTGCGAACAGGTGTGGTGAGTGAGTCCGAGCGGATCATCCGAGCGGCTGGGTTGCCTGGGGATGTGGTCTTTGCCGTGGCCGATGTGAAAACCGGCAGACATCTGGAAGCAGTGGGCGCAGGCAACGGACTGCCGCCGGCGAGTGTGGCCAAGGCATTGACCGCGCTTTACGCGCTGGACGTGTTGGGGGCGGAGCATCGGTTCGAGACACGGCTGATCGCGGACGGGCCGATGGAAAACGGCATCCTCAAGGGGGATCTGATTCTAGTTGGCGGCGGAGACCCCTTGCTGGACACTGAGGCGCTTGCAAACCTGGCGGTGAACTTGCGGGAGGCCGGGCTGCGGGAAGTGCGCGGGGCTTTCAGGGTATATGACGGCGCGTTGCCCTTTGTGCATACCATTGATCCAGAACAGCCCGATCATGTCGGATACAGCCCGGCGGTGAGCGGCATCGCGCTGAACTTTAACCGCGTGCATTTCGAGTGGAAACGTGGCGCCAAAAGCTATGACGTGACCATGGATGCCCGCACCGCCAATTACCAGCCGCGCGTGGAAATGGCAAAGATGTCCGTCGCCGATCGGAACCTGCCCGTTTACACCTATGAACCCGGCGTGCGGGTCGACAACTGGACGGTGGCCAAGGGCGCTCTGGGCAAAGGTGGCGCGCGGTGGCTGCCGGTGCGCAAGCCGGCATTGTATGCGGGCGAAGTGTTTCAGACATTGGCGCGGGTCAACGGACTTGTTCTGGGCCGGGCGGAAGTTGTCCGTACCGTGCCCGAGGGTACAGTTCTGGCCACGCATCAGAGTGCGCCACTGCAAAAAATCCTGCGGGGAATGCTTAAATACTCGAACAACCTGACCGCCGAGATGGTAGGGATGGCTGCCACGGTGGCGCGGGGCGTTACGCCCGGTGACCTGCAGGATTCTGCGTCAGAGATGAACCAGTGGGCAATCGGGAAATACGGCGCCTTCCGGACGCAGATGGTGGATCACTCCGGTTTGGGAGGCGCTTCTCGCATGGCGCCGGGAGATCTGGTGCGGGCCCTTGTGGCTGCGCGCAAAAGCAATCTGTTGCGGCCCTTGCTCAAGCAGTTCGCCCTGAAGGACAGCAAGGGACGCCCAATCAAGGGGCATCCCGTCAGGGTCGATGCCAAGACAGGCACGCTGAATTTCGTGTCTGGTCTGGGCGGCTTCGTGACAACTGCGGGCGGCACTGAACTGGCATTTGCCATTTTCACCGCCGACATCGCGCGGCGGGCGCAGATCCGCCGTGAGGATCGGGAGCGTCCGCCGGGCGCGCGGTCATGGAACCGGCAGTCGAGAAAGTTGCAACAAGCCTTGCTGGAGCGGTGGGGCAACCTTTACGGTAGTTGAGCGCGCTCAGACCAGATGCCGCGCCCGCGCGCCGCGTTCGATGGCGGCGGCATGCAAGCGGTCGATATTGAGCTCGTACCGTATTTCTTCGAGCAGGCGCAGTTCGGTTTCCGCCAACGTGCCGTCGGCGGCGGCCACGTCACAGGCCAGGGCATAGGCGGTTTCATTCAGCCGTTCCGGCAGGTTGTCGCGGATCAGGCCGAACAGCGCATCCAGCCCGTCCTCTTGTTCGAATAGGTCGAACACGGTTTGCGAAACCCGCTGCATGCGGTCGATATCGTATTCGGCAAAGATCGGCAGCATGTTTACGGCGGTTTGGATCTTGACCAGCTCGGCAGTGCGGATGTTTTCGTCGGAGGCGGACACCGCGACCATGATCGCCACGAGGCAGTCCTGCGGGGTCATCGGGTGGGGGGCTTGCTCGGTCATGGTGTCGTCCTGCTGAAATCCTTGGTTTCAGCGCAAGATACGGAGAGCGCCGATGCTATTCAACTCTTGCGCGCCGATATTTCGAAGAACACGTTTTTGGTGTATTATCGAAGTGTTTTTTTCAGGAAATTTGGAGGTAAGTCATGACTGGTGTGAATGTGTTATTGGAAATCGCCTCGGAGCGTCCGGACGCCTTGGAAATGCACGGTGCGGCAATGGATGCACCCAACGAGGCGGAGCGGCAGGCGGCTGAGCTTTTGGCAGATATCGGCGGCGCCGGAATCGAGTTTGAGGAAGGGTTCACGCCGGTGCCGATGTTTTCGCGCATCGACGAGGCAGTAAGCGCCGATTTCGTGGAGTCCGTGCAACCGACCCACAGGGAACTGGCGCCGACAAGTCGGACGGTGGTGCTGCCTGCGCAGATGAGCCGGGAGCGTCTGAGCGAGTTGCAGGGAAATCCGAACGTCAAGATCTGGCCCAATTCGCAACTGACGCTATATTCCGCGCGGGAGGCGATTGACGAGGCGCGCTCGGACAGTGGTGTGGATTGCCGGCCTTTCCGCAGCGCGGTGGAAATTGCCGTTTTGCGCGACCTGCTGGGGACAGACACGTTGTGGAGCAGCGGTTTTCGTGGGCAGAACATCATCGTCGGCATCATCGACGAGGGTGTGAACGGAGATGAGTATCCGGTTGTCGGAGGATTTGCCCGCCCCGGGGCCGGATTGCAACCCGGCGCGGCGGCGATCAGCAGTCATGGCTCGATGTGCGCAGCGGATGTTCTGGTGGCGGCGCCGGCGGCGCGGATCTATGACTATCCGTTCCTCGGTGTTCCAAACTCGGGTGGTGCGTTGCAGATGTTCCAGGCGGTTCTGGATCAGTGGAATAATGATGGAACGCCGCAGATCACCAACAACTCTTACGGGTTTACCGGCGTGCCGAACCCGGCGCATTTTCCCAATCACGAAGTGCACGACATCAATCACCCGGTGCACCGCAAGGTGCGCGAGGTGGTGTCGGCAGGCGTGGCCTGTTTCTTTGCGGCGGGAAATTGCGGGCAGAATTGCCCAAGCGGCAATTGCCATTCCTCGGGTGTCGGGCCGGGCGTGTCGATACATGCATCCAACAGTCTGGCCGAAGTCATTACCGTCGCCGCCGTCAACAGCAGGCACGAGCGGATCGGGTATTCCAGCCAGGGGCCGGGCATGTTCGAGCCGCAAAAGCCGGATATCGCCAGTTATTCGCATTTCTTCGGCAACTTCGGATCAGGGCGCCCGGCGGGGGCTGGTGGAACGCCGTTTGACAACGGAACGTCGGCGGCAACACCGGTTGCGGCGGGTGTCGGTGCGGCGCTGTTGTCGGCCAATCCCGGACTGACCCCGGCCGAGTTGAAATTCCTGCTGATGGAATCGGCCACCAGCCTCGGCGGCGGGCGTGGCTGGAATGCCGATCACGGCACCGGTGTGATCAACGCGGCAGCGGCGCTAAGCTCTATGCGGACGCGGGTACCGTTGGTAGGCTGAGGCCCGGATGGATTGGTTGGTAACATATTGCGGATCCGAAACGGACGAGGAAGTCCGCCAGCGCCTGCGCGAGGCGGGGGCGTCGGTTAATCCGGATGTCACGGCCATACCGTTGGGGGAATCCGAGAGGGTTTTCGAAATCAGTGCGTCGGGTGTCGTGGCCTCGAAATTGACCGCCTTGCCTGGCGTCAGAGGCGTATATCCGCATTCCGAACCGACAGCATACCGTTAGGGTGCAATAATCCCTTGTTTGAGCTGGGTTGATGCCGCCCGACGATTGACTCTTGCTGCACCAGCACAATAGGAGAAGCGGGCCGGTCGCGCGGTGCGGCGGGTCCCGTTTTCCGATGGAGAAAGAAGCGAAATGTCTGAACTGCGCGATACCGCCCTTGCGTCCAAGGCCTGGCCCTTTGAAGAAGCGCGCCAGGTGCTAAAACGCTATCAGAAAGCTCCTCCGGAGAAGGGGTATGTCCTGTTCGAGACCGGCTATGGCCCCTCGGGCCTGCCGCATATTGGCACTTTTGGCGAGGTGGCACGCACGACGATGATCCGCCGTGCCTTCGAAGAGATCAGTGAAATTCCCACCAAGCTGATCTGTTTCTCGGACGATATGGACGGTATGCGCAAGGTGCCGGGTAATGTCCCCAATCAGGAAATGCTGAAGGAGCATCTGCAGAAGCCGCTGACCGCTGTGCCGGATCCGTTCGGCACGCATGAGAGCTTTGGCCATCACAACAACGCGATGCTGCGGCGGTTTCTGGATACGTTCGGGTTCGAGTATGAGTTCATCAGCGCGACGGATTTCTACAAGTCGGGCCAGTTCGACGCTATCCTGCTGCGGGCGGCCGAGCGTTACGACGAGGTCATGAAGATCATGCTCAAGTCGCTGCGCGAAGAGCGTCAGCAGACCTATTCGATCTTTCTGCCGATCCATCCCGATACAGGGCGGGTTCTATACGTGCCAATGAAGGAGGTGAATGCCAAGGACGGCACTATCACTTTCGACGACGAAGATGGCAAGGAATGGACGCTTCCGGTCACTGGCGGCAACGTCAAGCTGCAGTGGAAACCGGACTTTGGTGCGCGCTGGGCGGCGCTGGGCGTCGATTTCGAAATGTACGGAAAAGACCATTCCACCAACACGCCTATCTATGACGGCATTTGCCGGGTACTGGGAGAACGCGCACCCGAACATTTCACGTATGAGTTGTTCTTGGATGAGAATGGCCAGAAGATTTCGAAATCGTCGGGCAACGGGGTGTCAATCGACGAATGGCTGAACTATGCGCCGACCGAAAGTCTTGCCTATTTCATGTACCAAAAGCCCAAGACCGCCAAACGGATGCATTTCGATGTGATACCGAAAGCCTATGATGAGTATCACCAGCAACTCAGGGCCTATCCGGGACAGGACCTGAAGGCGCAATTGAATAATCCGGTGTGGCATATCCACGGTGGCCGTGTTCCCGAGTCGACGCTGATTGTTCCGTTTGCGATGCTGCTGAACCTGGCCTCGGTCTCGGCGGCCGAGGACAAGGACACGCTGTGGGGTTTCATCCGCCGTTACGCGCCCGAGGCCAGCGCCGAGAGCCATCCCGACCTGGATCAGGCCGCCGGGTTCGCCGTGCGGTATTTCAACGATTTCGTCAAACCGACTCGCCAATTTCGCGCGCCGACAGAACAGGAGCGCGAGGCGCTGGAGGCGCTCAAGGCCGAGCTGGAGGTTTATGACGGGCCGATCGAGGACGAGGCGCTGCAATCTGTGGTGTATTCCATCGGGCGTGAGCGGTTTGATCCGATGCGCGACTGGTTCATCGCGCTTTACGAAGTGCTTCTGGGGGCGTCGCAAGGGCCGCGTTTTGGCGGGTTTGTCGCGCTTTACGGCGTGCCCGAAACCATCGCGCTGATCGATCGGGCGCTGGCGGGCGAACTGGTCTGATTTGACGAACAGGGACATGGGGCTATCCTCCGGTCAGGAGGGTAGCCCCATGCGCCACATTCTTTTGGCATTGCCGGTCTGGGTTTGGATGAGTGTGTCGACCCAAGCGCAAAGCACCGAGATCGAGGCCAATATCCGCGCCCAGATCGACGCCTTTCTGGTGGATGATTTTACCACCGCATTCACCTTTGCGAGCCCGGGCATTCAGAACCTGTTTCGGACGCCCGACGAATTCGGCGCGATGGTGCGCAACGGCTATCCGATGGTTTGGCGGCCTGCGGATGTGAGGTTCCTTGAGTTGCGTGAGGTCGGTGGTGATTTGTGGCAGAAAGTCATGATCGTTGATGACAACGGGCATGTGCATCTGCTGGATTACCAGATGATCCGGCAGGGTGATGCGTGGAAAATCAACGGCGTGCAACTCCTTGGTCCGAGCGATCCGGCGGCGTGATGCAACGGCACCGTCACGGTGGTGCCAGTCCGGTTTAAACTTTTTCCCATACTTCGGTTTCTCGCATTCGGGGGCACCCGAAATCGGGAATGAAGCGTTCGTGGCGATTTGTTCGCGGCGCATTTGGGAAAGGGATACGAATGAACAAGGCGATCACCGACGGTATCGAGTTCATGCCGCCTGCGTTCAATAACGGGCTGGATGTCTGGTCAAGCGGCAATGGCACGCCCGGGTCGGACACATATGACGGGTCGGGAAGCGCGGCCTTTGTGCCAGCGGATGCCGATTTTGGCGGCTGTCTGGAAGTGCTGAAAACGAGCTCGCCACAAAAGATCCGGTACATGGGGCAGACTCCGATCCTGCCGGGGTGCTACTTGCAGATCAGGGCGCGGGTCAAGGCGGTAAGCGGGCCGCTGCCCACGGTCCGGATTGCCGGTTGGGCTGGTGGCGCAGGTTACGTGCATGTGCCGGGTGTGATCGAGGTAGGACCGGCGACAACGCTTACCTCGTATGGCAATGTTGTGGAGATTTCCGCCATTGTTGGCACCGGGTTTCGTGATGGTGTCGACATGTCCTGGGGCGTAAATGCGTTGTACGGTCATTTCGGGCTGAATATCGAGGGACCGAACGGTGCGGTTCTGCGGGTGGACGATATCGAGATCGAGGATGTCACTGGCGTGTTCCTGCGCGATCTGATCGGGTTGGTCGATGTCCGTGATTTTGGTGCCAGAGGGGACGGATCAACCGACGACTCTACCGCCTTCGAAGCGGCCGATCAGGCGGCCGGCGGACGACAGGTTCTGGTACCCGAAGGCAGCTACTATCTCGGCCAGACCACCAGCATGAATGCGCGCGTCGAGTTTGAAGGCACGGTGACGATGCCGTCGAGTGAGATGTTGCTTTTGACAAAGGATTTCGACCTGCCGACCTATATATCCGCATTCGGCGACGAAACGCTGGGCTTCAAGAAGGCATTTCAGGCGCTTCTGAACAACTCGGATCATGAATCGTTGGATATGGGCGGGCGCAAGGTTTCGGTGTCAGAGCCGATCGACATGCAGGCCGCAGTTCCGAACCGGACCAGTTATGCCACCCGCCGGGTGATTCGGAACGGTCAGTTGGACGTTCAGGCCAACTCGGCCTGGGATACTCAGACCTTCACCTCGCAAGCGACCTATAGTTCGAGCACCCCATTTACGCTGAAAAACGTATTGAACGCAGCCAACATTCCTGTGGGCGCATTGGTGAAAGGCAACGGAGTGGGGCGCGAGATCTATGTGCGCTCGAAAAACGTGGGCGCGCAGGAAATCACGCTTAGCAATCCGTTGTATGATGCAGACGGCACACAAAATTTCACCTTTGTTGAGTTCAAGTACCTGCTGGATTTCAGCGGCTTCAGTTCGCTGCAAAAATTCGGGATGGAGGATATCGAGTTTCAGTGTAACGGCCGGTGCAGCGCCATCCGGCTCGCGCCTGCGGGCAACACGTTTTCGCTGAAGAACTGTTTTGTCAGCCGTCCGTTGGACCGCGGTATCACCTCAACCGGCGGCGGGTGTCAGGGGATGCTGATCGACGGGTGCCAGTTCCTGTCGACCGAGGAAAGCCTGAATGTGCCCGACCGAAGCTCGATCGCCCTCAATACCAACAACAACGACGTCAAGCTGCGCCACAACCGCGCGACCCGATTCAAGCATTTTGCGGTGCTGGGCGGTGACAACAACATGGTGCTGGGCAACCATTTCTTTCAGGGTGATGACGTGGCCAATGGCAGCCGTACAGCCGGGTTGGTCATAATTGGCACCTATTCCAGTTCGACCATCGCCGAAAACTATGTGGATAACTGTTTCATCGAGTGGACGAACGAACATGATCCCAATCCCGATTTCGTCTCTGGATTTTCGTT
The DNA here is from genome assembly GCF_056536925.1 of Ruegeria sp. CI1. NCBI lineage: Bacteria > Pseudomonadati > Pseudomonadota > Alphaproteobacteria > Rhodobacterales > Roseobacteraceae > Ruegeria > Ruegeria sp. CI1. The sequence goes on along the minus strand of NZ_JBQFQP010000010.1, from coordinate 8,005 downwards.
CAGTTCGATGAGCATCACCGACAACATATTCTTGTCGAGCGATGTGGCGCCATGGTTCAGTTACGTCGTGATCCGACCCTATGGAACCGGGCATTTCCTGAACGGACTGACGGTGACCGGCAACAAGTTCCGTTCGATCAATGGCAATATCGACCGGGCCGAGCGGGTGGATACGACATTTGCCGATTTGAACTATAGCCGGTTTGTGGACGTTTTCTTTGACGGCAACATGTTCCACGGGGTGAGTGCGAAAAGCGCCAATCCCCTGCGGTTGCGTCATTCTCAGAACACGGCAGTGCAAACCTGGGTGGTTGATCCGGGGCAAGACCTGGCCTTTGGCGGCTGGGCGCGTGGTTGCGACGGCGTATTGGCGGTGGACGCGTTGCAGACGGGGGGCAACGCGGTTCGCTATGCTGCACCTTATGTCAGAGTGCAGCAGGGTTCAGGCAATGACCGGATACACATCGTCTGGCCCGAACCCCTGAAGGGAACGGTAGCGACCTCGATCCGCATCGACACATAGGACCAGCGGGCGGGCGCAATGCGCCCGTCTTTCCCTTAGAAGGTGCGCCAAATGGCCAGCTTAAGACCGGGGCGGGAGGTGGCCGAGTTCTTCTCGACCCCCAGAACCCACGTGGCTGTCCACTTCCGGGGCCGGATCATGATCGAAGGGGTCACGCTCCAATAAAGCGGGGCGTCGCTGATTGCCGAGGTTTCGATCTGCAGCAGCGGATTGAAGCGCCGACCCGAAAACAGGCCCGCCGTGATATCGAGCTTTCGGATGGTGCTGCGCCCTTTTAGAAAGTCAGCAGCGGCGTCGACAGCCAGCCAGCCGTAAGCGTTCCGGATGCTGAACTCGCGCCCATAGGACAGTTTTAACCGGGTCATGGTGCGCGATTCAGTTTGCCTATGATAGGCGCCGATCCCAATCTCGGCGGCAAAGCGCCCCATCCGGTCCGAGGTCAGCAGTGGTATTCGGGCAAACAGCAACGCATGGCCGGCGATTCCTTGGTATTCATGCGCGTCGAAGCCGACGGTCAGCCGATCCCGAAGGCCCCATTCCAGATAAATCGAGTATTTGTTTCCGATCTGACCGCTGTCTTCGAGGTGGGTGGTGCTGGAGATCGAGGAAAACCCAACGCCCTTGTCGCGCATCCATGCTCCGGCCTGCGCGGGTCCCGCGGCCAGTAGACATAGAATTATGGCGATCAGATATTGGCGCACGAATTGTCCTCGTGCGGCGATCCTTCGCTAATCTAGGTTAACGGACGGTTACGCACAGATCGCGCGTGATGAAGTTTCACGAATTTTCGGGGGCGAATTCGAGGTATCAGCCCGGCAAGCCTGCCATGCGCAGACCGGAAATCAAATGATCGAGATCCTCGGGATTGCGCCACATATTTCGAAATCCGCTGGTCAGGGTCTCTATGGTGGCGTTGCCAAAGTCGAGGTTTCGGCTGTTCAATTCTTCGCGGCGGTGTTGAACGAAGGCCTGAAGTTCCAGGTGCGCTTCATCCAGCTTGCCCGACAGTGCATAGGCGGACACGAGAAACGCGTGGCCGACAGAGTTGAGCAGCGCTTCGCCGATAAGGGCGCCCACCGCCTCGTCATAGCGGCCCATAAAGAAATAGACTTGGCCTAGAATCCAATCGAGCGCCGGAGGGTGAAGCGGGTCGAGCCGCATGGCTTCGGTCACGATTTCAAGCGCCTTCGCATGGTGTCCCAAAAGCAGAAATCCGTATCCGCACCACGCCATCGATTCAGCTTCGTTGACGATCTGGGACAGGGTCTTGTCGAATTGTATTTCCGCTTGTTGCCAAAGCCGGGCACAAAGATACGCGTAACCGAGCTGATCCTGAATATAGACGTCGCGATTGTCCAGCGAGGCGCCCCTTCGGGCAATTTCAAGGGCCTTCCCGGGCGCGTCTTCATCGGCCAGACCAAGCCACAGGTCGACCACATAAGTATCCGCCAGGTACATGTAGACACGGGCGTATTCGGGGTCGAGTTCCACGGCCTTTTCCAGCAACTGACGCGCTTTGGCGGTGTCTTGCGCATTCAGACCATCGCGCAGCGCTTTTGCTTTCAGAAGAAGCTCATAGGCCTTCATGCTGTCCGTCGGCTTGTACGATATCCGATCGGCCACATCATGTTGCACGCGCCCGGGGAGCACGGCAATGATGCTGCGCGCGACTTCGTCCTGTACGTCGAAGACATCTTCGAGTTCGCGGTCGTACCTGTCGGCCCAGATGTGCTTGCCGGTTTCGGCCTCGACCAGCTGAGCAGTGACTCGCAGCCTTTTCCCCGCCCGGCGTACGCTGCCTTCGAGAAGGTATTGAACTCCGAGCCGTGCGCCGATTTCGCTTGCGGTCAGGTCCTTGCCCTTGAGGCTGAACGACGAGTTGCGCGCAATCACGAACAGTGTTCGGAAACGGGACAGGCCAGTGATTATATCTTCGGATATGCCATCGCTGAAGAATTCCTGCTCAGTATCACCGCTCATGTTGACAAACGGCATGACGGCAATCGATGGTTTGTCGCGTGCAGCCATTGCCGGTGCCGAAGTTGCAATGTGAGAAGGGGACCATTTGAAGATGTGGATCGGCCGGGTAAGGTTCTTGAGTTGGCGCAAACCGTGATCCACGAAAAAGGCGTCGATCTTGCTGGCAATGCTGTCATGCACCACCGAGGAAATGCAGATGCCGCCGATATCGGCTTCAGCTTCGAGGCGCGCAGCCACGTTTATTCCGTCACCATAAATTTCATCGCCGTCAAGAATGACGTCGCCAAGATTTATCCCGATACGTAGCCGGATTGGTGACGGTTGGGCGGCCATTCGTTGTTGAATGTCAATGGCGCAGCGCACGGCATCGACGACCGAATTGAACTCGACCAGCGCGCCGTCTCCTGTCAGCTTGTTGAGGTGTCCGTTGAAACGGCGGACGGCCGGGTCGAATTCGGTTTCGCGATGCAGCTTCAACCGGACCAGGGCGTCCTCTTCGTCGCGGGCCATCATCTTTGAATACCCTACGACATCGGCAGACAGTATCGCGCTGAGCCTTCTTTGCACCGGCTATCCTCCTGATTTGGAAGGGTACTGGTCTTTGATTTACTTTGCATAGTGTTTTCGGGTGCCGGGCGTTTGATGGCGAAGTGCGGTCGCTTGTTGCAAGTTCGGTTTTCATGGGTGCGCGTTCAGATAAAAGACCTTTCCAATTCCAGAAGTTACTGGATTAATGCCAGAAATCGGAAGCATTCCGAAAAACCTGTGCTAGGCTGGGATAAAAGAGGAGGAGCACGATGCCTAAAATTTCCAAGGACGCATCCATTCAGACCGTCATCACCACGTTCGAAATGACGCCGGGCACCTGTCAGGATCTGCTCGAGGCGCTGACCGACGCCTATTCCAACTTCATCTCGAAGCAACCTGGCTTCGTCGCGGCCGGATTGCATGTGAATGACGCGCAGACACGGATCGCCAACTATTCCCAGTGGCAACGGCGCGAGGATTTTCTGGCCATGCTGCGCACCGATGAAATGCGGGCGCGAAATCGTCAGATCAACGAACTGTGCAAAAGCTTTGAGCCGGTCATGTACGACGTGGCCGAGACGTTTGGGTGACCTGATTTGAATCAAGGCCGGACCGGCCGGGAAAGCGCAGACTCAGTCTATCTCAACAGGAGGCGCAAGCCCATGTACCACAACATTCTTGTTCCGATTTCCTTTGATTCCGAACGGGACGTCTCGGGCCCGCTGAAGCTGGCCGAGAAACTGGCGACCCCGGATGCGAAGATCACGTTGATGCACGTGGTCGAACACATTCCGGACTATGCCATCTCGTACATGCCCGCCGAGTATCTGACCGAGGCGCGCAAGGCCATCCAGGGCGAACTGGACGCATTGGCCGCCAAGCTGCCAAATGCGCGGGCCGAGGTAGTCGAGGGGCATTCGGGCCGAACAATTCTGGACTGGGCCGAGACCAACAAGCCCGATCTGATCATTCTGGCGTCGCACCGTCCAGGTATGCAGGACATCTTTCTGGGTTCCACCGCGACGCATGTGGTGCGCCACGCACAATGTGCGGTGCATGTGGTCCGGTAACTGCCGGTTCCGGCCCCGCGACAGGGGGCCGGATGCCTGCCGCGTCATCAATGGGTGCAGCAGAAAGAGCCGTGCTGGGCATCCTTCATCAGGCGGTCGAAGTCGCTGCCTTTCATTTCGATCAGGGTCTTGTGGTCCCCGGCCTCGAACCAAACGCGGTCAAGCCCGGTCAGGCTGTCATCGATGATGGTCGGCACGTCATAGGCAGATCCTATCGGCGGTGCCGCCCCCAGGTCGCAATCGTCAAAGACCTCTTCGACCTGCTCTTCGGGGGCCAGCCCGATGCGGCGCGACAGGATGGCTTGCAGGTTGGTCAGATCAACATGGTGGTTTGACGGAACGACGGCCAATATCGGTCCTTCCTCCATATGGATCAGGACGGATTTCGCCAGATGGTCGCCGGGTACATGCGCGGCTTCGGCGCATTCGGCGGCCGTGGGCGCATAAGGGTGCGGGATCATGTCAAACGGCAGTCCCCGGGCTTCGAGGTGGTGTTTAAGGCGCGTGGCAATGGTCATGGTGTCCTCCATGGAGCCATCGGCAACCCGGCCTTGCGCATCTGGCGCGCCAGGCGCCGAGTGTGGTGTGCGAGAAACCCAGTCTGCGCCCATCGTCCGAGTCGGGCAAGTCAGTCGCTACAGATCGGATGCGGACAGGTGGTATGCCTTGCCGAATCCGGCGTTGAGTAGACCGTCGGTCACATCGAATCTGACAAAGCGGAAATCGGAGAAATCTGCATAAAGCCCGGCCTTGGGGCGCAGCGACAGGTAGCGGCTGCGCATGCGGTCATGTTCCAAAGTGCCGCGTGGGATCAGCGCCGCCGTGCAATGCAGCGTCAGACGTGGATGGGTCAGCGGGTCGCCCTTGGGGCCAGGTTCCCCGATCAGCAGGGCACAGGCGGGGTTGGCGTCAAGCGCCTGCGTGTGGCCAGAGAGGGACGAGATCAACGAAATCGGTTGCCCGCAGCCGCTTGTGGCAAGCGCGACGCGGGTGACCGAGGGTAGGGCGGTATCCGGCTGCAGCACTGCCAGGGCCGCGTGGGTTGCGCCCTGTACAAGGTCACGGGCCAGTGTGCGGGCGGTGTCATCGGCGGGCTGAAAGAGGTCGGTGCGGGTCATCGTGATGCCATAATCGAATTTTATCTCGGCATTCATGGCACAAGAGGCAATGTCGAGCGAAGAGATTATCCCAACCCCCCGGTCCCGCCAGCGCCACCGGCGGGCCGAGGCGTTGCGCAGAAAGGCGCTTTCGCCGGTGCGCATTCTGACCATGATCCTGGCGCTGCCGATTACGATCGCCTGTATCTCGTTTGGGGTCTACATGCGTACCAGCCCCTATGAACCGGACGAAGCCCTGTTGCATATCGTGGCACTGGCAGGCTGTGACGCGGCGAGGGCCGTGGGTGTGGCCCCCAGCTATCGCGGGATGGTGGGATATCACACGCGCAATGATCCGGATGGGGACGGGGTGGCCTGTGACGAGCCTCGCCCGGTGGCGGCCGGAACCCCAGCCGCGTCGGCTGCCAAAGCACCAGTGCGGCAGGTAAAAGAACGGACAGTCGGCGGCGCAAAATTCGTGCGCCCCTGAGCGCCGAGTCTTTGTTGGCTGAGCAGGCTACGCCTCTGCTGGGCGATAGGCAAACCGATAGGCCAGCGCCACGCCGCCCGCGCCGCCGGCGATGTTGCCAAGTGTGACCCAGAACAGGTTGCCGAACGCAGCCGCCCAACCGATCCCTTCTCCCGCCAGTGCGCCCTGCGGTAGCAGGTACATGTTGGCGACCGAGTGTTCGAGGCCGAGCAGAACGAAACCCGCAATTGGCCAGAGGATCGCAAGAATCTTGCCCGCCGCTGTACGCGCGGCGAAGGTCAACCAGACGGCCAGACAGACCAGCGCGTTGCAAAGCGCGCCGCGGGCGAAGGCCTCGACCGGCGACAGCATCGCCTTGCCCCGGGCGATGGCCTGGGCCGTCTCGCCCATCGGGCCGTCCAGCAGGCCGGTCAGCGCAAAGGCTAGGGCTAGCCCGGCAGCGCCCGCAAGATTACCGGCATAGACCACCCCCCAGTTGCGCATGAGCGCGCGCAGGGTGATCCGCCTGTCAACTGCCGCCATGGTCATCAGTGCGTTGCCGGTGAACAACTCAGCCCCACCCACCACTACAAGGATCAGGCCCAGCGAAAATACCACGCCGCCCAGAAATCGGGCCGGGCCAAACCCGGCATCCACGCCGGTCATCACCATGGTATAGGCTGCACCGCCAAAGCCGATGAAGGCCCCGGCCAGCAGGGCCAGTGTCAGGGTCTGGCCGGTGGCAAGGCGCGCCTTGGTCACTCCGGCGGTTTCGACCAGCCGGGCGATTTCGGCAGGCTTATAGGCGTCAAGGCCGGTGGGGTTTGCTTGTGTCATGGGCGCAGCATGACCGGATCGCCGCGTAAGCGTATTGATCGGGATCAAGGTGCGTCGGCCCAGTCAGCCCTTCATCGCGTGCAGCAGGTCAAGCAGGCGTTTGCGGCCCTGGCCGTCGGAATAACCGCCGATGGCAAGGCGTTCTGCAACGTGCAGGCGCAGGCGCTCGTGCTGGGTCCGCACTTCCTCACCGGCGGTCTCGGCCAGTGCCTTCATGATCGCCGCAACCGCCTGCTTGCGCTTGGTGGTGGGGTTGGCAATGTAGTCGACAAGGCTCTGCTGACCGGAATCAGGAATATTTTCGGCCAGCGCGCGCAACTGGTCGCCGTTCGGTAAAAGCGGCGCGGGTGCGGTTTCAGGGGGCAGGATTTCCGGCAGGCTGCGCGGGGCTTCGCCCAGCACGTTGGCACCGTCGACAAAGGCTTCGGTGATCATTCGGGTTATTTTTATGGCGCGCGGATCGCGAAACAGGGCCGAAGCAATCGCCACGCCATAATCGGTATAGACCCACGGATTGACCCGACGCCCGCCGCGACCTCCGGGCCTTGAGATCACATTTCGTGATTGCAACGCTGTCACTTCGTCGTCAGACATCCGGAACATCGAAAGACGCCGCTGACAAGCTGGTCAGGGGTATCAAAAGGAAGACCCGCAAGCACTACTCGGCCGAGGAGAAGATCAGGATCGTCCAGGCTGGTCTTCGCGGCAAAGAGGCGATCTACTCAAGATCATCTGGTGGGATCAACAAGGCGCGTGTCTGTTCAGCAAACGCCTTGAGAATGGGCGGTTCGTTTTGGCCCGCTGCAAAGGACGGCAAGATCAACGTCACGCCTGCACAGCTTTCGATGTTTCTTGAAGGCATTGACTGGGGATGCCGCAGAAGACTTGGCGGCCATTGCAGACCGGATAGGTCGCGTGGGTTTCAACTCACTCTGCCTCGAGTTGAACGATATCGCGCCACGCATCCATGGTGGCAACACAGAGCTTAGGAAAATCTGCGGATGCCATCTCGTGGCGGGGAAGGTGAAACAGGCATGCAATCAGCAGGGCTATCGACTCGCTAGGGTCAGGATGCATAACCAATAGATAACGGTCGCGGCCAGAGCGATGGCTGAGAGGAAGACCTTGGGGCAGCGATCATATCGTGTAGCCACGCGCCGCCAGTCCTTGAGCCTGCCGAACATGATCTCGATGCGGTTGCGTCGTTTGTATCGGCGCTTGTCGTATTTGCCCGGGGTCTTGCGCTGCTTTCTGCCGGGGATGCAGGGTTTTATCCCTTTGTCTTTCAACGCGTTCCTGAACCAATCGGCGTCATAGCCACGATCCCCGAGCAACCAGTCGACCTTTGGCAAGCTGCTGAGCAGCGCCCGCGCGCCGATGTAATCGCTGACTGAGGCTCCCCATTTGAATGGGTCCACCGTTAAGATTAGGAAACGGAGGATCAGAAATGGCAAACAAGCGACCGAAGCCTGAAGAAATTGTCTCGAAGTTGCGGCAGGTT
>NZ_JBQFQP010000009.1:0-204885 GCF_056536925.1 Ruegeria sp. CI1 | reverse complement strand
CCGAAATACTTGGTGATCGCCGCCGTCAGCGTCGTCTTGCCGTGGTCAACGTGGCCGATCGTGCCGATGTTGACGTGCGGTTTGTTACGCTCAAACTTTTCCTTTGCCATTGCAAGGCTCCTTTTTTCTTACGGATGGTGGGATGAAACCCACCCTACAGTGGAATGGGTAGGGCGGGGTTCACCCCGCCACCCGGTCTTATGCGTATTTCGCCTGGATCTCGTCCGAGATGTTCTGCGGAACCGGATCGTAGTGGTCGAACTGCATGGTGAACTGGGCACGGCCCGACGACATCGAACGCAGGGTGTTGATGTAGCCGAACATGTTGGCCAGCGGAACGAACGCAGCGATTGCGATCGCGTTGCCGCGCGGTTCCTGACCCGACACCTGGCCCCGACGCGAGGTCAGGTCGCCGATGATACCACCGGTGTATTCTTCCGGGGTGATCACTTCGACCTTCATGATCGGTTCCAGCAGCTTCGCACCAGCTTTGCGCATGCCTTCGCGCATGCACATCCGCGCCGCGATTTCGAACGCCAGAACGCTCGAGTCAACGTCGTGGAACTTGCCGTCCAGCAGGGCCACTTTGAAGTCGATCACCGGAAAGCCAGCCAACGGACCGGAATCCATGACCGAACGAATACCCTTTTCGACGCCCGGCACATATTCCTTCGGAACCGCGCCACCAACGATGCGGCTTTCGAACGAATACCCTTCGCCCGGTTGGGTCGGCTGGATTTCCAGCTTGACCTCGGCGAACTGACCCGAACCACCCGACTGTTTCTTGTGGGTGTAGGAGTGTTCGACCGGCATCGAGATGGTTTCACGGTAAGCCACCTGCGGCGCACCGATGTTGGCCTCGACCTTGAATTCGCGCTTGAGACGGTCCACCAGGATGTCCAGGTGAAGTTCGCCCATGCCCTTCATGATGGTCTGACCGGATTCCAGGTCGGTTTCCACGCGGAACGACGGGTCTTCGGCTGCCAGACGGGCAAGGCCTTGGCTCATCTTTTCCTGGTCGCCCTTGGTCTTGGGCTCGACCGCGATTTCGATCACCGGCTCGGGGAAGGTCATGGTTTCGAGAACCACAGGTTCCTTGGCATCGCACAGGGTGTCACCGGTGGTGGTGTCTTTCAGACCCGCCAGCGCGATGATGTCGCCTGCAAACGCTTCGTCGATCTCTTCCCGGTTGTTGGAGTGCATCATCATCATACGACCGATGCGCTCTTTCTTGCCTTTGGTCGAGTTCAGGATCTGGTCACCCTTGTTCATCACGCCGGAGTAGATCCGGGTGAAGGTCAGCGAACCGACGAAGGGGTCGTTCATGATCTTGAACGCCAGACCCGCAAACGGCATGTTGTCGTCTGCGCGGCGGGCGATGTTGCGAACTTCTTCCTCGTCACCGGGTTTGAAGCCCATGTAATCGACAACGTCCAGCGGGCTGGGCAGATAGTCGATCACCGCATTGAGCAGCGGCTGCACGCCCTTGTTCTTGAACGCCGAGCCACCCAGAACCGGAACGAAGTGCAGCGCCAGAGTGCCCTTGCGCAGCAGTTTGCGCAGGGTCGGCACATCGGGCTCTTCGCCTTCCAGGTACATCATCATCGCGTCGTCGTCTTCTTCGACGGCCGCTTCGATCATCTTGCCGCGCCATTCTTCGGCTATGTCCTTCAGGCTGTCGCGGATCGGGGCCTTGATCCAGCTTGCGCCCAGATCTTCGCCCTGCCACAGCCACTCTTCCATGGTGACCAGGTCGATCAAGCCTTCCAACTCGGATTCAGCACCGATCGGAATACCAACCGGAACCGCGCGGGCGCCGGTGCGGTCTTCGATCATGCGGACGCAGTTGAAGAAGTCTGCGCCGATCTTGTCCATCTTGTTGACGAACACCATGCGCGGAACCTTGTAGCGGTCAGCCTGACGCCACACGGTTTCAGTTTGCGGTTCAACACCGGCGTTTGCGTCGAGAACGCAGACGGCACCGTCGAGAACCGCCAGCGAACGCTCGACTTCGATGGTGAAGTCAACGTGGCCGGGGGTGTCGATGATGTTCAGGCGGTGCTTGGGGGTATCGGCGGTCTGACCGTCCTCGGTGCGCTCCCAGAAGGTGGTGGTTGCAGCCGAGGTGATGGTGATGCCGCGTTCCTGTTCCTGCTCCATCCAGTCCATGGTGGCTGCACCGTCGTGCACCTCACCGATGTTGTGGGATTTGCCGGTGTAATACAGGATACGCTCCGAGCAGGTGGTCTTACCTGCGTCGATGTGCGCCATGATACCGAAGTTGCGGTACAAATTAAGCGGATAGTCGCGTGCCATAAGTGTAAGCCTCTAGGGTTACCAGCGGTAATGGCTGAAGGCTTTGTTCGCCTCGGCCATCTTGTGGGTGTCTTCGCGCTTTTTGACGGCGGTACCGCGGGATTGAACGGCGTCCAGCAGTTCGCCAGCAAGGCGCTCTTCCATGGTGTTTTCATTGCGGTTGCGCGCGGCGGCGATCAGCCAGCGGATGGCCAGTGCCTCGCGGCGCTCGGGGCGCACTTCGACCGGAACCTGATAGGTTGCACCACCCACGCGGCGCGAGCGAACTTCGACCGAAGGTTTGATGTTGTCGAGCGCTTCGTGGAACACTTCGACGGGTGCGCGCTTGATCTTGGTTTCAACGCGATCGAACGCGTTATAGACGATGCGCTCTGCGACCGACTTCTTGCCGTCGATCATCAGGTTGTTCATGAATTTGGTCAGAACCTTGTCGCCAAACTTGGCGTCAGGCAGGACTTCGCGTTTTTCGGCGGCGTGACGACGTGACATATCAGCCTCTCCTTCTTACTTGGGACGCTTCGCGCCGTATTTCGAACGGCGTTGCTTACGGTCTTTGACGCCCTGGGTATCCAGAACACCGCGCAGGATGTGGTAACGCACACCGGGAAGGTCTTTCACACGGCCGCCACGGATCAGAACAACCGAGTGTTCCTGCAGGTTGTGGCTTTCACCGGGGATGTACGAGATGACCTCGAACCCGTTGGTCAGGCGCACCTTGGCAACCTTACGCATAGCCGAGTTCGGTTTCTTCGGTGTGGTGGTGTAAACACGTGTGCAGACGCCGCGTTTCTGCGGGCACTGCTCCAGGTGCATGGATTTCGAGCGTTTTACTTTCGGCTGCCGCGGTTTGCGGATCAGCTGTTGAATAGTTGGCATTCCGGTTTCTTCCCCGTTTTGCAACACACATGACATGCACGCGCGTTGCGTGCGGCTAACTTCGCTGCGCTTATGCGTCCACAAGCGCAAAACCCGCGAGCGTTCCCATTCCGAGGTGAACGTCGCGGTTTGTTATCAGAGGGCGCGAACTGCAAAATTGTCCGGGCCTTGACCAGTTCATTACTGGAATCGGCGTTGGGGCGGCCCCCGGTGCCGAGATGACGCGCGTAATAGGGGGAGTCGGGCAAAGTGTCAACAGCCCGACCCGATTCCATCTGCGCAGGGCGCCTTATCCGCCGGATATCGCCGTTTTGACCGGCAAACAAGCCGGTTTCGGAGCGGTTGCAGGCGCAGACGGCCAACGGCATAGTCCGTCGGGAACAAACCTCGCTGGAAGTCATAGATGCAAGTTCTCGGCCTGTGCCGCTTTTCGTACCCCGCACTTGGGGGATTTCAGGTCGCGCATGACACTGTCGAGGACAGAATTCGCTATCTCTATGATTGCGACCGGTTGGAAGAGCGATTCCGGCTGTTTGAAGCCGTCTCGCTACCGGGGCTGCGCGCGCAAACCGATCAGGATTTTACCTTGATCATCGTGATTGGGGACAGCCTGCCGAAACCGGATCGCGACCGGTTGCATGACCTGACTGCCGATATACGGCAGGTCAGGATCGTCGCCCAACCGCCGCGCCCGCACCGGGAGGTGATGAAAGAAATCCTGAATGCGGAGCGCGCATCACCAGATGCACCATGTCTGCAGTTCCGGCATGACGACGACGATGCCGTCGCGATTGATTTTGTCGCCAGACTTCGGCAAGCCGCCGGCGACTGCGACGGGTTGCTGAAACGCAACAAGGCTGTCGCAGTCGATTTCAGTCGTGGTTACGCAGCTGAATTCAACAGCGGTGGCACCCGCGTACTGGAAGAAACCAGACCGTTCCTGGGAGTGGCACTTGGGATGTATGTCCGGGGCGGCTGTCCGCTGACGATCATGAATTTTGCTCACAACAAGATTGCGCGGTTCATGCCAGCGGTCAGCTTTTCGGATGTGCCTATGTGGGTGCGGTCGCATGGCAGCTTTAACGACTCGCGCAGGGCAAGGGCGCAACCCGTCGATCTGTTGCCTCTGACGGCAGATCAAAAAGAAGAATTCGCCGCCCGGTTTGCGATTGACACCGACCGGGTTTCCAGGCGCGGGTTCAGTCCTTGATCGCGCGCTCGCGGAACAGAGTGAACAAGCCGGCGGCCACGACGAGAGCCGCGCCAAACAAAGTCAGCGGATCAGGCCAATCGCCAAAAACCGCAAAGCCCAGGAGAAGCGCCCAGATCAGGCTTGAATAACGGAACGGGGCGACGAACCCGACCTCGCCAACGCGCATCACCATGACGCTGAACAGATACCCCATCAGAACGAACACCGCCGCCGAGGCGACCATCATGCCGGTGGCTGGCGCAACCGGCACCCAGCCGGTATCGAGCGATGCCAATGCGGCGGTGAGTGTTATGGTGGTGGACGTTGCGAGCGTAACGACCATTGACGGTACGGCGGCCGACATGCGCCGGGTCAAAAGGTCTCGGGCGGTAATCATGGCGACCGCCGCCAACGCATAAAGCGCATAGATATTGAAACCTTCAGGACCAGGGCGGACGATCAACAGCATGCCCGCAAACCCGACCGCAATTGCCGCCGCCCGCCGCCACCCGACCGGTTCCTTGAATAAAATCGCCGCGCCCAGGGTCACGGTCAGGGGCAATGCCTGCAAGACCGCCGTCACGTTCGCCAACGGCATGTGTACCAGCGCTGACAGAAACAGGAACGTGGCGCCGACCTCGGCAACGCAACGAAATGCAACAAGGATCTTGTCACGCCGGGGGAAATTCAGGTGCAGGGTGCCCAAATGCCGAGACAGGACATAGATCAGCGTGGTGGCCAGAACACCGCGCATGGCGACCAGCTGAAACAGGGGCAGGTCCGCTGCGGCCGCCTTGACGATCGCGTCGTTGATCGTGAACGCCGCCATGCTGCCCATCATCAGGAACGCGCCTTGCGTGTTGGAAGACATGTTGCGACCTCGGTGCCAGGGGGTGTCAACCGCTCCGGTCCGGTCCGTGAGCCTGCCAACCATACAGTTCTGGCATGGATGTCGAAAAAGGCAAGATGTTAACGGAATTGCATGAGGCTGCGGCGGCGCCACAACCATATATGCACGATAATCCCGGCGAGATAGCACAGGATCACAGCGCTCACCAATCCACCAAACTGATAGCGCCCCAGAACGAACAGAAAGATCGGTGTTCCCAGTGTGTTGCCCAAATTGCCCATCTGGGCCATTGCCCCGTTGGCAAGCGCACGATGCTCTATTGATGTGTTCAACTGAGGGATGGCGGCAAAGCTGGCGCCCTGGACAAGGCCCAGTGTCCCGAACAGTGTCACGCATAGAATCGGAGCTGAAACCCCCAACCAGTACCCCGCCAGCACAAGCGCGGACAGGGCAAAGCCGAACACGACGACACCGATGGCAGACCAGATGCGCATAAGGGCGGTGGCTACCAGCAGCGACACCGCAATGCTGGTCAACGGCATCAACCCCACTATGGTGGCACGCAGGTCAGCTGGCAACAAGAAAGGCAGGATCGCGACCAGTGACACGAAAGTCAGCGTATAGAAAAGCCAGCCGACAGCAGGCGCGGCAAGGCGAGGAGAGCTGTAGACGGAAAGATGCTGGCGCAACACCTTACGCGGCGTAATCGAGCCAACTTTCGCCCCGGTCGTTGGATCATCGGGTTTGAGCACCAGCCACACCATAGCAGCCAACGCCGCCATGGCCAGACCATGGGCGAGGAACAAGGCCTTTAGCCCGTGAACCTGCGCCCATGGCAATCCGACCCATGCTACAATGGCGAAGGACACGCCAAAAAACGTACTCCACAAGGTCATCGCCAGGTTGCGATATCGATCCGAGGAGATCTGCGCCATCAGCGTGGGCGCGGCGACGACGATGGCGAGATGCGACAACCCTTCGATGGTGCGGCTGACCAGCATCGGAACAATTGGAGGCAGGGCAGCTTGCCACAGCGACATCGCCGCGCCCAGACACAGGCCCAGCACCAGCATTCGGCGATACCCCACCCGCGCCACAACGATGCCCGCAGTCATGCCAAAAAGGATGCCAAAGAGACTGATGACGGACAAAACCAAACCCAAGCTTGCAGCCGCATCGGGATAGGCTTGCGCCAGCATGTCGAACGGAACCGCGATCTTGGCGAACTGCCCGGCCGCACCAAGCCCTGAAAGCCAGAGCAACAGGACAAGAAGAAGGATTCGGAGGGGCGGATTGAGCATGTCCCCTTCGATACTCCCACGGCGCTGGCAAAGCCATGGGCAAGTTCGCTGTCACAGTGGGCTTGACCTTAGCGACGCACGCCGTGTTGGTTTGCTTTGGGGCGAAGCGATCACACTCCCAACTTGCCCTTGCGCTTCACTTGATGCAAATTTGTATGCGGGAGAGGAATGTCTGCCTCACAGTCGGATCTGTTGGCAGACGGACCAGCGCGATGCCACGCTTTGGGAGGAGTGTGTCATGACATCCAAGACTGCAGACCCTACACCACCGGACAATCTGACGCCGCAACAAGGGGCCTTGCCCAAGGTCAATAGAGTGACCGGGGGTGATATTTCCGCTTCGCTGAAGGCCGGGTTTTCCGACTTTCTGTCGCGCCCCGTCATGAGCGGCTTTTTCGGCCTGTTCTATGCAACCTTCGGAATCCTGCTGGTTTGGAGTTTGGTCTGGCTTGGTCAGATCTGGATGATCATTCCTGCCATTGTAGGCTTTCCGCTGGTTGCACCTTTCGCCGCCGCCGGGCTTTACGAGATGTCCCGCCGGTTGCAGAAGGGAGAGAGTTTTGGCTGGTCCGAGATCCTCATCGTCATGGCCAATCAACGCAAGCGCGAAATGGGCTGGATGGCCTTTGTCACCCTGTTCATTTTCTGGGTGTGGATTTACCAGGTTCGGCTTTGGCTGGCGATCATCCTGCAAAATGCATCCTTTTCGGATCTTGACGGTTTTTTGAACACCGTATTCTTTACACCTCAGGGCTGGATCTTTCTTGCGGTCGGCACCTGTGTGGGCGCGTTTTTGTCGGCTGTCCTGTTCTCGGTGACCGTCGTCGCCATGCCGATGCTGCTGGACCGGGAAACCAATTTTGTTTCCGCCATGTTAACCTCTTTACGCGTCGTCTCGGAAAGCCCAGTGGTCATGCTCAGCTGGGCGGCGATCATATCGGTCACAATGCTGTTGTCGCTGGTTCCCGCGTTTCTGGGGCTGATCTTTACCCTTCCGATCCTTGGTCACACCACATGGCATCTCTATCAGCGGGCAGTGTCTGCCGCCGAAGGATGATGTATCCAGCCGCCACTCAGAGAGCCTGTGCGCTTGTTTCGTCGGCGGGGGTAATGCTCAATTTCCGCGGGACCGAGCAGCAAGTCCTCGGGCGTGCCGAATTGAGCAATGCCAGCAATCAGTGCCGGGTAACAATCGTCGAATCTGAAGATAGCCGGAATAACCGGGCAATAGACCCATCCTTCTTGCCGGTCTGACCAGTTTTTCCTTTATTCGATTGGTGCGAGAAGCTTAACCCGCCGCAGAGTTCACTTTGTGCTCACCAGCCGAAGTTTTGCCGGACCCACTTCAGATTCTTGGCTGACCAACACGGCTTTCTGGCACGCGCACAAAAAAAACCCGCGCCTGAGCGCGGGTTTTGTTTTCGACATAGACCAAAGTTTATTCACGGCTTTCCGGAGTATCGACCAAGGTGTCGAGTTCGTCCCCGATGATGTCGTCCTCCATGATCGGAGCGGCCAGGGCAGCGGCGGCTTCGGCCTCTTCCCGGCGGGCTTCGATCACCACGTTGTCGCGGGTCTGCGCGATATGGCGGACGCGCTGGGTTGCGCCGCCCGTACCGGCCGGGATCAGGCGACCGACGATCACGTTTTCCTTGAGACCCACCAGCTTGTCTTTCTTGCCCTGAACCGAGGCTTCGGTCAGAACGCGGGTGGTTTCCTGGAACGACGCCGCCGAGATGAACGAACGCGTCTGCAGCGAGGCCTTGGTGATGCCAAGCAGGATCGGCTGACCCTGGGCCGGGCGACCGCCGCGTGCGATGGTCTTTTCGTTGGCCGCATCGAATTCCTGCTTATCGACATGCTCGCCCTTCAGCAGGGTGGTATCGCCGGATTCGAGGATCTCCCACTTCTGCAGCATCTGGCGCACGATCACTTCGATGTGCTTGTCGTTGATCTTAACACCTTGCAAGCGATAGACGTCCTGCACCTCATCGATCATGTAATCCGCCAGCGCTTCGACGCCCATGATGGCAAGGATGTCGTGCGGGGCCGGGTTGCCGTCCATGATATAGTCACCCTTCTGCACGAAGTCGCCTTCCTGCACCGGGATGTGTTTTCCCTTGGGTACCATGTATTCGATCGGCTCCATCGACTCGTCGGCCGGTTCGATGGTGATGCGGCGCTTGTTCTTGTAGTCGCGGCCAAAGCGCACGTAACCATCGGCTTCGGCGATGATTGCGTGATCCTTGGGACGACGTGCTTCGAACAGTTCCGCAACACGTGGCAGACCACCGGTGATGTCCTTGGTCTTGGCGCCTTCGCGCGGAATACGCGCGACAACGTCACCGGCTTCGATCTGCTGGCCGTCCTCGACAGACAGGATCGCATCCACCGACATCGGATAGTGAACCGGGTTGCCCGCATCGTTGCGCACCGGTTCGCCATCTTCGCCCACCAGAATGATTTCGGGCTTGAGGTCGCTGCCGCGTGGCGCCGCGCGCCAGTCGATCACGATCTTCTGGGTCATGCCGGTTGCGTCATCGGTCTCGTCGCGAACCGCAAGGCCCGAAACCAGGTCGACATATTTCGCGGTACCGGCTTTCTCGGCGATGATCGGAAGGGTGTAGGGATCCCATTCGAACAGCTTGTCGCCGCGCTTGACCTTGGTGCCGTCCTTGACGAACAGCTTGGAGCCGTAGCCCAGCTTGAAGTTGGCGCGTTCTTCGCCGTGTTCGTCGTTGATCACCAGCTTCATGTTACGGCCCATGACCAGGCTTTCGCCTGCGGCATTGACCAGGATCTGCGGGTTTTCGAAGGCAATGACGCCGTCCTGGCTTGCTTCCTGGAACGACTGCTGACCACCTTGGGCAACACCACCGATGTGGAACGTCCGCATCGTCAGCTGTGTACCCGGTTCACCGATCGACTGTGCGGCGATGATACCGACAGCCTCGCCCGTGTTCACCATGGTACCGCGCGCAAGGTCACGACCGTAGCAGGTGGCGCAAACGCCCTCTTCCGACTCACATGTCAGAGGCGAGCGGATCCGCATTGAAGCAACGGCAGCCTCGTCGATGGCGTCAGCCATACGCTCGTCAATCAGCTGACCTGCAGCGACCAGAACCTCATCCGTTCCCGGACGCAGAACGTCATCGGCAGAGACACGACCCAGCACACGCTCGGCCAGGGAGGCAACGACTTCACCGTCGTTAACCGCTGCTTCGGCAGTGATTGCGCGGTCGGTGCCGCAGTCGATTTCACGCACGATGCAATCCTGCGCCACGTCCACCAGACGACGGGTCAGGTAGCCCGAGTTCGCGGTTTTCAGAGCGGTATCCGACAGACCCTTACGGGCACCGTGGGTCGAGTTGAAGTATTCAAGAACGGTCAGACCTTCCTTGAAGTTCGAAATGATCGGCGTCTCGATGATGTCGCCGTTCGGCTTGGCCATCAAGCCACGCATACCACCCAGCTGTTTCATCTGAGTCACCGAGCCCCGCGCACCGGAGTGGGCCATCATGTAGACCGAGTTCGGTTCCTGCTCGGCACCATTCTCGTCACGCGCGGAAGCCGAGATGGTGTTCATCATCGCCTCGGTGACGCGGTCGTTACATTTCGACCAGGCATCGACAACCTTGTTGTACTTTTCGCCCTGAGTGATCAGGCCGTCCATGTACTGTTGTTCGAAATCCTTCACCTGATCGCGGGTGTCATCAACGATGCCCCACTTGTCGTTCGGGATGACCATGTCGTCCTTGCCGAACGAGATGCCGGCCCTGAACGCTTCCTTGAAACCCATCGACATGATCTGGTCACAGAAGATAACCGACTCTTTCTGCCCGCAGTAACGGTAGACGGTGTCGATCACCTGCTGCACTTCCTTCTTTCGCAGCAGACGGTTGACCAGTTCGAACGGCGCCTTGTTGTTCATCGGCAGCAACGCACCCAGACGCAGACGGCCCGGAGTGGTTTCATAGCGCTTCTGAACTTCGTTGCCTTCGTCGTCGATCTGCGTGATCCGCGCGGTGATTTTGGTGTGCAGATGCACTTCACCCGCGTCCAGCGCGTGCTGAACTTCGTCGATCGAACCAAAGACCTTGCCTTCACCCGGCATGCCTTCGCGTTCCAGGGTCACATAGTAGAGACCCAGGATCATGTCCTGCGACGGAACGATGATCGGCGCGCCGTTTGCTGGCGACAGAACGTTGTTTGTCGACATCATCAGAACACGGGCTTCCAGCTGTGCCTCAAGGCTCAGCGGCACGTGAACGGCCATCTGGTCACCGTCGAAGTCGGCGTTGAAAGCCGAACAGACCAGCGGGTGCAGCTGGATCGCTTTACCTTCGATCAGGACCGGTTCGAATGCCTGAATGCCAAGACGGTGCAGCGTCGGCGCACGGTTCAGCATGACAGGGTGTTCGCGGATCACCTCGTCGAGGATATCCCACACTTCGGGGCGCTCTTTCTCGACAAGTTTCTTCGCCTGTTTCACGGTCGAAGACAGACCCTTGGCTTCAAGGCGGCTGTAAATGAACGGCTTGAACAGCTCCAGCGCCATCTTCTTGGGCAGACCACACTGGTGCAGCTTGAGTTCGGGACCAGTCACGATAACCGAACGGCCCGAGAAGTCGACCCGCTTGCCCAGAAGGTTCTGACGGAAACGACCCTGCTTGCCTTTCAGCATGTCCGACAGCGATTTCAGCGGACGCTTGTTGGCGCCGGTGATCACGCGGCCACGACGGCCATTGTCGAACAGAGCGTCAACGGATTCCTGCAACATCCGCTTTTCGTTGCGGACGATGATGTCAGGCGCGCGCAGTTCGATCAGACGTTTCAGACGGTTGTTCCGGTTGATCACGCGGCGAT
The DNA here is from genome assembly GCF_056536925.1 of Ruegeria sp. CI1. Taxonomy (NCBI): domain Bacteria; kingdom Pseudomonadati; phylum Pseudomonadota; class Alphaproteobacteria; order Rhodobacterales; family Roseobacteraceae; genus Ruegeria; species Ruegeria sp. CI1. Next base: position 193,484 of record NZ_JBQFQP010000009.1, on the reverse strand, counting down.
ACAGATCGTTCAGATCCGAGGTCGCAAATCGGCCACCATCCAGAGGAACCAGCGGGCGCAGTTCCGGCGGAATGACCGGGATCACAGTCATTACCATCCACTCGGGTCGGTTTCCCGACTCGAGGAAGGATTCAACAACCTTCAGACGCTTGATGATCTTCTTGGGCTTCAGTTCGCCGGTTGCTTCGGCCAGATCGGCGCGCAGCTGCTCGGCTTCGGCTTCCAGATCGATCTGGGCCAGCATCTCGCGAATGGCCTCGGCGCCGATATTGGCGGTGAACGCGTCCATGCCATAGGCATCCTGTGCGTCCATGTACTCTTCCTCGGTCAGCATCTGGCCGTAGGTCAGGTCGGTCAGACCGGGCTCGATGACGACGTAGTTTTCAAAGTAGAGAACCCGTTCCAGATCGCGCAGCGTCATGTCCAGCATCAGACCGATGCGGGACGGCAGCGATTTCAGGAACCAGATATGCGCGACGGGCGCGGCCAGTTCGATATGGCCCATGCGCTCGCGGCGGACTTTCTGCAGGGTGACTTCCACACCGCATTTCTCGCAGACAACGCCGCGATACTTCATCCGCTTATATTTGCCGCACAGACATTCGTAATCTTTGATCGGGCCAAAGATGCGCGCGCAGAACAGACCGTCACGCTCGGGCTTGAACGTGCGATAGTTGATGGTTTCGGGTTTCTTGATCTCGCCATAGGACCAAGACAGGATCCGCTCGGGCGACGCCAGCGAGACTTTGATCTCGTCGAACACTTTCGGCGGCGTCAGCGGATTGAACGGGTTGTTGGTGATTTCCTGGTTCATTTTGCGTCCTTACAAATTGGGATGGGATGAGTGTGGGGCGCTGCCGCCCCTACTCTTCCTCCGCATCCAGGAGTTCCATATTCAGGCCGAGGCCACGGACTTCTTTCACCAGAACGTTGAACGATTCCGGTACGCCCGCTTCAAAGTTATCCTCGCCCTTGACGATCGACTCATAGACCTTGGTCCGGCCGGCGACGTCATCCGATTTCACGGTGAGCATCTCCTGCAGGGTGTAGGCGGCGCCGTAAGCTTCCAGAGCCCAGACTTCCATCTCACCAAAGCGCTGACCACCGAACTGCGCCTTACCGCCCAGCGGCTGCTGGGTGACCAGGCTGTACGGCCCGGTCGAACGCGCGTGGATCTTGTCGTCCACCAGGTGGTGCAGTTTCAGCAAGTACTTGATGCCCACGGTCACCGGACGCGCAAATTGCTCACCCGTACGACCGTCGAACAAGATCGACTGACCGCTTTGCGAGAAGCCCGCACGCACCAGCGCATCGTTGACGTCAGCCTCTTTGGCGCCGTCGAAGACAGGGGTTGCGATCGGAACACCGCGGGTCACGTTGCCCGCTGCCTCGACCAGCGTGTCCTCGTCCATGCCGGTGATGCCTTCTTCGTAGACATCTTCGCCATAGGCCAGCTTCATCGCTTCGCGTACAGGAGTCAGGTCGCCGGAGCGGCGGTATTCACCCAGTGCCTCATCGATGTTCAGACCCAGACCGCGCGCGGCCCAACCCATGTGGGTTTCGAGGATCTGACCAACGTTCATACGCGAAGGCACACCCAGCGGGTTCAGGCAGAAGTCAACCGGAGTACCATCGGCCAGGAACGGCATGTCTTCCATCGGAACAACCTTGGAGATCACACCCTTGTTCCCGTGACGACCGGCCATCTTGTCGCCCGGCTGCAGCTTACGCTTCACGGCGATGAAGACTTTGACCATCTTCATCACACCCGGCGGCAGGTCGTCGCCACGGCGGACTTTCTCGACCTTATCCTCGAAACGGGCATCCAGAGCGCGCTTCTGCACTTCGTACTGCTCGTTCAGAGCCTCAACGATCTGTGCGTCCTGCTCGTCTTCCAGCGCCAGCTGCCACCATTGACCACGGGTCAGAGTGTCCAGCAGATCCTCGGTGATCACCGATCCTGCCTTGACACCTTTCGGGCCTTTGACAGCGGTTTTGCCGAGGATCAAGCTTTGCAGACGCGCATAGATGTTGCGGTCAAGGATCGTCAGCTCATCGTCCCGGTCACGGGCCAGACGTTCGACTTCCTCACGCTCGATCTGCAATGCACGCTCGTCTTTTTCGACGCCGTGACGGTTGAAGACGCGAACCTCGACGACCGTACCGTAATCGCCCGGCTTAACGCGCAGCGAGGTGTCGCGCACGTCGGATGCTTTTTCACCAAAGATGGCGCGCAGCAGCTTTTCTTCCGGGGTCATCGGGCTTTCGCCCTTCGGAGTGATCTTGCCGACCAGAATATCGCCTGGTTCGACATCCGCACCGATGTAAACGATGCCCGCCTCGTCGAGGTTGCGCAGCGCTTCTTCACCGACGTTCGGGATGTCGCGGGTGATTTCTTCCGGGCCCAGTTTGGTGTCACGGGCGGCAACTTCGAATTCCTCGATATGGACCGAGGTAAAGACGTCATCACGTGCGATACGTTCCGAGATCAGGATCGAGTCTTCGTAGTTGTAACCGTTCCACGGCATGAACGCGACGACCACGTTCTTACCCAGAGCAAGTTCACCCATGTCGGTCGACGGACCGTCGGCAATGACTTCGCCCTTCTGGACGGTGTCACCCACCTTGATCAGCGGACGCTGGTTGATACAGGTGTTCTGGTTCGAACGCTGGAACTTGCGCAGACGATAGATGTCAACGCCAGCATCGCCCAATTCCAGATCCTCGGTGGCGCGAATAACGATACGCTGGGCATCGACCTGGTCGATGATACCGGCGCGTTTCGCCTGAATCGCAGCGCCCGAGTCGATCGCAACCTTTTCCTCGATACCGGTACCGACCAGCGGTGCCTCGGCCCGCAGCAGCGGAACCGCCTGACGTTGCATGTTCGAGCCCATCAGAGCGCGGTTGGCGTCGTCGTTTTCGAGGAACGGGATCAGCGAGGCGGCAACCGAAACCAGCTGTTTCGGGCTCACGTCGATCAGGTCGACGCTTTCCACCGGCGCCAGCGTATAGTCGCCGGCCTGGCGGGTGTTGACCATCTCGTTGATGAACTTGCCGTTCTCGTCCAACGTCGCGTTGGCCTGCGCCACAGTGTGACGCATTTCCTCGGTCGCGGACATGTAGTGGACCTCATCGGTCACCTGACCTTCGCTGACGACGCGATAAGGCGTTTCGATGAAGCCATACTTGTTCACGCGGGCAAAGGTGGCCAGCGAGTTGATCAGACCGATGTTCGGGCCTTCCGGCGTTTCAATCGGGCACATCCGGCCATAGTGGGTCGGGTGCACGTCGCGAACCTCGAAGCCCGCGCGCTCGCGCGTCAGACCACCGGGGCCAAGCGCCGACAGGCGGCGTTTGTGGGTGACTTCGGACAGCGGGTTGGTCTGGTCCATGAACTGCGACAGCTGCGACGAGCCAAAGAACTCGCGCACGGCAGCAGCAGCCGGTTTCGCGTTGATCAGGTCCTGCGGCATGACGGTGTCGATCTCGACCGACGACATGCGTTCCTTGATCGCGCGCTCCATGCGCAGCAGGCCGACTCGGTACTGATTCTCCATCAGTTCGCCGACCGAGCGCACCCGGCGGTTGCCGAGGTGGTCGATGTCGTCCACATCGCCTTTGCCGTCACGCAGTTCCACCAGTGCCTTGATGCAGGCCACGATGTCTTCGCGGTCCAGCGTGCGCTGAGTGTCCGGCTTGTCCAGCGCAAGGCGCATGTTCATCTTGACCCGGCCAACAGCGCTGAGGTCATAGCGCTCGCTGTCAAAGAACAGCGTATCGAACAGGGCCGACGCCGCTTCGACGGTGGGCGGCTCACCCGGGCGCATGACGCGGTAGATATCCATGAGCGCGGTTTCGCGGTTCATGTTCTTGTCCTGCGCCATGGTGTTGCGCATGTAGGGGCCGACATTGACGTTATCGATATCCAGAACCGGGATATCGGTGATGCCCGCGTCGATCAGTTCTTTCGCGGAACCGCCGATCAGTTCACCATCCTTGTCATATTCCAGCGTCAACTCGTCCCCGGCTTCGACATAGATCGCACCGGTTTCTTCGTTGATGATGTCCTTGGCGACAAACTTGCCTACGATATGATCGAACGGAACCAGCAGGTCGGTGACGGCACCTTCCTCGATCAATTTCTTGACCGCGCGCGGGGTGATCTTCTTACCGGCTTCGGCAATCACTTCGCCCGAGGCGGCGTCGATCAGGTCATAGGTGGGACGGGTGCCGCGCACGCGCTCGGGGAAGAACGGGGTGACCCATCCCTTCTTCTTCGCCAGCTTGTAGGAAACGGTATTGTAATAGGCATCCATGATGCCTTCCTGATCCAGACCCAGCGCATATAGCAGCGTCGTCACCGGCAGCTTGCGGCGACGGTCGATGCGGGCAAAAACGATGTCCTTGGCGTCGAACTCGAAGTCCAGCCACGAGCCGCGATACGGGATGATGCGGCAGGCAAACAGCAGCTTGCCCGAGGAATGGGTCTTGCCCTTGTCATGGTCAAAGAACACGCCCGGCGAGCGGTGCATCTGGGACACGATCACACGTTCAGTGCCGTTGACGATAAAGGTGCCATTCGGAGTCATCAGGGGCATGTCGCCCATGAAGACGTCCTGCTCCTTAATGTCCTTGACCGACTTGGCGCCGGTGTCCTCATCGACATCAAAGACGATCAGACGCAGAGTAACCTTGAGCGGCGCGCTGTAGGTCATGTCGCGCTGCATGCACTCTTCGACGTCATATTTCGGTTTTTCCAGATCGTACTTCACGAACTCCAGAACGGAAGTTTCGTTGAAATCCTTGATCGGGAAAACCGACTGGAACACGCCTTTGATACCTTCGCCGTCGGCTGGCTGTTCGGCATCACCGGAACGCAGGAAAAGATCATAAGAAGATTTCTGTACCTCAATGAGGTTCGGCATTTCCAAAACTTCGCGGATTTTGCCGTAATATTTACGAAGACGTTTCTGGCCAAGGAACGATTGAGCCATGTCAGATGTCACCTTTCGATGTTCTCAGCGGGCAAAGACACCGTCGGGCCCCGGCATCTTGCACATTCGAGACGACACGTCCGGATCAATTCATGGCCACCGTCCCGAAGGCGGCCTCCCGATCCGAAAACCGTGTCTTAGAAAACGCCCCCCCTGTCAGAGGCCCTTTCTAAGACAGGTTCGGCTGGACCCGGATTTCTCCGGGTCCAGCCAAATTCTGCGGCACATCAGCGATGCACCTGTCGGTTGGCTTAGGCCAGCTCGACTTCGGCGCCAGCTGCTTCCAGCTTGCCCTTGACTTCTTCGGCTTCTTCTTTCGAAACGCCTTCTTTGATCTTGCCGCCGGCTTCGACCAGTTCCTTGGCTTCTTTCAGGCCCAGGCCAGTGATGCCACGAACTTCTTTGATGACGTTGATTTTCGAAGCGCCGGCGTTCTTCAGAACGACGTCGAATTCGGTCTTTTCTTCCTCGGCTGCGCCACCGGCGTCGCCACCAGCTGCTGCGACCATGACGGCGCCGCCAGCTGCGGGCTCGATGCCGTACTCGTCCTTGAGGATGGTTTTCAGTTCTTGTGCTTCCAGCAGGGTCAGACCAACGATCTCTTCTGCCAGTTTCTTCAGATCAGCCATTGTATCAGCTCTTTCCGTTTACAGTGTGTGTTCCAACGTCGGGGCATTCACAACCCCACGCAGATCATTCAGTGCCAACCGCTTACGCAGCTTCCGCCTTCTCTTCGATGGTGGAAAGGATGCTTGCGATATTGCTTGCAGGTGCGCCAATCGCGCCAGCGATGTTCGAAGCAGGTGCGCCGATGCACGACACGATCTGAGCAATAAGCTCTTCGCGCGACGGCATTTTCGACACGGCTTCGACGCCGGCCCGGTCCAGAGCGTTCTCGCCCATTGCGCCGCCGAGGATCTCAAATTTCTTGTTATCCTTGGCGAAGTCCTCGGCCACCTTGGCTGCCGCCACGGGGTCTTCGGAATAGGTCAGAACGGTCATACCCGTCAGCAGGTCGGCCATGCTTGCACACGGCTTACCCTCGAGGGCGATTTTGGCGAGCCTGTTCTTGGCAACACGCACGGACCCGCCTGCTTCGCGCGCACGCGAACGCAGATCCTGCATCTCGGCAACTGTCAGACCGGCGTAGTGAGCAACCACCACGACGCCAGAGCTTTCGAAGATCTGGCCGAGTTCCTCGACCACTTTCTCTTTCTGGGCTCTATCCACAGTTCTCTCCAAATTAGGGATGATGGGTCATCCCGGCTCATATTTGCCGAGGCCTGAGTCCCGGCGTTCAGGTCCGTTGTACGGGGTTGAGCCAAAAATCGCCCGAGGGTGGGACCCTCGAATTCTTTGGTCTTTCCCGTCTCAGGCAGGAAATTAAGGGGCCATATGGACCCACCCACCGTCTTGGACGAAACAAAATAAAGCGCACGACGAATCGCACGCTTTATTCCGCAGCCCTCTTTAGGCCAGACAGCCTGGGTTTCCAAGGGGTAAATCAGGATCTCGGCGCAAAAACCCTTTTGCCAGCCAGCGTCTTCCGCGCCGTCAGGATGGTATAACATCAGATTTCCCGGCGCCGGAGGTCGCACGGCGATTGGTGTTGCGAAATTGACAACAAGCACGCCAACCAAAACCAGATAAATTGATGGATCTTTCTAACAAAACGCTTTTGACTTAGATCAGTCAATCGACTCCATCGAACCGGCGCGGGGGTCCACCAGAAGTCACACACGATTCCAGACCCTCAAAAGGGACCCATAGGTTTAGCGACAATCTGCGTTGAAAAATCCCCCCAAACACAAAGATCCCCATACAAATGAGCACTTCATGAAGGTTTTTGGCTACATTCGATTTTCCTATTTTGGCAGAAACGACACCAAAATCGGTCGGGCGGAACTAGAGGAAGCAGAGCGTTTGGACGCCCTCTACAACCCTGAGCGCATGGCCGAACGCCTGTACTTTCTGGAAAACATCACTCTGCCATCTCTCCGGTTTCAAACCGACCCTGACTTCAAGGTCATTGTGGCCGCCTCTACAATCATGCCGGACGTCTATAAAGCGAGCCTAGAACAAGCCTGCGCTGATATTCCACAAATCGAAATAATTTATAGTGACGCAGACCACATTACAGACGCTCTTAACCCAAAAGTAGAAGAACTGACCTCTGGCATTGAACAAAAGACTGTTCATTTTAGGATGGACGACGACGATGCGATTTCCGCATACACGATATCGCGCCTGAAACGGCTGGGCGAACATGCGGTCCCCAACACCCTGATATCGATGCCGCGCGGATTTTACCTAGCCCATGACGGAACGGACTCTTTTCTTCTGCGGAAATTTGAACCCTATATCGCAATCGCCTGGGCACTGGTGAATGCACCCGGGCAGATACGCAACCCGTATCAAGGGCGGCATAGAGGGTACTACGAACTCAACCCGTCGATCATGGATCCTCGCCCACATTCATACATACATGTGGCCCACAACAGCTCGGACACTCGCGCCCGACAAGGACGGAAACTGCGCAAGGCAATTTCCACCGATCCAAACTTTGAGACTGAGCGCGCGAGAAACCGCGTCGAGCGCTTGATCCGGCGCGAATTCCCAACTTTCACCCCTGAAAAGCTGAAACAAATCGTGGCTGACGCACCAAGTGCTGGCGTTTCCACAGAAGACTGAACCCTTTGAACACTGAGAGTTAGAAACTATTTACCGGGCTGGGTTCTGCTTGTGTGTTATGTGCTGTGATGGGTCTTTTGTATCCGGCGTATTGAAAAAGGATGGTCGAGGGAAAATCGAGGCAATCTGATTGGCCTTTCAGAAGCGGCTTTTGACTACGGTTCATAATACCCGGTTGCTGCAGATCGCCGTTAAGTTCGAAAATCCTTTTGTTGTTCCTGGCATTGGGCACTATTGAATGTGGTCTTCTCGAATTCTGGAAAGAATGAAAATATGTGCAGATTCGCAGCGTATTGCGGCGTAAGCATCCCGCTTGAAAACATTATCATCTTGCCCAAACATTCGCTGCTGGAACAAAGCCAGCATGCCGCCGAGGCCAAGCTGGCGGTGAATGGTGACGGATTTGGCATGGCTTGGTATGCAGAGCAGGAGCACCCAGGGCTGTACCGTGACGTCCTGCCCGCGTGGTCGGATGGCAATCTTCTGGACCTGTGCCGCATGATTAAGTCGCACCTGTTCCTGGCGCACGTTCGGGCCTCGACCTTTGGTGAGACGTCACGTAGCAACTGCCATCCTTTCACCTATGGCAAATGGTCGTTCATGCATAACGGTCAGATCGGCGATTTCGGGCGTATACGGCGGGAACTTGAAGCCTTCCTGCCGGACGAGTGCTATCATGCCCGCCGCGGCAGCACGGATTCTGAATTGTTGTTTCTGTTGCTGCTGGCGAATGGATTAGACGAATGCCCCTTTCAAGCTGTCGTCACGACAATCAGGCAGATTGAAGAAGTTCAGGGAGAAACCGAACAGCCCAACAGGATGGCGACTGCCTTTTCCGATGGCTCGGCACTTTATTCCTTCCGTTATTCCAGTGACCGGCGCAGCCCGTCGCTTTATTTCGGGGAAGGGCTGGACAACGGCGGAAAAGTCGTCGCGTCGGAGCCGCTAGACAGGTCGGTCGGTTCCTGGGAACCTGTCGCCGATCGAAGCTTCTTTTCGTTGGTAAAGGGCGAAGCAAGCATCCGCGAGCTTGGCCTTTGATACATCCTGGAAATGCAGAACGGGCGGCCTGTTCGGGGCCGCCCGCTTGGTTTTACCGCTGAATGCTCGTGCTTATTCGCTCGAAGCCTGCGCCACATCCACGGTCACGCCGGGACCCATGGTCGAGCTCAGCGCGATTTTCTTCATGTAGGTGCCCTTGGCGCCCGACGGCTTTGCCTTGGCCACGGCCGACACAAAGGCACGGACGTTTTCGACCAGCTTGGTTTCGTCAAACGACGCTTTGCCAACACCGGCGTGCACAACACCGCCTTTTTCCGCCTTGAACTGGACTTCACCGCCCTTGGCTGCTTCCACGGCGGCTTTCACGTCCATGGTCACGGTGCCAACCTTGGGGTTCGGCATCAGGTTGCGGGGGCCGAGGATCTTACCCAGACGGCCGACGACGGGCATCATGTCCGGGGTTGCGATGCAGCGGTCGAACTCGATCTTGCCGCCCTGAATGGTTTCCATCAGGTCTTCTGCGCCAACAATGTCAGCACCGGCTGCCTTGGCTTCGTCCGCCTTGGGGCCGCGAGCAAACACTGCAACGCGCATAGTTTTGCCAGTTCCGTTCGGCAGGCCGACGACGCCGCGGACCATCTGGTCGGCGTGGCGGGTGTCGACGCCCAGATTCATGGCGATCTCGACGGTTTCATCGAATTTGGCAGAGGCGTTTGCCTTGATCAGGGAAACTGCTTCTTCGACCGACAGGTTTTCCTTGCCGGCAAAAGCTTCGCGTGCGGCGCGGGTCCGTTTTCCGAGTTTAGCCATCTTACTTCACCTCGATGCCCATGGAGCGGGCCGAGCCCAGGATGATCTGCATTGCGCCTTCGATGTCGTTGGCGTTCAGATCTTTCATCTTGGCTTCCGCAATTTCACGGACCTGCTTCGAGGTCACGGTTGCGATTGTTTCACGGCCAGGATTTTCCGCACCGCGTGGGCGGTTGCGTTTGCCAACCGGCTTCAGACCAGCGGCTTTTTTCAGGTAATAAGACGCGGGCGGCGTCTTGATGTCCATGGTGAAGGACTTGTCCTGATAGTAGGTGATCACGGTCGGGCACGGTGCGCCGGGCTCCATGTCTGCGGTCTTGGCGTTGAACGCCTTGCAGAATTCCATGATGTTGATGCCGCGCTGACCCAGTGCGGGGCCGACCGGCGGAGAGGGGTTTGCCTGACCTGCAGGAACCTGCAGCTTCATCGAACCAACAAGCTTCTTAGCCATGTGGTTTTCCTTTCAACGTGGGCGGGACGCGTCCAGCCCGGAGAATGTTGCGTGGTCCGATTTCAGGATCGCGATCCGTCCATCTCCCACGAGAGAATCTCGCCCGAAGACGATAGAGGCGGCGTTTACAGGGGAATGGCGGGGTTGGCAAGGGGTCGAGGCGCTGAGCATGGACGACCAAATGGACAGGTCTCGCTCGCGCACATATGTAATGCTTCGTTAGGTGTATCGCGGCGGCCGGGTAAATGAGAATTCAAAGAGACCAACTTCGACCAACTCTAGTTTCGCTCGTGTTGGCCGGCCTCACGACCCTTGCCGGATCACTCGCCATCAGCGAACAAACAGCTAAACCAGAAACCGTGATAGTCTGTTCCTTGAAGAGCGAGACAAATGAAAATGCGGATGTCTTTCTCTCCTTCGTCGCCGATAAGATAAATCTCGAAGTCAATGGGCTAATGCTCTATGGCGTGGTCCCTCTTATTGGGCATAGTCATTCACCCAATATTTCTGTTGCCGCCAACATGGATGCCAGAGGTGTATACACACTGGTTATTCACAGAGACTTTTTCTTGCCGCATCCCATCGGGTATGACCCAGACAATCCCCCGGCAACTTTGACGGTGCAGCAAGCCAATGAGGACGTTGTACCTGAAATCAAGACATTCAAAGGAAGCTGCAAGTTCAGCCAAACATGATGCGCCGCTTTGTTGGCCTTCCTCCCCCCCAAAAAAAACGCCGCAATGCATCTGCAACGCGGCGTCCTAAATTCCACTTGGGTGTTTCTATCACCCCTGCTTGGTGACCTGCGTAAAATCCAGTTCGACCGGCGTTTCGCGGCCAAAGATCGAAACCGAGACCTTGAGTTTCTGGTTCTCGTCGTCCACGCCTTCGACCATGCCGTCGAAATCCTCGAACGGACCATCGTTGACCTTGACCTTTTCGCCAATCTCGAACGAGATCATCAGCTTGGGCGCTTCTTCGCCTTCCTGAACGCGGTTGAGGATCTGGTTCACTTCGGCGTCGCGCATCGGCATCGGGCGGCCTTGCGGGCCAAGGAAACCGGTGACCCGGTTGATCGAGTTGATCAGGTGATAGCCCCGGTCGGACATTTCCATGTGCACCAGCACGTAGCCGGGCATGAAGCGGCGCTCTGTCGTGACCTTCTTGCCCCGGCGCACTTCGATCACCTCTTCGGTGGGCACCAGAACTTCGTCGATATCGTCCTCAAGACCCTGCTCGGCCACGGACGTGCGGATCTGTTCTGCGATCTTTTTCTCGAAATTCGAAAGAACGCTGACCGAGTACCACCGTTTCGCCATGAACCTGTCGTCCTTGTTCTGCCTTTGGCACACTGTCCGGAGCGCGCCCGTCATTGAAATTTCTCAGCGGTTTCACCGCACAACCCGGAACAAAAAGCGGCGCGCAACTCGAATCGCCGCACGCCCGTCCCAAAGGGTTTCGCGTCACCTACTCCGACATGGCGCGTTGTGCAAGGGGCGTCCGGGATTTAACCGGGCGTTCCCGAGGGCTTGCCTAGTTGAACATACCCAGAATCAGCTGCAGCCCGCCACGGATGCCCAGATCCACCAGCGCAAAGAAAATGGCGGTCAGTGTCGCCATGATGAACACCATGACCGTGGTCAGCAGCACCTCGCGGCGCGTCGGCCATACGACCTTTGCGACTTCGGCGCGGACCTGCTGGATGAACTGGATCGGATTCATGGTGGCCATTTGGCTTGTGTCTCTCTGCTTGCGAATGGGCCGGACATAGCCGGGCAATGCGGTAATTTCAAGGGCGGGCGGACACGCGGCGCATATCAGGCCGGCGGTTGCAGGTAATCCGCGTCATCGACCTGTTCCAGCCAATCGGTGATGTGGTCATCCAAAGCCTCCTGAATGGCGAGGTGGACCATTTCCGTATCCGGCGCTGCACCATGCCAGTGTTCTTCGCCCGGCGGAATCCAGACTGTATCTCCGGGTCGAATTGTCCGGGGCGCTTCGCCACGGCGCCCAACCAGCCCGACACCTGACAGAACATACAACGTCTGGCCCAACGGGTGGGTATGCCATGCTGTACGCGCGCCAGCGTCAAAGGAAACCCGGAATGCCCGAACGCGCGCCGGCTCGGGCGCTTCAATCACCGGCTCTAGCCAAACCGTTCCGGTAAACCAGTCCCGCGGCGCTTTTCGCCCCTCTCGGCTGTCCGACCTGAATATTTCCATAGCGCACCTCCTGACCCTCTGCTCGTGCCCCGACTCGACACATGTCAAGGTTTGGGCTTGTCGTCCCATTGATTGTCGAGGATTCGCCGGGCGTCCCCTTCGGGGTCGTCATACTGGTTGGTACGAACCGTGTAGATGAACGCGGCAAGACCAACACCCCCCAGCAAGAGAGAGATCGGAATCAGATAAGCCAGTACTTCCATCGGGTCACCTCAGCCGCAAAGCGTTCAGTGATACGGTAATCGACGAGGTCGACATCGCCAAGGCGGCGATCAGCGGTGTCGCCAATCCAGCCACCGCCAGGGGCACCGCGATGACGTTATAGACCGTGGCAATCTGAAAGTTCTCACGGATTCGTTTGGTTGCCTTGGTCGCGGTCTCACAAGCCTCAGCAATCGGCGACAACTCGGTGCCAAGCAAAACGATATCCGAGGCAACGCGCGCCGCATCCAGAGCCGACGCTGGCGAGATCGATACATGTGCCGCCGCAAGCGCCGCTGTGTCGTTGAGGCCGTCCCCCACCATCAAGACCTTGCGGCCCTCCTCCGTCAGCTGCTGCACCCGCTTGACCTTGTCTTCGGGCAAGGCCTCGGCCACCCAATCTTGAATGCCAAGCCGCTCTGCCAGCGCCGCAACGGCGCCTTGGGTATCACCGGAAATCAATGCCACCTGCTTGCCGGCATTGCGAAGAGCAGCCACCGCTTGTACCGCGCCGGGGCGCAGCGCGTCCGTGTAAACGAATGCCACCGGCGCGCGGTCCCCAACTGCCAACCATGCGGCTGTTTGATTGCCCTGTTCTGCACCTACCCATGCCGCACGGCCCAGGCGTACGGTCTGACCGCGAAACTGACCTTTGGCTCCATAACCGGGAACCTCAATCAGATTGGCAATGCCCGCTGGCTTTATCCCGGTAGCGCGAGCAGTCTTGGCTAGTGAAACCGACAACGGGTGAGACGATGCCTCGGCCAGCGCCAGTGCGATTTCCAGATTGGTCCGCGTGTGATCGCCCAGATTGGTCAGTTCCGGCGTTCCGGCGGTCAGAGTGCCCGTTTTGTCAAAGACGACCGTGTCCACCTCGGCCAGACGCTCCAGTGCGGTTGCGTGTTTGATCAGCAAGCCCCGACGGAACAACCGCCCGGAGGCGGCGGTGGTCACGGCCGGAACCGCCAGACCCAAAGCGCAGGGGCAGGTGATGATGAGAACGGCGGCGGCGATGTTCAACGCCGTGCGAACATCACCTGAATACAGATACCAGCCGAGAAAGCTGAGCGCTGATAGGATATGAACGCCTGGTGCATAAAGTTTGGCTGCACTGTCGGCCAGCGAGGTATAGCGTGACCGGCCTGACTCGGCGATAGCCACCAGATCCGCCATGCGATGCAGCGAGGTTTCCTGCCCCACCGCTGTGGCGCGTATGGTCAGGGGGCCGGTCAGATTCACCTCGCCCGCACTCACGATCAAGCCCGGTTCGGCAAAGACGGGGAGCGTTTCGCCAGTCAGCAGCGAACGGTCCAATTCGGAGCGACCGGATACGACCTCGCCATCCACTGGCATCCGGCCACCCGGGCGCACAAGCACCAGATCGCCGACCGCAAGCGTGGAGACGGCAACTTCTTCCTCGATGTCGTTGGCCACACGTATGGCACGCGGAACTTCCAGTGCCGCCAGTTCTTCGGCAGCAGACCGCGCCACGGCCCGGGTTCGATAATCGAGATAACGTCCTGCCAGCAGAAAGAAGGTCAGAGTCAGGGCGGCATCGAAATAGGCATGCTCGCCACTCAGCGAGGTTTCCCAAAGCGAAGTGACCAGCGCCAAAACAATGGCCAGAACGATCGGTACGTCCATGTTCAGGCGACGAACGCGAAGCGCACTCCACGCATTCGCAAAGAACGGCTGTCCTGAAAACGCAATCGCTGGCAGCGCAATGGCCGCCGAAATCCAGTGAAACATGTCACGTGTGGCGTCCGATGCCCCGGACCAAACCGATACCGAAAGCAACATCACGTTCATCGAGGCGAACCCCGCCACCGCAAGTCGCATCAGAAGGTCACGGCCCGCCTTGTCGGTCTGCGTTGCCGCCAGCGCGCCGGTATCCAGCTCATGCGCTTCGTACCCTGCGCGCTCCAGCACTGGGATAAGATCGGCAGCGCGCACATTCGCCGAAGCCTGGATCATCGCCCGCTTGAGCGTCAGATTGACCCGAGCATCGGCGACGCCGGGATAGGCGTTCAACTCGCGTTCGACTGTGGCAATGCATCCCGAGCAGTGGATGCCCGGCAGCGACAGAGCAATCTGAACATCCTCGAGGATGGCGCGCGCCGGTTCAGCCGGAGCCGCGAGGCATCCGGGGCAAGCCGCTGTGCCTGGGCGCATCTGGGCAGACATCACATCATCCTTTTACGCGCAGAAGCACCCTTTGGGTGAATTCCGTGCCATCCGCAGCTGTGGCGACCATACGAATGTTCCAGTTGCCTTTTCCCAATTCGGCCTTGGCCACATAGGCACTGCCGTCAAAGCGAAATTCGGGCCGGCTATCTTCGTTCACATGGGTTGCCCGCCCCACAACCGCGTCAAGCTTTTGCACCTCAACTGGGGTGCCGGATGCATCAATGATCGAAAGAAAGATCAACCCGCCCGCCGCATCGGCACGCACGGTCCAACCCAAAGATTCCTGCGCGTCGCGGCGGGTGTTGAATTCCTGGCTGGCGACATAAGAATTCTTTACCTCAAGCCCCGGAAAGGTCTTCACCGCACTATAGGCCAGAATCAGATTCACCGCGATGATCACACCAAACGCCCCGACAAATACAGCCAGCGCATGTTTTCCGGTAAACTGGCGTTCCGCCATGGTCAGTTCCCTCGTCCGTTGAACGTGGTGTCTTTGTAGGCGCGCTCGCCACTGGTCAGATCCTCGACCCAGATCCGGACCGGAGTTGCCTGAGCCGCGGACGGCGCAGCATCCTTGGAGGCCATGATATATACACGAGTGAGCTGTGCCGTGTCAGCCGGAACGTTGACAACATCGTAATCAGTGCCTTCAATCTGTATGCGCATGGTCGGATCACCCGTCAGCGACAACTTGAACAGCCGGTCTTCGCCATGCTTGTTGCGCAGCCGGACGTCATAGGTGTTGCGGATCGATCCATCCGACAAGGTCACGAAGGTCGGGTTGCGCACTGGCGCCACCGTCAAGTCGATATCGGATCGGATGAAGAGCGCGAACAGCAACGCGAACCCGACCGCCGACCACAGACTGGTGTAGAGGATCGTGCGCGGGCGCAGGATGTGCTTCCAGACGTTTTTGGGTGGGTGCCCTGCACGCTCGCGACCTTCGTCACTGAGCGCCATATAGTCGATCAATCCACGCGGCTTGCCAATCTTGGCCATCATGTCGTCACAGGCGTCAATGCACAGGGCGCAAGTGATGCATTCCAGTTGCTGCCCGTCGCGGATGTCGATGCCGACCGGACACACGTTGACGCAGGCCATGCAATCGATGCAATCGCCCAGCTCCGACTCCTCGACGCGTTTGCCCTTGCCACGCGGCTCGCCCCGCCATTCACGGTAACCGACGACGAGCGTGTCTTCGTCCATCATCGCCGCCTGAATGCGCGGCCAAGGGCAGGCATAGATGCAGATCTGTTCGCGGGCGAAGCCGCCAAACAAGAAGGTTGTAAAGGTCAGCACCGCCATGGTGGTGTAGGCGATCGGATGAGCGTTCAGCGTGACCAGATCCTTTGCCAGCGTCGGGGCATCGGCAAAATAGAATACCCACGCGCCGCCGGTGGCGAGACCGATGAGCAGCCAGACAATCCATTTGGTAATGCGCAGACGCGCCTTGCGGAAATCGAGCTTTTTCTGCCGGTGCAAGCGAAGGCGGGCGTTGCGGTCGCCTTCAATCCAGCGCTCGACGAGAATATAGAGATCGGTCCAGACCGTCTGCGGGCAGGCATAACCGCACCAGACCCGGCCCAGGGCGGATGTAAACAGAAATAGGCCGAGGCCGGCCATGATCAGCAGACCAGCGACAAAATAGAACTCGTGCGGCCAGATTTCGATCCAGAAGAAATAGAACCGGCGGTTGGCCATATCCAGAAGCACCGCCTGATCCGGCAGGCTGGGCCCCCGGTCCCACCTGATCCATGGCGTCAGGTAATAGATACCCAGGGTCACCGCCATGATGATCCATTTCAGGTTTCGGAACGGACCTGATACGCGGCGCGGAAAAATCGGCTCCCTTGCGGCGTAAAGGCTGGGGGCGGGGTCGGAATCGCTCACGGACTCACTCCAGATCTGGGGCACTTGCGCGTGTTCTCACAGATCATAGTTGGTACAACTTTGACATGGGTCAAAAAGCGCATCTTCAATTTAGGTTTTGAACCCGTGGCAAAACATGCATAAAGAAAACACGATTGCCGGTTTCAGCAATCGACAGACTTCAACTAGCATTTCGGTTAGTTGGCGCCGGCTGTTCAGGAAACGCGCGAACAGATGGAACAGCCGGCACCTCACCCTCTGGGCGGCAAGCCGCCCAGAGGTATCCTCAAGTCTTATTCACCGCCACCCAACTGATGGACATAGGCCGAAACCGCGCGAATCTGGGATTCGGTCAGGCGGGTGTTCCAGGCGGGCATGACTCCAAACCGGCTGTTGCTGACAGTGTCGATCAGCGTGTCGTAGTCGCCACCATAAAGCCAGATCGCATCTGTCAGATTCGGCGCGCCTTGGTAGATATCGCCGGTACCATCCTCGGCGTGGCAGGCTGCACAGTTGTCGGCAAAAACAACCGACCCGGCTTCGACCGCGCCTGCGTCCTGTGGTTCGCCCGACAGAGACATGACGTAGTTCACGACTTGATCGATTTCCTCTTCGCCCAACAGTTCGTCCCGTCCAAAGGCCGGCATTTCCGAATACCGTGCCTCGTCACTATCCGAATTGCGGATACCGTGGCTGATGGTGAAGTGGATACTTTCGATATCACCACCCCACAGCCAGTCGTCATCCAATAGGTTCGGATAGCCCTTGGCCCCTGCCGCGCCCGAGCCATGGCACTGGGCGCACCAGGTCTTGAACACGGCGCCACCGGCCGAAACTGCGTATCCGTTGAGTTCGGCGTCGCCTTGGATTGCGGTCAATTCCACGGATGCCAGCTTGTCGTTGATGGCGGCGTTAGCCTCTTCCACCGCGGAGATTTCAGCGGCAACGTCGGCGCGGGTTGACCACCCCAGCGCACCGGCGGTGGCCGAGTTGATCAGCGGCCAAGCTGGGTAAGCGATGGTATACATCACACCCCAGATAATGGTGGCGTAGAAGGTCCACAGCCACCAGCGGGGCATCGGGTTGTCGAATTCCTCGATTCCGTCCCAAGTGTGCCCGGTGGTTTTCGGATCACCCGGTTGTTTTTCAGGTGTCTTGCTCATTGCCGCGCCTCCTTGGATGTGGCGGGTTTATCTTGATGCCGGAACGGGATGTTGGCGCTGTCGCGGTGCTCCTTCCCTGCGCCGGGGCGAAAGACCCAAAGGACCACGCCCAGAAAAAAGGTGAAGAGGACCAGCAACATCCAGCTATCCGCGAATTGCCGAAGGATTGTGTATTCTTCCATCACACCCCTCCCTAGCGGCTTGCATCAGGGATAAAGGTCGAGAAATCGACCAACGTACCCAGCATCTGCAGATAGGCGATCAAGGCATCGGCTTCGGTCACGCCCGGTTGGCCGTCGAAGTTGCGTACGTTGACATTGTCGCCATAGCGTTCCAGAAGCCCGTCATAATCGCTGTCCGGATCTGCCTGCGCCCGGAAATCGGCGACTGCGTTTTCGATCATCTCGTCCGAATACGGTGTTCCGACCAGCGCGTTTGCGGCCATGATGTCACCGATGTATTTGCCGTCGATCTTCCTGTTTTCGAGGAAGCCGTATTTCGGCATCACCGATTCCGGGACCACGGCCTGTGGGTCACGCAGGTGATCGACGTGCCATTCGTCCGAGTAGCGGCCACCGACGCGGGCCAGATCCGGTCCGGTGCGCTTTGAACCCCACTGGAACGGGTGATCGTACATCGATTCCGCCGCCAGCGAGTAGTGACCATAACGTTCGACCTCGTCCCGCATAGGGCGGATCATCTGGCTGTGGCAGACATAGCAGCCTTCGCGGATATAGACTTCGCGCCCGGCCATTTCGAGAGGGGTGTAAGGGCGCATGCCCTCCACCTTCTCGATGGTGTTTTCCAGATAGAACAGCGGGGTGATCTGCACGAGGCCACCGATGGTTACGACCAGAAAGCTGAAGATCAGCAGGAGGGTCGCGTTGGTCTCGAGGATCTTGTGTTTGTCGAGAATTGCCATTGCTCCGGCCCTCCTTATTCAGCCGGGACCGCGACGCCGAGGCTGGCCTCTTTGGCCGGCGCTCGACGAACGGTCATCCACAGGTTGTAGCACATGATGACGGCACCAGCGAGGAACATGACCCCACCCAGCGCACGCACCACATACATCGGGAACTTGGCGGCAACGGTGTCGGCGAACGAGTTCACCAGGAAGCCGTTGGCATCCACTTCGCGCCACATCAGGCCTTCCATGATACCGGTCACCCACATGGAAGCGGCATAGAGAACGATGCCGATCGTGGCGAGCCAGAAGTGCCAGCTGACCATTTGAAGCGAATACAGACGCTCACGCTTCCACAGTACTGGCACCAGATAGTACAGCGCGCCAAAGGTGATCATGCCGTTCCAACCCAGCGCGCCAGAGTGCACGTGACCGATGGTCCAGTCGGTATAGTGGCTGAGGCTGTTCACCGCGCGGATCGACATCATCGGGCCTTCGAAAGTGGACATGCCGTAGAAGCCGACCGAGATTACCATCATCCGGATTACCGGGTCGGTGCGAAGCTTGTCCCAAGCGCCGGACAGCGTCATCAGGCCGTTGATCATGCCACCCCAGGACGGCATCCACAGGATGACCGAGAACACCATGCCCAGCGTCGACGCCCAGTCAGGCAGTGCTGTGTAGTGCAGGTGGTGCGGACCGGCCCAGATGTACAAAAAGATCAGCGCCCAGAAGTGGATGATCGACAACTTGTACGAAAACACCGGGCGTTCGGCCTGTTTCGGAATGAAATAGTACATCATGCCAAGGAAGCCCGCGGTCAGGAAGAAGCCCACAGCATTGTGGCCGTACCACCACTGAATCATGGCGTCTTGTACACCCGACCAGACAATCACGGATTTCGAGCCCCAGATGCTGACCGGGATGGTCATGTTGTTGACAAGGTGCAGCATGGCAACCGTCACGATGAACGACAGGTAGAACCAGTTGGCCACGTAAATATGGGGTTCTTTCCGCTTTATGATCGTGCCCAAGTATACCGCAAGATAGGCAACCCAGACGACAGTCAGCCACAAGTCGACATACCACTCAGGCTCGGCATATTCCTTGGATTGCGTCCCTCCAAGCAAGTAACCGGTTGCGGCCAGTACGATGAACAGCTGATAGCCCCAGAACACGAACCATGCCAGATTGCCGCCCCAAAGGCGCGCGGCACTAGTGCGCTGCACGACGTAGAAAGACGTGGCAATCAGGGCGTTGCCGCCAAACGCGAAAATCACCGCCGATGTATGCAATGGGCGCAAACGGCCGAAATTCGCAAATCCCTGCGCCCATTCGAAATTCAGCGCCGGGAAGGCCAGTTGAAATGCGATGAAGGTCCCGGCCAGAAAGCCGACAACGCCCCAGAATGCGGTTGCGATTACGCCATAACGCACGACACCGTCCATGTATTCGCCCGAATAATCGATGGGCAGAACCTCGTCAGTACGGCGCAGTGTCCAGATGAAAAGACCGGCGGCGACAACCATTATGAGAATGGCATGCACCTGATAAGCCAGATCTCGCGCGTAATTGGCCGCGATCGCGGCGAATACCGCAATCAGACCAAGCGCGATAAGCTTGATATAGTTTGACATTTTGCGTCCCTTTGCCATGCCCCACGCGGTTCTTGCTGCCGCGCAGACTTCTTTGACTGGCTGCCGTAATGTAGAATGGCAGCGCAAGTTGCTTTGATCTGTGTCAAGACAATAGCTTGAATTATATGACACGCATAACCTAGGAAATATGAAAATCGGTGGCACGTTTTGACACACCGGCAGCTCAGAGGTTGAAATGTCCTTTAAATCCCTGCTCACCGTGATGACGGATATCTCATCAGCCAAACCGGCGCTTGCGCAGATGGTGGCACTGGCCCAGGCTCAGGACAGCCACGTCGAGGCGCTCTGTCTGGGCGTCGACCGCAGTCAAACCGGTTATTATTATGCGGGTGCGAACGCGTTGATCCTTCAGGAAACGCTAAGCCGCGCGAATAGCGAAGCCGATGAGATTCTGGATTTTGCCGAGGATTACCTGGGTAAGTCCGGAGTGCGTTGGTCGGCGGAAAATGGAGTTGCGCAAATTGCCGATCTTGGCCGCCACGTCGCCCATCGCGCGCGGTTTTCCGATCTGGTGATCTTGTCCCGCCCCTATGGCGAAGACCGCGGGGCCGAGGCTGAACCGATTGTCGAAGCGGCAATGTTCGAGGGGCACGCCCCTGTTCTCGTCGTTCCGGACAATGTTGAACCGGTGGCGCGACCCGGAACAATCCTTATCGGTTGGAATGAAAGCGTCGAAGCAATGCGCGCCATCCGCAGCGCGTTGCCTTTCCTGACGGCCGCAGACTTGGTGCGGATCGTAGTAATCGACCCCCCGACCCACGGACCGGACCGCTCGGACCCCGGCGGGCTGTTGTCACAGATGCTCTCGCGGCACGGAGTCAAGTGTGAGATCGACGTTCTGAGCAAGACCATGACGCGGGTATCGGACATCCTGAACCGCCATGCGGCTGACACCGATGCGGATATGTTGGTCATGGGTGCCTATGGCCATTCCAGATTCCGCGAAGCGATCCTTGGCGGTGCCACACGAAACATGCTGGAACAGGCGACGGTGCCCGTATTCATGGCGCACTGAACAGGAAACCATTGTAAGGCGCCTAACACAGGCGCCTTTTTCAACCGGCTTTGCGGATCAACCCAATCACAAACAACAGGATCACGGCGCCAATTGTCGCGTGGAAAACCGATGCGATGATGCCACCGCCGACCGAGAATCCCAGCGCTGGAAAGATCGTTCCGGCCAGGAAGGCGCCAACGATCCCGACGATGATGTTGCCAATCACGCCAAATCCCCGGCCCTGCATGATCTTGCCCGACAACCATCCGGCCAGTGCGCCAACAATCAGCATGCTCAACAGGCTTCCAAACTGCATGTTTCACTCCCTATTGATTCAGCTGCAATAGACCACGCACGCGTTTACAGGTCACGTCCGAACATAGTGCACCCCCTGAAATTTCTGGCGAAGATTGCGGGTTTTTTCACCCACGCTTCTGGGATCGTTGCCGGTCAACCCCTGAGCAACCAGAGCAGCCAGTTCAACTGCGTGTTCGGGCCCGACGCCCCGGCGCACGAGTTCCGGTGTGCCAATTCTCAGACCGTTCATGTCCCCTGAAACCGGCGCGATAGGCAAGCCAATGCCGCAAGCGAGAAAACCTGCTTTACGCAGCGTTTTCGACGCTGTCTGCCCGCCACCAAAGGCCGCGGCTTCGATTGCGAACTGATGAGAGGCCGTTGCCCCGTTTTTGCCTTTGTAAACCGGTAGGCCTACGGCCTCCATCTCAAGCGCCAACGCCTGTGCCAGATCCACCATCGCCCGACCGTAAGCTGCGCCATATTCGATCCAGTCGAGCATGGTGATTGCCAGAGCCGCCGATTTCGCAGCGTCGAAATTTGCGGTCATGCCGGGAAAGGCGATGGCGTCCAGCCTTTCGGCGATTTCCGCATCGTTGGTCACGATAAGACCTCCGGCAGGCCCGCCAAGGCTTTTGTAGGTGCTCATGGTCATCATGTGTGCGCCCTGATCCAGTGGATTGGTCCAAATTCCACCGGCGATGACCCCGCATTGATGCGCGGCATCGAACAGAACCTTGGACCCGACCTCGTCGGCGATCTCTCGAACAGCGGCAACCGGATGAGGATAAAGGTTCAGCGACCCACCCACCGTGATCAGACGCGGCTTGTGCCTATGGGCCAGCGCCCGTAATCCATCCAGATCAAGGCTATAGCCATCGGCATCGACCGGGGCGTCAAGCGTTGTCAGCCCATAAAGTCCCGCGCAACCACCCTTATGATGAGTGACATGTCCCCCGATACTGGCGGGCGGCGCGATGATCGTGTCGCCCGGACGGGCCAGCGCCATAAAGCCATAGAGATTGCACAGCGCGCCGGAACCGACCCGGATTTCGGCGTAACGAGCACCAAAAACCTGTGCTGCCAGTTCAGCTGCGATCACTTCGATCTCTTCAATGGCTTCCAGACCCATCTCGTATTTGTCGCCCGGATACCCCAGCGACGGGCGGCTGCCTAATCCTTCAGCCAGAACAGCTTCGGCGCGAGGATTCATGACGTTGGTCGCGGGGTTGAGATTGAAACACTCTACGTCGTGAATCTCGCGGTTGCGGGCGATGAGCGCATCGAGACGAGCAGCAATCTGATCTGTCGAGGCCTCTGCGGTTTGGGCCGCGATGTCCTGAACGCGGGCTTCGCAATGGGAAGGAACCCAGGAACGTCTGGCAAGATTTGGCATTTTTGACCTCCGTATGTTGTCCCCAGAATGTCCTTTGCGTCCACTTGCCTGCAAACCAGTTTTATGAAAAATTAGGGTTAGAAAAATTGAGGCTAAATAATGCCCGTCGCTCCCCCTCGCCCCAGAACCTTTCCGTTGAACGCTTTGCGCGCGTTCGAGGCGGCAGCACGCCTTGGCGGTTTTGCCGCCGCCGCTGAAGAGCTGGGAGTAACGCCCGGGGCCGTTTCTGCACATGTGAAAGCGTTGGAAGAAGAGCTTGGCGCACCCCTGTTCGAACGGTCGGCGAAAGGCGTTGTTGCGACGGCACTGGCATACCGTGTTTTGCCGAACCTGACGCAAGCCTTTGACGAGGTGGGTCGCGCAACTCAAACGCTTCGCGCGCAAGCCCGGCCCCATATCGTTCACATCGTGGCATTGCCTTCGGTCGCGCAACTGTGGCTGTCACCGCGCCTGCCTGCGCTCCGCGCCGCAAACCCGGAGATCGAGGTTTCGCTGACTGCAATGGAAGCGCCGCCAAATCTAAAACGAGCGCCATACGATTTGTATCTTTTCTTTGGCGATTTGCCCGGAGAGACCTTGGCCCGGGACGTTATTTTTCCCGTCTGCGCTCCGACCCTGGTAGAACGTCTGAGAACGGTGCAAGATCTGAGAAACGTGCCCTGCATATCCGACACGACCTGGAGTGGCGACTGGGATATCTGGACGAAGTCGGCATTGTCGAATTGGCAGTTCGCACCTCGAGGCCCCGTTTTTTCGCTTTATTCTCTGGCGGTAGAAGAAACCGTGAATGGTGCCGGTGTACTGATGGGACACGAGATCCTGGTGGCACCTTACCTCGAACGCGGTCAGCTGGTGGCGCCTTTTGACACACGTGTAACACTGGAACACGACCTCAAGCTTTGGAGCGCAAGGCCGTTCAAATCAGACTCTTCCGTGGGGAAGGTTGCCAAATGGTTGAGGCAGACAGCCTAAACCGGAAATCCGCCATCGGAATCGTCACCTGCTTCTTCCATCAGGCGCCCCATATCGGGAACGGTCACGTGCCGCTTTCCCTCCAGTTCGATGACACCGTCCTTTTTCAGTGCCGAAATTTGCCGGCTGACGGTCTCCAGGGTGAGGCCTAAGTAATCTGCCATCGCCTCGCGCGTCAGCGGCAGGTCGAACACGATCGGTCCGGACAAGCCCGTCTTGGTCACGGATGCATCGCGGCGGGCGATGATCGACAGCAGGCTGGCAATCTTTTCGCGCGCGGTTTTCCGGCCCAAAACCAACATCCATTCACGTGCCGCATCCAGTTCGTCTAATGTCATCTGCAACAGACGCTGCGCGATATGGGGTGTATGCGCCATCATTTCTTCGAAGGGTTTCTTACGAAAACAGCACATCACGACATCGGTCGTGGCAACCACGTCGTAAGGAGCAGTATCACGACCCGGACGACCGACGAAATCGCTGGGCAGCATCAAGCCCACCATCTGCGTGCGCCCGTCCTCCATCGTCTGTGTCAACGAAGCGATTCCCGACACCATCGAGCCGACGAACCCCATCTGATCGCCCGACCAGATGATTGTCTGCCCGGCTTCGAAGCTGCGATAATACTTGATCTCGTCCAGCAACTCGAGTTCGTCCCGGTCGCAATGAGCGCAAACGGCCCGATGTCGGATCGGACAATCGGAGCAATTCGAATGGTCGAGCTGAATCTGCAGTGTCATCCGTTTATCCACTTGATCTCGGTCAATGCCGCCGAGCCAGACATCCCATAACGGTATCCTCATGATAGCGAAATCACAATTGGCTCGGCTCGGACTTTTTGACGCGAAAGTTCCGCGCTATACAAGCTACCCGACTGCACCTCACTTCAACAACGATGTGGGACCTGACTTATTTGGTGACTGGATTTCGGGCATCAAGCCCGGAAGTGCCATCTCGCTTTATGTCCATGTCCCCTTCTGCCGCAGACTATGCTGGTTCTGCGCCTGCCGGACGCAAGGCACGCAAACCGATAACCCGGTCATTGCCTATGTTGATGTTTTAAAGGCGGAATTGGACCTTTTGGCGGCTCGATTGCCCGAGGGCGTCCGACTGTCGCGCCTGCATTGGGGCGGCGGCACACCGACCCTGCTAAACCCCGATCTGATGCGGGATTTGGCAGCGCGGATACTGAGCATCGTTCCCTTGGGCGCGGGTGCCGAGTTTTCGGTAGAAATCGACCCCAACGAAATTGATGACGATCGGCTGGATGCGCTGGCCGATGCGGGTATGAATCGCGCCTCGATCGGGGTTCAGGATTTCGATGAGGACATTCAGAAAACCATCGGGCGCATACAAAGTTACGACACCACCCGCAAGGCGGCAGAAATGATTCGCGAGCGTGGTATTGCCAGTCTGAATGCCGATATCCTGTTCGGCCTGCCACATCAGACCAAGGCACGGATGACTGAAAGCGTGCAAAAGCTCTTGTCGCTCAATCCCGACCGTGTAGCACTTTATGGATATGCGCACGTGCCCTGGATGGCCAAACGTCAGCAGCTGATTCCTTCGGACGCGTTGCCGACACCCGAGGAACGTCTGGAACTGTTCGAAACCGCGCGACGCTTGTTCCTTTGGGACCAGTACGCGGAAATCGGCATTGACCACTTTGCCACGCAGGATGACGGGCTGACTCATGCGCTCAATGCGGGGCGGCTCAAGCGCAACTTTCAGGGATACACCGACGATCAAGCCGAGGTTCTCATCGGTGTCGGTGCGAGTTCGATCTCGCGCTTCCCACAAGGTTACGCACAGAACGCACCGGCAACTTCAGTGCATACCAAGGCCATCCGTGAAGGCAATTTCTCGACCACGCGCGGGCATCTGTTCAAGGGGCAGGACATTCTGCGCGCCCGTTTGATCGAGGCGTTGATGTGCGATTTCCGGATCGATTCGGCTGAGATTTTGCGCGACCACGATGTGACGGCAAACGACTTAAAACAGATGTACGCCGATGCCGACCGGGCGTTTCCCGGCATGCTTCGGATCACCGACGACGGGTTGTTCATCCCGACTGAGGCACGTCCATTGACCCGCATGATCGCCCGCAGCTTCGACGCGTATGACCTGAGCAAGGCAGGTCACAGTTCAGCCATCTGACGAAAGGACAACGAACCGGCAAGGCACGCCCCGAGCACTGCCTGACCAATTATCGCACGGGGGCTTGACGCCCTACACCCGGATTTCCCACACTTGGTGTGCGAGGGCGAATGCGCCTCGCACACGAGGCAGGCAGTAGGACAGACAGACGGTGCCGACGCTCAGGCGTTCGCATTTCCCTTTCGTGCAACAGAAATTGCAACCAGAGAGAGGGACAGCACCCATGCGCGTCTTTACAGTCCTCGGCCCTACCCAATCGGGCAAATCTACATTGGTCGAGGCCATCAGCCGCCTCGACGACCGCCCAACAACATTCGATGTATCCGGAACCGTGCATTTGCACGGTTTTTCTTACTTGGGCGAGCCGTGGTGCGCGATCGACGTGGACGGTGGCGGAGATTCGATGGCCTATGCAGGTCCGGCCATGGCAATATCCGATGCCGCCGTGGTGGTCGTTCCCCCCGACCCTGACACCGCGGTTCTGTGCGCGCCGTACCTGAGATTGGTTGAAGAGGCTGGCATCCCCTGTTTCCTGTTCATCAACCGGATGGATAACCCCAATGGCCGCATCCGAGACATTATCTCGGCCCTTCAGACCTATTGCACTCACCACATTGCCTTGCGTCAGGTGCCAATCCGCGACGGCGACCAGATCGTTGGCGCAGTCGACCTGATTTCCGAACGCGCATGGAAATACCAGGAAGGGCAACCCTCGGCCCTGATCGAGCTGCCGCAATCGGTCGAAGACCGGGAGCAGGAAGCGAGGGCTGAATTGCTGGAAACCCTGTCCGATTTTGACGACCACCTACTGGAGCAACTCATCGAGGACAAGCAACCACCCAGTGAAGAAATCTATGGGCTGGCGGCCCAGGTTTTGCAGAACCACCAGATCATTCCGGCCTGTCTGGGTGCCGCGAACCATGGCAACGGGCTGACAAGACTAATGAAGGCGTTGCGTCATGAAGCGCCGGAGTTCAACATCGCGGCGGGGCGCGACGAGGCTGCGGATGGTGCGCGGGCAATCGCAGGGTTTGCTGACGTCAAAAAGCATATCGGCAAGATCACGGTTCTGCGTGGCCTCGGCGACGGGGTGAAGGCCCACGAGACGCTTGGCGGTGAGAACGTGGGCAACCTGACAACACTCGACGCGAAAACACAGATCCCGGTCTTGGAGGCTGGGCATATCGGTTTGGCCGTCAAATCGGATCATCTCAATCCCGGCAACCTTTACGACAGCGAAACGGCGATGCCGTTGCCGGGCTGGGCCAATTCGCATCCTGTGGCTCACCGCCAGTTGGTTCTGCCCGCGCACGAACGAGACGACGTGAGATTGTCGAACGCGCTGGGTCGACTTAACGAAATCGATCCCGGGCTACACTTGAGTCAGGACGAGGGCACCGGCCATTCCATCCTTGGAACCCAAGGCCCGCAGCACATGCGGAGAGTCACCGCCAAACTGGCCGACGATTTCGGGATCGAAATCGAAACCGAGACTGTCGAAACCGCCTATCGCGAAACCATCCAGAAGCCGGTGGATCACCACCATCGCCATCGCAAGCAATCCGGTGGGGCCGGACAGTTTGCAGATGTGGTCATTTCCATCGCTCCGATGCCTCGCGGGTCAGGATTTCAGTTCGAAGAGGTGGTCAAGGGTGGGGCCGTGCCCAAGAACTATATCCCGTCGGTGGCACAGGGCGCCGAAGATGCTTTGGGAGAAGGGCCCGAGGGCTTTCCCGTTGTAGACCTCAAAGTCACACTGAAAGATGGCAAGCACCATTCCGTTGACAGCTCGGACTATGCCTTCCGCACAGCCGGCAAGAACGCGGTGCGTGAGGCCCTGCCAATGGCTAAACCGGTTGTTTTACAGCCGATTCTTCATGCCGAAATCCACCTCCCGTCGCTTTACGTCGGCGATCTGGTGCCGACGATCAGTTCGTTGCAAGGCCAGGTCCTTGGGTTTGAAGGCAATCCCGATGTACCGGGGTGGGAAATCTTCAATGCGATGCTTCCCGCGGTCAACGAGGACGAATTGCACCGCACTCTGGCCAGCGCCACACGCGGCACCGGGTGGGTAAAGCTGACTTTCGACCACTACGAGGAGCTTCGGGGCCAGTCACCCAAAGTTTCCCGCGAAAAGGTCGCGAATGCCTGATTTTGGGCGCCGGGCCGGTTCATCGGCCCGGCGCATCTATCCTGCCGCCGCGATCAGTTCGCGGGTATAATCCGATTGCGCGTTCTCGAAGAGGTCCTGAGCCGTCCCCATCTCGATCACATCACCCTGCCGCATCACCAAAACCTTGTGAGACATGGCGCGAACGACCTTCAGGTCGTGGCTGATGAACAGATAGGCCAGCCCATACTTGCGTTGAAGATTTCGCAGCAGCTCGACGATCTGCACCTGTACCGTCATGTCCAGCGCACTGGTGGGTTCGTCCAGCACCAATAGTTTGGGCCGCAGCACCATGGCCCGGGCGATGGCGATACGCTGGCGCTGCCCGCCCGAGAATTCGTGCGGATACCGGTCCATCGCCGCGGGGTCGAGGCCGACCTCGCGCATCACCTCAGCCACAAGTTCGCGGGGGGCACGGTGCGGGTCGACCTTGTGAATAGCCAAACCCTCGGCGATGATCTGCATGCAAGTCATGCGCGGGCTGAGTGAGCCAAACGGATCCTGAAATACGATCTGCATATCCTTGCGCAGCCGCCGCAACTCGCGCGTGGACCACTTGCGCACGTTTTTGCCTCGAAACTCAATTCTTCCCTCAGAGGAAATCAAACGCATGATGGCCAGCGCCAGCGTGGTCTTGCCCGATCCGCTTTCGCCGACAATGCCTAGCGTTTCACCAGCACGTACGGTGATCGTTGCGTCGTTCACCGCTTTCACGTGCCCCACCGTCCGCTTGAGGAACCCGCGTTGAATGGGAAACCAGACTTTCAAATGTTCAGTCCGCGCGATCTCTTCCGCCCCGGGTTCAACCGGCTCGGGTGAGCCCGAGGGCTCCGCCGCCAACAGCCTCCGGGTATAAGGGTGTTGCGGATTGTCGAAGATTTCTGACGTCACGCCACTTTCGACAATCTCACCATCCTTCATCACACAAACCCGATCAGCGATCCGGCGAACAATACCAAGGTCATGAGTGATAAAAAGCATCCCCATATTCTCGGATTTCTGCAGTTCGGCCAACAACTCCAGAATCTGCGCCTGAATGGTCACGTCCAGCGCGGTCGTCGGCTCATCCGCGATCAGGATGTCCGGTTTGTTGGCCAGCGCCATAGCGATCATCACCCGCTGGCGTTGTCCGCCTGATAATTGATGCGGATAGCTGTCCAACCGGTCTTCGGGGTCGCGGATGCCGACCGTGTTCAATAGTTCCAAAATGCGTGCCCGCGCTGCGTCACCGGTCAGGCCCTGATGCAGCGCAAGCGATTCCGCCATCTGTTTTTGAATCGTGTGGAGCGGGTTAAGTGATGTCATCGGCTCCTGAAAAATGAAGCTGATGTCGTTGCCACGCACATCCATCAGCCGCTGCTCGGAAGCGCCAATCATCTCTTGCCCGTCATAGGTGACAGACCCCTCGACCATCGCGCTGTCGCCCAAGAGGGACACAGTGCTGAGCGCGGTTACTGATTTCCCCGAGCCGGACTCCCCCACCAAAGCCACGGTCTCGCCGCGGTCGACGGAAAATGACACGCCTTGGACTGCAGCGGTAACCTGTCCGTCTTGTCGGAATGACACCTTGAGGTTCTTGACATCAAGCAGGCTCATGAGAACGTCTTTCTCGGATCGAAGGCATCGCGCACGCCTTCGAAAATGAAGACCAGAAGCGACAGCATGAACGCAAAGGTGAAGAACGCGGTGAAGGCCAGCCAAGGTGCCTGCAGGTTCTGCTTGGCCTGCAAGGTCAGTTCACCCAACGACGGGGCGGATGAGGGCAGGCCAAAACCCAGAAAATCGAGGCTGGCGAGGCCGCCGATAGTGCCTGTGACAATGAACGGCATGAAGGTCAGTGTTGCAACCATCGCATTGGGCAGCATATGCCGGAACATGATGGTCATGTTGCCAACGCCCAGTGCTTTGGCCGCTCGTACGTATTCAAGGTTGCGCGCTCTCAGGAACTCGGCCCGAACCACGCCGACAAGCCCAGTCCATGAAAACAGGATCATCAGCGCCACCAGAAGCCAGAAACTTCGCCCCAAGATCGCGAACATGATTATGATGACATAAAGCGATGGTGTGGCCGACCAGATCTCGATCACCCTTTGGAATACCAGATCGATCCAACCACCGAAAAAGCCCTGAATGGCCCCGGCGAATATGCCGACCAAACTGGCAACACCGGTAACAATCAAGGTGAACAGGATGGATAGACGAAAGCCGTAGATCACCCGCGCCAGCACATCGCGCTTGGTATCATCTGTGCCCAGCCAATTCTGGTGATTTGGTGGCAGCGGCGCTGCACCGGGGCGGTCCACGGTGGTGTTGAAGGAATAGGGGATGAGCGGCCAGATGGCCCAACCTTCTTCGAACCCCTCAGACTCGAACGTACCTGCCTTGATCTTATCGATGATGTCTTCGGGGTTATCGAAGCATTCTTCCAGTCCGCCACTATCGATCAGGCATTGAACCTCGGGATCGCGATAGATCGCTTCGGTCCGGAAATCGCCGCCAAAGGCCGTTTCCGGGTAGAACTTGAAGATTGGAGTGAAAATCTCGCCGCGATACTTCACAAGGATCGGCTTGTCATTGGCGATGAACTCGGCAAATAGCGAAAGTCCGAACACGATCGAAAAGATGATCAGCGACCAGAATGCCCGTCCATTGCGGCGGAAGTTGCGCCAACGGCGTTGGTTGAGCGGTGAGAGCGCCATTTACCCCTCGCGACTTTCAAAGTCGATGCGGGGGTCGACCAACACATACATCAGGTCGCTAATGATGCCGACGACCAACCCCAGCAGGCCAAAGATGAACAGGGTGCCAAAGATCACGGGATAGTCACGCGCCACAGCCGCCTCGAACCCCAATCGACCCAATCCATCGAGCGAAAAGATTGTCTCGATGATGATCGAGCCGCCAAAGAACACACCAATGAACACCGCCGGAAATCCCGCGATCACAATCAACATAGCATTGCGGAACACGTGGCCATAAAGCACGCTTCTTTCGCTCAGCCCCTTGGCGCGCGCAGTCATGACATAGTGTTTCTTGATCTCGTCCAGAAATGAGTTCTTGGTCAGCAATGTCAAAGTGGCAAAGGCTGAGATGGTCGAGGCCACCACCGGCAGGGTGATATGCCAAAAGTAATCGAGGATTTTACCACCAATACTCAGGCTGTCCCAATTGTCCGATGTCAGCCCGCGCAGCGGGAAGATCTGCCAATAGGATCCGCCGGCGAACAGCACCAAGAGCAGAATGGCGAACAGAAATCCCGGAATAGCATAGGCCACGATGATGGTTCCGCTGGTCCAGGTGTCGAAGGCCGAGCCATCCTTCACCGCCTTGCGAATACCCAGTGGGATCGACACAAGATAGGCGATCAAGGTTGACCACAAGCCCAGCGAAATCGACACCGGCATTTTTTCAAGCACAAGATCGACAACGCCGATGGATCGGAAATAGCTCTCGCCAAAATCCAACGTCAGATAGTTTCCCATCATTGTGAGAAAACGTTCGAGCGGCGGCTTGTCGAAACCAAACTCACGCTCAAGTTCTTCGATGAACTCGGGTGGCAGGCCGCGTGCGCCGATGTAACGTTCGTTGGCCGCGGTCTGCCGCTCAATGTCGCCGCCACCTCCGGCAATGCCTTCGAACACGTCACCGCCGCCTTCCATCTGAGCAATGATCTGTTCGACCGGGCCGCCGGGCACGAATTGCACAAGCGTGAAATTGATGATCATGATCCCCAGCAATGTGGGGATCACCAGCAGCAGGCGTCGTAGAATATAGGCTCCCATGGGGGCGGCTTACCGCAACGCGCCCGAGGTTTTCAATGCTGCTTCCTTGTCAGCATTGATCCACCACAGGTCTTCGACGCCCAGCGCGTAAGGCGGCAGTTTTTCGGGGAATTCATACATGTCCCAGTAAGCGACCCAGTATTTGCCCAGATACCATGTCGGGACCATGATACGTTTGGCACGCAAAACCCTGTCAAGCGCACGGACATTGGCCTGCAATTCTTCGGTTTCCCGCGCCGCGACGATATTGTCGATCAGCGGTTCGATATCCGGGCCGTTCGCACCGGAAGGGTTGAACACGGAATAGCTGGCGGCCTCGGTTCCGAATTGCTGATACAGCCCGGTCGACGGCTGCAGAGACATCGGATAGCCGCCCATGATCATGTCAAAATCGCGATCTCTGCGGCGAAGTGTGAACTGAGCATTGTCCACCCGGTTGTAAATCGCTTCGATCCCCATAGCGCGAAGGTTGTCCACGAAAGGCTGGATTATCCGGTCAAGTGTCGGCTCATCCGACAAAAACTCAATACGCAGTACTTGCCCCTGTTCGTTGCGGCGCAACCCGTCATCACCGACGGTCCAACCCGCGTCGTCGAGAAGTTTCATCGCTTTACGTAGATTGCCTCGATCATTCTGTCGTTTAGGACTTGATTGATGCGCCACGACCGGTTCCTCGGTCAGAACGTTGGCATCCAATGCATCGCCAAGGCTTTCCAGAATTTCGCGCTCCCTACCTTCCGGGAGACCGGTTGCTTCAAGATGCGTGCCTTCCCAGAACGAATCACGCTGCTGGAACAGACCGTATTGCAGGCTTTCATTGGTCCATTCGAAATTGAACGCAAGCTGCACCGCCGCACGTACCCGGATATCCTGAAACTGCGGGCGGTCCAGGTTCATGACAAAACCGCTGGCTGATGGCACGTCCCCATCCACGAATTCCGCCTGTATCACGTGCCCATTTGCAATCGCAGGAAAATCATAGGCCGTAGCCCAGCTTTTCGAGTTGTTTTCCTGCCTAAGGGTGAAAGTTCCACCCTTGAACCCTTCCATCGCGGCGATTGAGTCGCTGAAATACTCAATCCTGATGGTGTCAAAGTTGTTGCGCCCCACATTGACATTCAGGTGATCGCCCCAATAGTCCGGGTTGCGTTTGTATACGATGCGTCGGTTGATGTCATAACTGTCCAACACATAGGGCGCGGACCCGATGCCGGGAACCAGACGTGGCTTGTCGAGCCTGCGATTTTCGGGATCGGCCTCGAACCACGATTTCGAAAAGACCGGAGTGCCAGCCACCTGCGTGATCAGGGAGCGGCGCGAGATATCTGGAGCAAAATAGAACTTGACTCGATGGGTACCTAGGGCCTCGGCCTTGGGAATGCGCTTGCGCACCGCATCGGCATAAGATTTCAGCCCCTGGTCCAGCAGAATATTGTGCGAAAACACCACGTCCTCGGCAGTAATTGGTGTGCCGTCAGAAAACCGCGCTTCGGGGCGCATATTGAAGATCACCCAATCCTGGCTTTCCGGATATTCAAGGCTTTCAGCCAACAAGCCGTAATACGCCCCAACCTCGTCATAGGATGGAACCATCAGACTTTCATACTGATCCGCTGACCGTGCCCCTGCTCGGCCCTGGCGCGTAAACGGGTTGAAGCTGTCGAATGTACCTTGCGCGGCATATGACAGTTCACCACCGCGCGGAGCATTTGGATTTACATAGTCGAAATGCGCAAATCCCTTGGGGTATTTCAGATCACCAAATTCGGAGAAACCGTAGCTTTTTATGATCTTTTCTTCCGCCTGCAACTGAGACGCAGCCATAATCAATAGTGAGAACAGCCCCCATGACAACATGGAAACCCAATGCCTTGCATCAACGGTGCGGGCACAGGTCTGAACTCGGGGTGGTCGCATCTGGCTCTTCCTCCGGGGTCGGTGTCGTTCTTGATCTTGTTGCTGCTAGCTAAAGGTCCAGCCACGCCAGTTGCAAGTTTAGAATAGGTGATCGGATCGTGAAGACCACTTCAGAAACGAAAAAAGCCGCTGCCAAAGTGCAGCGGCCTTGATTCGTCTGAAATTTCGCGGGGATCAATCGTCCAGGCTGTCCAGATAGGCGATCACGTTTACCCGGTCGCTGGCCTTGTTGAGACCCGCAAAGCTCATCGATGTGCCCGGAACGTCACCGCTGGGTTTTGTCAGGAAGGCATCCAATGCCTCAGGCGTCCACTCGCCGCCCTTTTCCTGCATCGCGCCGGAATACCCGAAGCCAGCCGCTGTCGCGACCGGGCGACCAACAACACCGTAAAGATACGGGCCAGTTCCGTTCGCTCCGTCTTCCAGTTTGTGGCAGGCTTGGCATTTCTTGAAGACCTTGGCGCCCTTGTCGACATCGGCGGCCATCATCATCTCATCAAAGCTGACTTCCTCAGCTTCACTGACTTCTTCGGTCGGCTCTTCGGTTTCGATGATATAGGCGGCCTCGCCGTGACCATCTACATGATAAAGAACCTCGGCCGCCCATTTGGCCAGAAGAAGCGCCAGAAAGGCGCCAAACAGGCCTGCAGCGGCCTTGGTAACTGTCATCGTGTCGAACATTGCTCGCGAGTCCATTTCAACTGTCTGCGCGGGTGTCTAAGGCTTCCCCTTGCAAGAGGCAAGGTATAGACACCGCGACTAAACGCCCAAATAACGAACTTGTTGCATGGAAACGACCAAATGACCAACCGAATTGCCTTTCAGGGAGAGCCCGGCGCCTATAGTCACGAGGCCTGCCGGAACGCGCGGCCCGACATGGACGCCCTTCCCTGCCGCACGTTCGAAGATGTGATCGAGGCGGTTCGGTCGGGCGAGGCGGAACTCGCGATGCTGCCGGTAGAGAACTCGACTTATGGGCGCGTGGCCGACATTCACCGACTGCTTCCGCATAGTGGATTGCATATCATCGACGAGGCGTTCGTGCGCGTGCATATCAATCTTTTGGGTGTACCAGGTGCTAGTCTGGAAGATGTTGCCGAGGCGCATTCGCACCTCGTGTTGTTACCACAGTGTCAGGGGTTCCTTCGCGAGCACAACATCCGCGGGCGAGTCAGCCCCGACAATGCCCGCGCCGCACGTGAGGTTGCGGAACGCGGTGACAAAAGCCATGCGGCACTGGCGAGTGAACTGGCTGGCGAAATCTATGGGCTGAATGTTCTGGCTCGACATATCGAGGATCATGGCGACAACACCACCCGATTCCTTGTCATGTCCCGCACGATCGACGAATCACGCAGGGGCGAGCACGGTATGATCACCAGCTTCGTTTTTCAGGTGCGCAACATTCCCGCGGCGCTGTACAAAGCCATGGGTGGTTTCGCCACCAACGGGGTGAACATGGTCAAGCTGGAAAGCTATATGGTCGACGGGTCATTCACAGCAACGCAGTTCTATGCCGATATCGTCGGACATCCGGAGGATCGGAATGTCCAACTGGCTATGGACGAGCTGAACCATTTTACAACAAACGTGGAAATTCTGGGTGTCTACCCAGCTGCGCGGCCCCGAAGTTAGGCTGACAATCGGGCATCGCCGGCGTCACCCCGATTGCGAATGTCGTTGCTCCAAGCTGCTTGCAAACTCTGCCAGCCGAAGGTGGAACTGCCGTTTCAGACGCGACTTCCCAAGCTTGAGCGATTGTAGCAACAGTCGTGCGGGCAGCGTTGTTGCCACAAATTCGATCTCGACCAATATCCTTGTCCGCACCGGCGACAGAGCCACGAGCTCAACTTGGGTATGTCCGTTCATTCCCTTGCCGGACGCCTCAAAGCGCATCAGTGTCGGCTCTTGAAATTTTCCGAGGACGATCTGCACGTGACGGGCCTTTCCGCGCATCTGAAACACGGTATCCCATGCCAACCCTTCAGATACAGGCCCTGCCGCAAGTTTTCGCTTCACTTCGATCCCGCGTCGGATCGCGAGGCGTTCGAACCGGTCGTAATCGGAAACCATCCGGAACACCTCTTCAATAGGTGCCTCGATATCTTCCTTTTCAGTGAATTTCATTTCGCCCCTCGAAATCTGATCTGGGTTCCGTGTTTCAACTTAATCCAGCGTGTCCGCAAGCCAGTTCTCCAACAAAAAATGCGCAATCGCGCCTTTGCGTGCGGGCAGAAGGGTTGGATGTTCACCCGCGAAAGCCTGCATCATCTCAGCCTTTCCGATCCAAAGCGCATCTTCGATTTCAACCGGATCAATGTTTAAATCCCGTGAAAGGGCCTCGCCCGAGCAGCCGAACATCAAAGATGCAGGAAACGGCCAGGGCTGACTGGCCAGATATTGAACCCGCCCGACCGTAACGCCTGCCTCTTCGAAAACCTCGCGACGCACGGCCGATTCCAGAGTCTCGCCAGGCTCAACAAATCCTGCCAGCAAGGAGTACATCCCTTCAGGCCAACCTGGCGACCTGCCCATCAACACGGCATCCCCGTGCGTAATCAACATTATGACTACAGGATCCGTGCGTGGGAAATGCTGGCCGCCGCACCCAGGGCAACTTCGCTGCCATCCCGCCTGAGACACCTCGCTTCTGGCACCGCAACGGGCGCAGAAGCCGTGGGTTTCGTGCCAGCCAATGACTGCCTTGGCCGTCGCCGCCAGTTCGGCGTCACGGGGGTTGAGGCGCGTCATGACCCGACGCAACTCTGCAAATACATAACCGGTGGGTAAATCCGGATGCTGCTGCTCGCTTCGGTCGACAAAGGCGCCGACGCCGGAAAGATCATGGTCTTCGGCCTGCCAACTGGTGATGTCCGTGGCAAATACCGGTGCGCCTGCTTCGGATAAACCGAGGAAAACGGGGGACTCCATGATATCTCCCGGTTCGGATTGGATCAGCCTGTGAGACATCGTGACTGTCGCCAATCGATCCAACCGTTCACCCTGAACGAGGATCTTTCCGCGCCAAAGCAGCAGGCAGAGTGCTTCGGGATGACCCTTTGCATGCGCCAAAGCGTTGTTGTCGCCGCGAATGTGGGCGCTGCGATTCAATCCCGATCCGCCAAAAGTGACCTGCTCTGCCCGTTTCATTCTTTGTCCTTTGTTTTTCAAAGGGCTGCCACGGTTGTTCGATCAACGCAATGGCCCTGCCAATCAGAGAGGAAATGATTACACGCGACGAAACCACAAACTTTTCTCAAATCCCGCTTCAATTTGCCGTTTTTTCAAACTGTTAAGAAGCAAGGGTCATGTAGACAACAAACACTCCATTTCCGACGGCAGGACATTCATTGAACTCAGAGGCACAGATCAGTCCCAGCACATTGCCGCCAGTTCGCCTGAGAATTCTTGCGACCTCGGATCTGCACATGAATCTTATGGGATATGACTATTACTCGGATCGACCGGAACCCTCTGTCGGGCTGACACGAACCGCGAGCCTGATCAAGGCAGCCCGAGCGGAGGCCGAACAAATGGGTGCGCGCGTCTTGCTATTCGACAATGGTGACTCCATGCAAGGCACGCCTTATGGCGATTTTGCCGCCGATCAGAACGACGTCGCCCACCCGCTGATGCTTGCGTTCAAGCATTTGGGATATGATGCGATCGGGCTTGGCAATCATGACTTCAACTTTGGCTTAGACTGCCTGAGCGGTATTCTGGCTCACGCGCCATGTCCTGCCATATGTAGCAATCTACATTGCGTTGAGGGTAATCAACCGTGGGAGGCATCGGCTATCATTCGTCAGCGATTTGCGGTCGGGTCTGAAACCTGCACTTTGACTGTCGGTGTCTTTTCGGTTCTGCCGCCACAAACCACGGATTGGGAGGCACACCAGCTTGCAGGCAGGGTGACTTCGACTGACATTCTGGAGACTGCTGCTACAGCCGTTAGCGACTTGAAGGATAAAGGATGTGAGCTGGTTATTGCACTGGCACATTCGGGTCTAGCTGGAGCTGTTGTGGAAGCACAAATGGAGAATGCAGTAGTTCCGCTGGCGTCGATCGAAGGCCTCGATGCAATAGTTGCAGGCCACACGCATCTGACTATCCCCGGAGCCGACCATGATGGATTAGCACATGTTGTAGGCGACAAGGGCCTAGTTCATGGCAAACCTGTCGTCATGCCGGGATCGTCAGGATCGCATTTGGGCGTGATCGATCTGGCGTTTGCCCATGAGGCCAACAGTTGGAAAATTGCAGGGCATTCTGTCGAACTTCGCCCGATCTGCAACAGAGGCAACGATGGTTGTGCCCAATCGACCGTCGAAGAAGATCCCAAGTTGGCACGAATATTCGAATGTGGACATGCCGAAACACTAAAGCGGATGAAACAGCCCGTCGGACATGTCAGCCAATCGATGCATAGCTATTTTTCCTTTTGTGCACCGGATAAGGGGCTTTCGCTTGTCGCCGCAGCTCAAGCAGCTGCACTGCGTCCCTTTCTTGCCGGTTTGCCTGAAGGATCACTACCGACATTGTCAGCGGTCACACCCACGAAATTCGGCGGGCGTTCCGGGCCGCGTTTCTATACGGAGGTTCCCGCTGGTGAAGTTTCGATGCGTCACATTGCCGACCTTCACGTCTTTCCCAACGAATTGCGCGCTGTTGTCGTTAACGGCGCAGAATTGCGCGATTGGCTAGAAATGTCAGCATGTCTGTTTAACCAGGTCACTGAAAATAGCCAAGATACCCCGTTGATCAACCCTCTTCGAGCAGGCCATAATTTCGATGTTATCCATGGTGTTGAATACACTATAGATCTGACTTGCCCGCCTCGGTTTCATGCGGATGGCAGTCTGGTTGAAACAGGCAACCGACGCATTGGAAACCTCACTTGGAAGGGAGATCCCATCGGGGATCAGCAGCTTTTCGTCGTGGCACTGAATAACTATCGCGCCAATGGGGGGGGCATTTTTCAGCTTTGGAGAACGCTAAAATCATCAGTATTCCTCGCCTACGCATTCAGCACATCTTGAAGGACTATGTTGAGGGGAGTCTTCCATCTGATCCGCTGCAAGCGACTCCGCATCCGTGGCGTTTCGTCAAGACGCGCAAGACCTCGGTCGTTCTGCAGACCGGTCCCGATGCCTTGCGCTATCTGGATGACCTTTCAGGATACCACCCGGTTGTTCTGGGCATCGATCCCGAAGGTTTCCTGCGGCTACGCCTATCCTTGTGACGGGTTGTCATCGCCAGTCATCTTGCCTATATCGAGCAACGAGAGGTTGGCGCGGGCGAGCGCCTCGCCAACCTGGTCAGGTCCGGAAGGAAGCAGCCACAACGAGTCCCGCTTGGGTCGATGTCCAACCTCTCACTTTCCCACTAATCATCTAGCGTAGACCAACCTAATCGGCGATGAGTGCGGGCCACACAACGGCATTCTTACGCGCAAACGCGCCCAGATGGCCAATTTGCTTCACTCCAAAATCCTGAGGCGTCAATTCACGCCGTCGCGCATCTTGCCCATAAAGTTCGGCCAATCGCCAAACGCATTTGGGCGGGATCACCTGATCGTCCGAAAACGCAATCATATCCACAGATGCGCCACTTCTTTCCCAGTCGGGTTTCGGTAAGGTCGTTCCGGCATCCGGCAGATAGCTTTTTGCGGATGTGCACCATTTTCGCCATTGCCAATAGACCGGAGCAGGTAGATCTGCTCCGAACCCAACAAGACGCCCAGGCAAATACCCCAAACTCTTAACCAGCAGCGGAACATGCCCGAACCAAAACATTCTGGCGAGCGCTTGATAAGGCCAAGGGTGATCGCGATGTTGTACCAGCCCTGAACAGACACAGATCATTCTGTCGATTTCTTCGATGCCAGGCTGCAAAGGACCGAGCATCCCGCCAATCGAATGCCCGATGACCCAAAGCTTTGAATTTGGGAACCGACGACGCATTTCCGTCCGAGCCGCGGGCATGTCGACCAATGCCCAATCGGTCATGGATGACTTGGATTTCTTTAGGTTGCCGGTCAAAGAGTGGCCGAAATCCCGGTAATCGTACGTCAGACAAGCAATTCCGCGTTCTAAGGCCAGCCACGATGCGAAATGTCTGTAGTAGTCCCTCGGAACACCGGTCGCCCCATTGAGCACGACCGTAACTTCTGGCTTTTCTTTCGCATGAAAGAGGCGGGCAGACAGTTGGTAGTCGCCCGAGTGAATAAGAAGGTCTTCAGCTGACACCTGGTCCTGCATATTTAACTCCGCGCCCCCTAGACCGGTCGGTCTAGTCCTGATCTCTGGACCAATTGGTCCAGTGCTGTCAATAATCCACGCAAATGACTGAACGTCCTTTGCCAACAAAAGAGCGCCTGATTCGGGCTGCGGCCGACCTTTTCCAGAGGTCGGGCTATCACGGGGTCGGGCTGAACGAAGTTCTTTCCGTGGCTGACGCACCCAAAGGATCGCTGTATCACCATTTCCCGAATGGAAAGGCCGATCTGGCGCTTGCGGCCGCTACTTGGGCGTCCGATGCGATGCTTGGTCTTATTGCCGCGTCATTTGAGCCTGCGGAAGATTTCCAGTCCGGGGCCACAACTCTTTGCAACAAGATAGCGAAACTTTTCGACAAATCAGGTCAGTGGGATACCTGCCCGATTTCCGCTACTTTGTTCGAAGGGCCGGACAACAATATATTCCGCAACCATGCCTATCACTTGTACGAGGGTTGGATAACCGAAGTCGCACATCACGCAAGGCGACTTGGAGTGGCCGAGCCAGAATTCGCGGCAGATACTGTGTTCATACTGCTCCAGGGCGGGTGGCAGTTGGCCCGGGCAAGGCGATCTTCGGAGACCCTAAGAAACGTGCCTTGCCGCTTGAGCAAGATGTCGACGTCTAAACAAATTCAGTAAACCCGCCCGGCGCGACAAAGGTGCTTGAACCGCAGGATTCGTCTTGACCCAGAATTGTGCGCCCGCTAGCGATTAGGCGATGGTTTCCGGCCGCGTTCACGGTCGGAATGAAAAGGGAACACGGTACGGTTCTTCCAGAACCAATTCCGCGACTGCCCCCGCAACTGTAGGCGGCGAGCGAAGCCGAAATGCCACTGGTCCAAGGGCCGGGAAGGTCGGCAAAGCAGCGACCCGCAAGTCAGGAGACCTGCCATCGGAACTGAAACTCGAACTCGGGCGGGGTGTCCGGGACAGGGTCCGATAGCTGATTGCTGTCCTTCCCGTCCGTTGTCCTCGTCACCAGCGCGGAGGGCGCGACATGATTTGGAAATCCGACAAGCACCTGTTCACGGCAACAGTGTGCCAGAAAACCGGTAAACCCTGCCCGGCATTGGCGCAAATGGGTAAAAAACTGGCACAGGCGATATCTGCGGCAAAGCCATTGACTGCAGATGACTTCGAGATCGACGGAAGCTGCGCACTTGAACATTGTGCCACTGGGTGCGATGCCAGATTCCGCGCCGATCATTCTCGCATTCGAGTATTCTGCGGTGTGAATGACGAGGCGGATAGCGAACGCCTGAACCAGATTGAAGACGCTCTATTGAACTCTTCTCGGACCGTTTTTCCCTCGGGTTGGATCAAGCAGATGCCCTGCGCGTTCCTCGAAGCAGTTCCGCAGGGCAATCAGGCGGCAGAAACCGCCTGCCACGCGCCACTTTGAAAGACCGCCAACGCAAAAACATAACCCTCAGTCCGGCCTCAGGGCCGGTCTGCCACCATCTGCCCTTTCAGCGCCCAATCCATTTGGGGTTCGGTTTCGACGGCGCAGGGGCGAATGGCGCGTAGCCGTTTCAGCGCATCCGAAGGTCTTTCACCACATTCGACCATCAACCTCAGCGCAGCCATTCCCGATCTTCCGCAACCGCCACGACAGTGGATCAAAATCCGACCACCGCCAGCAAGTGCCTGCCGCGCAGACGCACTGGTCTCGGCCCATTTCGCCTGGACATGACTGGGCGGAATACCAAAATCTTCGATCGGCAAATGGACCCATCGGCAGGCGCGCGCCTGAATATCCAAGCCGAAACTGCGCGCGCCGTCTTGGATCATTTCGACCTCTGTCGTCATCGAAATCACTAGGCCCGGTTTCCAGTCGGCAATGGTGTCGAGGTCAGAAGGATAGTCTCCGCTCCGACCCGGCATCTGGCAGATAGCCAATGTGCCTCCGCCCACCTGCAGCCCAAATATCACCAGTTGTGACACGATTAGCTCCCACACAACCAACACGCTGAAATCTGCATTCTCCAATGGATGCCTGAGTGTTTTACCCCGGCTTGCAAGCAATCCAAACCAAAATCGGACCTGCTGCTGTGGACGCGGGCATCGCGGCACACTACGCTGCGGTTTTAAGACGAATCCGGCAGAGCAGACATGACCGACACCGCACCCGCACCCTATCAGGTTCTTGCCCGAAAATATCGCCCCGAAACCTTTGCCGATCTGGTCGGCCAGGATTCGATGGTGCGGACACTAAGAAACGCCTTTGAAGCAGACCGGATTGCGCAGGCTTTTATCATGACCGGCATTCGCGGGACGGGTAAAACCACTACCGCACGGATCATCGCCAAGGGCATGAACTGCATCGGGCCGGATGGAAACGGAAAGCCGACAACTGAACCTTGCGGTCAGTGCGAGCATTGCGTTGCGATCATGGAAGGCCGTCATGTAGACGTGATGGAGATGGATGCAGCAAGCCGGACCGGTGTTGGCGACATTCGCGAGATCATCGACAGCGTCCGCTACCGCGCTGCCAGCGCGCGGTATAAGATTTACATTATCGACGAGGTTCACATGTTGTCGACCAGCGCGTTCAACGCGCTGCTGAAGACGCTTGAAGAACCTCCGGCGCACGTGAAATTCATTTTCGCGACAACTGAAATTCGCAAGGTTCCGGTCACAGTTCTGTCTCGTTGCCAGCGCTTTGATCTGCGTCGGATCGAACCCGAAGATATGATCGGCCTGCTACGCATGATCGCCGAATCGGAGGGAGCTCAGATCGCTGGCGACGCACTGGCTCTGATCACCCGCGCAGCTGAAGGTTCGGCCCGGGATGCGACCTCGCTTCTGGATCAGGCGATCTCGCATGGCGCCGGGGAGACCTCTGCGGATCAGGTACGTGCAATGTTGGGGCTGGCGGACCGGGGTCGGGTTCTGGACCTGATGGACATGATCCTGCGGGGCGATGCGGCGGGGGCATTGACCGAACTGGGTGCGCAATATGCCGAAGGCGCCGATCCATTGGCAGTGTTGCGAGATCTGGCCGAGATCACCCATTGGGTTTCTGTTGTCAAAATCACGCCTGATGCAGCAGAAGACCCGACCGTTTCGCCCGACGAACGCGCGCGAGGGAT
This sequence comes from Ruegeria sp. CI1, assembly GCF_056536925.1. NCBI lineage: Bacteria > Pseudomonadati > Pseudomonadota > Alphaproteobacteria > Rhodobacterales > Roseobacteraceae > Ruegeria > Ruegeria sp. CI1. The sequence goes on along the minus strand of NZ_JBQFQP010000009.1, from coordinate 150,272 downwards.
ACAAATGGCACAGGCGCTGCCTATGCGCGTTTTGACGCGGATGTGGCAGATGCTGCTGAAGGCGCTGGAGGAAGTTTCTGGTGCGCCTAATTCCATGATGGCCGCCGAGATGGCGATCATTCGTCTGACTCATGTCGCCGATCTACCCAGCCCGGAAGAACTGATCAAGCGACTGCAGGATGCGCCTGCGCCACCGGCACCGAACGGCCCGGGTGGAGGAGTTCCCTTGTCAGGCGGGAGTACGTCGACCGCACAGTCAACAGCATCTTATGCGCCAGGCAACCAGTCCGCTCGGCGTCACAACAGCGGTGCGCCAGTTGCAGCCCTCGCGCAGGACCTGCAAGCCGCTTTGGGGCGATACCCAACATTCGAACACGTGGTCGAACTGATCCGCTCCAATCGTGACGGCAAGTTGCTGGTCGATGTTGAGGACGGGATTCGCCTTGTTGCTTATCAACCGGGGCGTATTGAGTTTACCCCGTCCGACAAAGCGCCCAACGATCTGGCCCAGAGGCTGGGCGCAAGCCTGCAACGCTGGACGGGCAATCGTTGGGCTGTTTCGATCGTCTCGAATGGCGAGGCACAGACGATTTCGGAAATTCGCGATGCCGTCGAGATCGCCCTGAAAAATGAAGCCAGTGCGCATCCGTTGGTGCAGGCCGTGATCGCACAGTTCCCCAAGGCCAGCATCACCCGCATCACAACCCCCGAACAACGAGCAGCGCTGGTCGAAGCCGAGGCACTTCCCGAAGTCGAAGACGAATGGGATCCGTTCGAAGAAGAATAGTGACCTTGCAGACGCGTGCCGCTACAAATGTCGCAAATACGCTTGAAGGGTCGATTGCAATCTCACACGGTTCCGGGAGTTGTCTGACAGGAGCCTGGCATGCGAACTGACCCTCTGCACTCCCGTTTCGGATTAATTATTCACGACGTTGATCTGCGCGACGTGACTGCGGAATCGCATTACCCGCGAATCCGGCAAATGTTCGAAACTCATTCCGCGCTTTTGTTCCGCAACCAATCCCTGACGGATGCCGATCACATTCGGTTGGGCGAGTTGTTCGGCCCGCTCGAAAACCGTGAGGCGATGGCGGCGGGACGCGATGTCGAATTCCAAGTTTCGGAGCTTTCCAACCAGACTTCCGATGGACTACGGTCGCGCGATGATCTGCGGCTGCTTGACCTGCAAGCCAATATGCTCTGGCACACGGACAGCACTTTCTTGCCCACTCCTGCGCTGGTCAACATTCTGACTGCGCGTGTTGTTCCCCCTTCGGGTGGAGAGACAGAAATTGCCTCGACGCGGGCAGCGTGGGCGGACATGCCTGAAACCCTTAAATCGAAACTAAAAAATGCGATCATATGGCATCGGTTGTCTCACTCCCGCGCCCAGATCTCTTCCGAACTCGCCGCATTGTCTCGAATGACCCGCTGGCCCGATCGCCCGTGGCGCGCGATCTGGCCCAATCCAACAACCGGCGATGAGGCCTTGTTCATTGCCTCGCACGCTTTTGCCATCGAGGGGTTGGGCCATGGAGAAAGCCAGGAAATACTAGCAGAGGCGATGACGTTTTGCACACGCCCCGAATACGTGTATTCCCATCAGTGGTCGGTGGGTGATGTGCTGATTTGGGATGAACGGGCAACAGTGCATCGAGGTCGTCCATGGGACTATGAACATCCTCGATCCCTTCGCTCGATCTGCTGCTCAGTCACGTCTAAAGACGGGCTAGATGATGTCCGTGTGATCTGACCTGTCTCACCCACGTCGCACGGGGATGCCTCCACGATGCCCGGCCCAACCGAAGGAGTTGTCTCGGCGAAAACTGAAACGACGGATGGGAACGCGTGCCCCTTGTGCCAACCAGTTTGCACCCGTATCTAGGCGTCAAACCGAAATGCAGGAGAAAGAACCATGCTTAAAGGACTTGGCGGGCTTGGCGACATGGCCAAGATGATGAAGTCAGCTCAAGAGCTTCAGACCAAGATGACCCAGATGCAGGAAGATCTGCACAACGTTTTGGTCATTGGCGAATCGGGCGCCGGGCTGGTCAAGGCGACGGCCTCAGCCAAGGGCGATCTCATGGCTCTCGATATCGATCCGTCGATCTTCAACGGTGACGACAAAGAGGTGGTTGAAGACCTGATCCTGGCCGCTATCAAGGACGCCCAGGCCAAAGCTGCCGAGAAAGCTCAGGAAGAGATGGCCAGACTAACCGAAAGCTTGGGGCTTCCCAAAGACATCAAGCTACCGTTCTGATAATAGCACCTGCACGGCAGATGATTGGGGCTACCTGTGCCCCGATAAAAATGAGGCGCATGGGTGAGTTCCAACCGCGATATCGACAATCTGATCGAACTGATGGCCAAGCTGCCCGGCCTCGGACCGCGATCAGCCCGACGCGCGGTTCTGCATTTAATCAGGAAACGCGCATTGCTGCTGACGCCATTGTCTGACGCCGTGCATGCCGTCGCCGTCTCAGCTCGAGAGTGTCTCAACTGCGGCAATGTCGGCACCTCGGATATCTGCGACATCTGCGAGGATGAAGATCGCGCTTCGGGTGAACTTTGCGTCGTCGAAGATGTCGCGGATCTCTGGGCAATGGAGCGGGCAGGCGTGTTCAAGGGGCGGTATCACGTGCTGGGTGGAACTCTGTCTGCGCTGGATGGCGTAGGCCCCGATGAACTCCGCATTCCCCGTCTCAGAAATCGGGTTGTCACCGAAGGGATTACCGAAATCATTCTTGCTTTGAACGCAACAGTCGACGGCCAAACAACCGCCCATTACATCGCCGACCAACTACAGGGGCAGGTGCGCCTGACTTCATTGGCGCAGGGTGTGCCGATAGGCGGCGAACTCGACTATCTCGATGATGGCACCATCAATGCGGCTTTGAGCGCGCGTAAAGACATAAGCTAGTACAACTGGAGCGGTGAAATGGCGCGGATCGCGTTCCGATTGAAGGAATGGTGGCCCACATTGCTAGGGGCATTCGGGCTGGTTGTCGTCAGCAGCCTGGCCTTTTTCTTTCTGTCGCGGCTCAGTCCCGAAACCGCAGGCGATACCATAGGAACAGTGGCAACTTTCGTACTTGCTGTCTGGCTGTTGTCACAAATCTGGATTCACGCAACTCGCATCGACAAAGCCAAGCATCAGCTTTTGCTGATGGCTGTATCTTTCATTCAGGTCGTTCCGTTCCTTTTCGCCGCCGCCTACGGATCTTTTGGCTATACCGATTTGTGCGTGATCGGTGCCAAGCAGCCCAGCGATGTTCTGTATTTTTCGTATGTGACGTTCACGACCGTCGGGTTCGGTGACCTGCATCCGGGTGGATTGTGCCGGGCCATTGCCGTTGCTGAAGCAATAACCGGTTACGTGTTGCTGGGGTTATTCGTCGCCGCAGCGGTCGCCCTTTACGGGCGGGCGCGTCAAACCTGAGCGCACTCATCGGTTTCGCTCGATCCATGCTGCAATAGCTGCCTTGTCACGAAAGCACTCTGACGGGACATGGCGATGCTTGGCCCTTGCGATACGCTCCGCAAAGGCTACCTGTTTTCCGGTCGGATAGTTGTCAAAGGGTGATGTGCCGCGCGGTTTGTGGGCCGATATCCAGTCTGATAGCGACCGCCGGTCGCGCTGCGCCTCTACCGGAATTTCCAATGCAGATTTCTCTGCGATCGCGCGAGCGTACCGCATCTGCTTATCTGTCACAGGCAACAGGTGATAGTCGTTTCCGGGGCCATTCAGGGCCGATCTTTGCAACGGGTGGGTCATCAGAATATCCTCAGCCACGATGAGAACATATATAGAACATTAATGGGGATTTTTCAAGGGCGCTGATTTTCCTGGCTGCCGAAAACACAGGTCGCACGTTTATTGACTGACGGATCAACAACCGATAGTGCAATGGAAACAGACCCGCAACTATGCGCGGTTGGTGCAAATTCGCGAGAAGGATACGGCATGAAATTCCAGCCCAAGGCCAGCCACTTTATCGACGGCGAATACGTCGAGGACGTGGATGGTGCACCGATAGACGTCGTCTATCCAGCGACAGGCGAAGTCATAGCGCGGCTGCATTCAGCAACACCCGCCATCACCGACATAGCATTGACCAGCGCAAAAAACGCTCAAACCTCCTGGGAAGCCATGAGCGGAACCGAACGCGGACGTGTGTTGCGCCGCGCTGCTGACATCATGCGTGAGCGCAATCGCGAATTGTCGACCATCGAAACCCACGACACCGGAAAACCACTGCAGGAAACATTGGTGGCCGACGCGACCAGCGGTGCGGATGCGTTGGAATATTTCGGCGGTCTGGCCGCATCGTTAACCGGAGAGCACATCTCGCTGGGTGGCGGCGATTTCGTCTATACGATCCGCAAAGCATTGGGGGTTTGTGTCGGCATCGGCGCATGGAATTATCCCACACAGATCGCCTGCTGGAAAGGGGCCCCGGCATTGGCCTGCGGAAATACGATGGTGTTCAAGCCTTCTGAAACAACGCCGCTGTCCGCATTGAAAGTGGCCGAGATCCTGATCGAGGCTGGCGCCCCCAAGGGAATCTACAACGTGGTACAAGGCTATGGCGATGTGGGCGCAAGCCTTGTGACCGACCCGCGCGTGGCCAAGGTCTCGCTGACCGGTTCGGTACCCACGGGCCGCAAGGTTTATGCCGCCGCTGCGGGCGGAATGAAACATGTCACCATGGAACTGGGCGGCAAATCTCCGATGATTATATTCGACGACGCCGATATCGAAAACGCAGTGTCGGGTGCCATTTTGGGCAATTTCTATTCCTCTGGGCAGGTTTGTTCCAACGGAACCCGGGTGTTTGTGCACAAGAGCATCAAGGAAGAGTTTCTGACGCGTTTGTCCGAGCGGTTGGCAAACGCGAAAATTGGTGATCCTCTGGATGAGGAAACCAATTTCGGCCCGATGGTCAGCGAAAACCAAATGAACGTCGCGTTGAGCTACATTGAAAAAGGCAAGGCTGAAGGCGCGCGGCTGGTCTATGGTGGTGCGCGGGTTGAAGGCGAAGGTTTTTATGTACTACCCACCGTGTTCTCCGACGTGACCGACGACATGACCATCGCGCGCGAAGAGATATTTGGCCCGGTCATGTCAGTGCTAGATTTTGACACCGAAGAAGAGGTCATGATCCGCGCCAATGACACCGAATTCGGTTTGGCTGCCGGCGTCTTCACCAACGATCTGTCCCGCGCGCACAGAGTAGCTGCCGGATTCGAGGCCGGTACCTGCTACATCAACACCTACAATCTTGCCCCCGTCGAAGCGCCTTTTGGCGGGTCAAAGATGTCCGGCGTGGGACGCGAGAACTCGAAACTGGCAATAAACCACTTCAGCGAAATGAAATCTGTCTATGTATCGATGAACAATGTCGAAGCACCTTACTGACATCCAAGATTTTTCAAGTAGATAAAACCAATTTCAGGAAAACCTGCTCTGATCCCGACCTTGGATGTCGGGATCAGAGCATACGCCGGGTTGCAACTGTGGCTGACTCCCTGAAAATTGCGATGGTCTGACATCGTTCAGGATTCAGGAGTAAAGCCCCATGAGAACCCACGCCCAAGCGGTCGTAATAGGAGGTGGCTTGGTCGGCTGTTCGATCCTGTATCACCTTGCAAAGCTCGGCTGGACAGACGTCGTCCTGCTGGAACGGGACGAGCTGACCAGCGGATCGACCTGGCACGCGGCGGCGAACATCCACGGGCTGCACGATAACAATAACGTCACCCGTATCCAGCACTATACGATGAACCTGTACAAGGAACTGGAAAAGGAAACCGGACAGGGTTGCGGAGTTTTTCAACCTGGCTCACTTTATCTGGCACAGACCGAAAACCGCGAACACCAGCTGCGCCTGCAGGAAGCCAAGGCGAAGTTCTATGGCTTGAACTTCTACGAAGTCAGCCGCGAACAGGCTATGGAGCTTCATCCGCTGGCTCAGTTCGAAGACATTCGTTGCATCATGTACGAACCCGATGGCGGCAATGTGGACCCGTCCGGTGTAACCATGGCCTACGCCGCAGGCGCCCGGAAGATGGGTGCTACGATCGAGCGGTTCTGCCCGGTTATCGGCACCGAACAACAACCTGATGGTTCTTGGATCGTGCGCACAGAAAAAGGCGACATCCACACGCTGTGGGTGGTGAATGCCGGCGGCCTTTGGGGTCGCGAAGTGGCCGCGATGGCCGGGATCGAACTGCCTCTGCAACCGACTGAGCACCAGTATTTCGTGACCGAGGCGATTGACGAAGTTGCCAATCTGGGCCGCCGTCTGCCCTCGATCGCCGACCGGGATGGCGAGTACTACTTCCGCCAGGAAGGTAATGGGTTGCTGATCGGGGCCTATGAGAAAGACATGCGGTTCTGGGCCGAAAACGGCACGCCACTGGACTTTGCGCATGACCTGTTTCCAGATGATTTGGACAGGATCATGGAAAACGTGATCCGCGCGACCGAGCGTGTCCCGGTTGCCGCCACCGCTGGCGTCAAGCGGGTGATCAACGGCCCGATGATCTGGTCTCCAGATTCGAACGCGATCTGGGGCCCGGTCCCGGAACTGAAGAATTACTTCTGCTGTACCGGCATCATCCCTGGCTTTTCGCAGTCGGGCGGCCTGGGTCTGCTGGCCGCTCAATGGATGATCGAGGGCGAACCGCAATATGACATGTTTGCTTGGGATCTGGCCCGCTTTGGCGACTGGGCAGACAAGAAGTTCACCAAGGCACGAGTGGAGGATGTTTATACCCACCGCTTCGCCATCCATTTCCCGAACGAGGAACGCAGCGCGGGTCGCCCGGCTCGTGTGCGTCCGGCGTATGAACTGCAAAAGGAGATGGGGTGTGTCTTTGGCCTGAACTGTGGCTGGGAACATCCGCTTTGGTTCGCCGATCAGCCCGGAACAATCGAAACCAACGGTTTTACCCGCCAGAACTGGTGGGAGCCGGTGGGTCGAGAAGTAAACATGCTGCGCGAAAGCGTTGGCGTGATCGATATCTCGAACTTCGCCAATTACGTCGTTAAAGGGCCGGGAGCACATGATTGGCTGGATCGTCTGGTCGCCAATCGCGTACCAACGGAAATTGGTAGGTCTTGCCTGACACCTCTGATCTCGGTGCGCGGTGGTGTGGCAGGAGATTTTACCATCACCAAGGTGGAGGAAGACGAATACATGATGGTCGGCTCGGGTATGGCTGAACGCTATCATCAACGCTTCTTCAACATGGTGCCCTTGCCCGACGATACCACATTCGAGGTCGCCACAAACCGGATTGCGGGCTTTAACGTAGCTGGCCCGAAATCACGCGACCTGTTGCAACGGCTGACCAATGCAGATCTGTCGAACGAGGCCTTCCGGTTCATGCGATCGCAGACCATCGAGGTAGCCGGCGTAACCTGTCTTGCGATCCGGGTAAGCTTTACCGGTGATCTGGGGTGGGAGTTACACTGCAGCGATGAGGACCAGATAAGACTCTATTCGGTACTTTTGGAAGCCGCGAAAGAGTTTGGCGGCGGTCCGGTTGGTGGCCGGGCTCTGGGAAGCTTGCGGATCGAAAAGGGCTATGGCTCGTGGGGGCGTGAGTATTCTCAGGAGTACTGGCCACAAGAAGTCGGGCTGTCTGGGCTGATTAAGCTGGACAAGGACTTTCTGCACAAGAACGCCTATATGGCAGTCAAGGACAACGCCCCACGTGAGGTGCTATCGATCTTCGAGGTCGAGGCGGAGCACAATGCAGACGCAACTGGCGGCGAGCCGATCTTTACTCAAGATGGTCGGCCCGTCGGTCGGGTAACGTCGGGCGCCTACGGCTATTCGGTCGGAAAATCTCTGGCTGTAGGGTATTCCAACCCATCCGTTGCTGGGCCAGGAGATTCAGTCAAGATTTTCATTCTTGGCAAACCGCACAAGGCCAAAATCCTGAGTGAACCACTCTTTGACCCCGCCGGCTCACGCCTGAGAGGCTGACATGACCGACACTTTTTCCAAAGTTGCCGATTTCGTACTGAGTTGCCGCCCTGAAGACATGCCGGAAAGCGCGCGGGACGCAGCCGCGTTGATGGCTTTGGACACCTTGGGTATTCTGATCGCTTCCGGCCCGATGGAGGCTGGGTTGATCGCACGGGATACTGCGGCGCTTTTATATGCTTCAACGGACGCCGCATTCAGCGCTCGAATGCCTTTTGATGGTCGTCGCGTCAGTATGGCGGGCGCTGCATACGCTGCTGCGACTCAGACCGACAATCTCGACGGGCATGACGGATACAATCCGACCAAGGGTCATATCGGGGTCGTTGTGATCCCCGCGCTTGCAGCATTGGCCGAGCGCTGTCCCGACCTTTTGGGTCCCGAGGCTTTGGCGGCAATAATCGTGGGGTACGAAATCGCGGGTCGGGCGGGTATGGCCCTGCATGCTACGGTCAGCGACTATCACACCTCGGGCGCGTGGAATGCGTTGGGTGTGGCCGCGATGGCCGCGCGCCTGAGGGGGCATACTGTGGATCAGCTGAGACAGGGGTTGGGTATCGCTGAGTACCACGGTCCGCGCAGCCAGATGATGCGCGAGATCGCCAACCCCACCATGCTGCATGACGGTTCAGGATGGGGCGCAATGGTTGGGATGTCAGCGGCAATCCTAGCCGAGCGCGGGTTTACCGGTGCGCCGGCGATTACAATCGAAGAAGAACGTGCCGCACTTTATTGGGCCGATCTGGGGCAGTTTTGGCAGATGGAACATCAATATGTGAAGCCCTACCCGATTTGCCGTTGGGCTCACGCCGCCATTGACGCCACCCGCGCTTTGATGATCGAGCATGATCTGGCTCACGAGCAGATCGCCGGGCTGCATATCAACAGCTTCCATCAAGCTGCCTGTCTTTATTCCGAGTTGCCAGACACAACCAGTCAGGCGCAGTATTCGCTGCCTTTTGCTGTGGCTGTTCAGGCAGTCCACGGTCGGATTGGGGTTGAGCACATATGCGGTGCAGGGTTGAATGACCCGGTTGTGGCCGGGTTCATGCAGCGCATCTCGGTAGCCGAAGCGACATGCCACAGCGAGCGGTTTCCGCAGGGGCGTTGGGCCGATGTTCAGATCACGACAATCGACGGTCAGGTACTAGAGTCGGGCGACACCCATGCAAGGGGTGGCCCCGAAGCCCCGATGAGCCGCGAAGAGGTGATCAAGAAGTACATGGAGTTTGCCTCTTCCGCTATCGGTACCGCCCGTGCTGCCGAAATTCGAGATGCCGTGTTGAGCCTCATTCATCCGACCAGCCGGTTCTCGGACGTGGCCGCCTTGATCTACGACGCGCCCTAAACCACCCTGCTATCCGTCAGTTTTCCGGCGCCAGCGGATACTCGGCAAGACATTCGTGCCGCGCTCCATCTGGCAGCAATGTCGAGGCATAGAGTGCAAACTGAGACACTTCCATTTCCGGATATTCCAAACCGGTTAAATCCGGAGGGTAGGGCGGCAAGCACCGCGTGGGTTTGAGGCGTAGAACCGTGACATGTGGACGAAAGCGTCGACGCGGCAAGAAGATGCCGGCGTGGCGCACAGCCGCCTGAACCCGACCATGCAGTGCATCAAGTCGAGGGTTTTCTTGCACCTTTAGATGCACAGACCAACCAAACTGGTCCAATCCCGTCAAAGTCACCGAAAACGGAGGCGCCTGAATAAGTTGCAAACTCTCGTGTATCGCCTCAAGCACTTCGTGGCTTTGATTGTCCAGAAAGGCGAGTGTCAGATGCAGATTTTCTGGCGGAACTACGCGCCCTACCCCAAGACGCCGTTGCAATCGGAGTAAGGCAGGGACGACGTCTTTCGCTACGGGTAGAGAAATGAAACAGCGCATCCCCGATCATAATCTGTCGAACAGGCGACCCGGCAACTGTTCATGTCGCGCCAGGTTCAGATGCTGCATCAGGCAGAACATCAGCGCCTGATTCGAGGTTACGACTGGCTTGCCCAGGGCAGCTTCGATCCGCTCGATGGCCTCAACAGAGCGCATGTCAGTGCAACTCAGCACGATTGCTTGTGCCTTGGGGTGGTCGGCCCGGCAGGCAAGATCAAAAACCTCGTCCGGTGCCAACTCACCTTGACCATAGTTACCCAGCTCGCGCCCGATATCAGCGCGGGCCACAGTTTCAATTCCGTTTTGCACAAGAAAATCTACTGCCTGATCGTTAATCGCTCCGACATAGGGCGAAGAGAAACCAACCTTCTTGACACTTAAGGCCTTCAACGCTGCTATCAGAGAACCGGCTGCAGTCATCGAGGCTGCGCCTGAACCTTCCTTGATCCGTTCCGCCAGATCTTCATCGAACGCCGGTCCATGTGTCAGTGTAGCCGAGGTGCAGCCATACAGAACCACCTGAGGTCGCACCCCCGAGATCATTCGCAGGTCGTGCTCGATATCCGAAGCTCCCAGCCCCGCCATCTGTTCGACTCCCGGAATCTCGTCAACGTCATAGCCGCCGAGGCGCTGGAAATGCAGTGTGACACCCGGTGGACGCATAAGTTCCAAATCGGGTTCCAGATTGGTGTTGGTGAAAGGAACCAGAACACCGATCTTGGCCAATGTGCGAGGATCAGTCATGAAAAAACTTCTTTCAGAACGTTTCGAACCCGGTTCATGATTTCAGGCGCGCAGATTGTTGCCCGAAGACAATTCGGCAAGCCGTAACCCCCCATGCCGCGCATCAGCAGGCCACCGTCCTGCAAAGCGGCATCCGCACGGCGCGCAGCATCCACGCTATCAAATTGCAGCAAGACGAAGTTGGTGTGGGATTGAGGCACGTTCAGCCCTAACCCACGCATATCCGCGGCAAACCCGTCGCGCAGCGCGGCAGTGTTTGAAACGACTTCACACAATTGGGCTTGGTCACGCATTGCAGCAGCGGCCATAGCTTGGGACACGATCGAAACATTATTGGGATTCAACAGCTTTCGAACCTGTTCGGCAACTTCAGAGGGAAAGTAACCCCACCCCACCCGTGCTCCGGCCAAACCGTAAGCCTTGGAAAATGTACGAAGGATCACGGTATTGCCGAGGTCGATCAAGGCAAAAATCTCTGAAGGTGGCTGCCCGACATCGCAGAACTCCGCATAGGCCTGATCAACAATCAGCAAGACATCCTGCGGCAACGCGCGGCGCAGCCGCAGAATTTCGGCGTTCGGGATCAGGGTGCCGGTCGGGTTCCCCGGATTGCACAAAAAAACGACGCTAATACCGGGGCGACAGGAGGCGAGGATTTCGTCGACAGAAACAGTCATCGCGACCTCCCGAGCCAAGATTGGCTCAGCATTGGCTTGCCCGGCCGCTGTCCTGACAAAAGCATAACCGTACTGAGTGCTCAGCAGCGCTTGCCCGGGTCCAACGTAAGCGTGGACCAGACATCCAATAAGTTCCATCGAGCCGGCGCCGCACAATATGCGCTGCGGGTCCAAATCATGCGTTTCGGCGATTGCCGAGCGCAGTTCCGTCCAATCGGGATCGGGATAGAGGAGACTGTTCGAGAGCGCCCTCTGTCCCGCAGCAAGTGCAGCAGGGCTGACCGGAAATGAACTTTCGTTCTGTGCCATTGACACGGTGCCCGGCTTGCCCAGATCGGCCAAGGCGTATGGCGCCATTGTGGCGATGTGCGGCATCGGAGAAATCATAACCCATCTCCATAATGTTTTGCGCCTTCTAAGGTCACTAGCCCCCGTACCTTATCCAATGCCAGTGCATTCGGGTCACGCTGCGACGGCGGCCCGAAGCCGCCGCCGCCTGGAGTTTCAAAAATCAGGCGCTCGCCGGATTCAACGCGCAACTCACCCTTACCGGAAATGTCTTCCGTGCGTCCGTCGATTCGAATTCGACCAGGCGCACCGGGCAAACCGCCCTCACGCCCCAACGCCGGGAATTTCAAACGCTCGACAGACAGAAATACGACAAAAGGCGCATTATTGGCCGAGGTCATTTCGATCCTTTGACCCAGACCGCCGCGGTACTTTCCTGGTCCGCCGGAATCCGGTCGCAGTTCGCGCTTCCAAATCGTTACCGGAGCCACGCTTTCAGTGATCTCCACTTGGCTGCCATAGACACCCGATGGGTAGGCAGTAGCAGACAGGCCATCGGCATGGGGTCGGGCGCCGGTGCCGCCATTGTGGACTGGTTCGATGGCAAATTCACGCCCACCAATGGCCGCCACTTCGGGCGCGTGTCGCATGGGCAGGTCGAACATGCACGATGCACCTTCGGCCGGAACCTTGTCGGGCAGTGCCTGATGGAGGCAACCCAGAACCAGATCGGGCGTCACCTGTCCCAATGTGTGGCGCATGGCCACGGGCACCGGACGCTGCGCATTCAGGATACACCCCGGAGGGCCATCGACGGTGAAGGGCTCCAGTGAACCGGCATTGTTAGGAATGTCGGGACCAACGATGCATCTTAGCGCAAAAACCGTATAAGCCGTGGCATAATTGAGCGGAACATTAATCCCTTTTTTCGAACAGCCCGACGTGCCCGCAAAATCTACATGCATGCCAGTCTCGGATACGGTGAGCGTTGCGTGTAACTCCAGCTCTTTCTCATATCCGTCCATGCGCAGCATGTTGCGATAGACGCCAGGCGGAACCTCAGCGATGGCCTCCAGCGTACCGCGGCGTGACGTATCGATGATGTGCTGCCCCAGTGCATCAAGGTCGTCCAGACCGAACTCTTCCATCATGCTCTTTAAACGCTTCACCCCCGCTTCGCAGCAAGCGATGAGGGCATAAATATCACCCTCATTGGCGATGGGTTCCCGCGAGTTGGCGCGGACGATGTCCATCAACAAGGCGTTTAGTTCGCCTTGGTCGACCAGCTTGCACGGAGGGATTAGCAGGCCTTCATCATAGATATCGGACCCTTCCGGTCCCATCCCCAGACCGCCCAGATCGACCAGATGTGACGTGCAGGAGGTAAAGCCAACAACCCGCCCTTTGTGAAAGGCGGGCATCATCAGCAGAAAGTCGTTCAAGTGTCCCGAGGCCAACCAGGGATCGTTGGTCATGTAAATATCGCCCGGTTTCATGTTTTGAACCGGGAATCGCTCTCGCAGATGCATTACTGCTTCGGCCATTGTGTTGATATGGCCCGGTGTTCCGGTGACGGCCTGGGCCAGCATGCGACCCTGAACGTCGAATATTCCGGCAGAAATGTCACCACATTCCCGCACGATGGGTGAAAACGCAGCCCGTATCAACGTCTGACCCTGCTCTTCGACAACCGCCAAAAGACGGTTCCACATAACCTGCAGGCGGGTGGGGGAAAGGTCGGTCAATGGGCCGCTCCTTTTTCTTTCCGGGTCAGAACCAGATTGCCTATGGCATCAACCTGAGCGACAAAGTCAGCCGAAACGAGCGTTGTCGTCTGCGGCTCGGTGACAAGGGCGGGACCGATGATCAGGTCGCCCGGCTTTAGTACAGTTCGAGAAAATACTCCGGCTTGGACAATACCACCTCCGACGTCGCAATAGATTGGTCTTCTATCCGATGAGGAAATATTTTTCGTCTTTTTGAGTTTGGGTATTCGCGGAGCCGGAAGATTGGGTGTCGCTACGCGAACAGACCAGTTCAGGATTTCAATTTCCATCCCCGGCACCGGGCGTGAAAACTGTTGCCGGTACTCCGTTTCAAATGCCGTGCGAAGCGGTTCGACATCAAAGTCTTCCAGTGGTCTATCCGGCAACAGAATTTCGATCTCATGCCCCTGACCATGATAGCGCATGAATGCGCTGCGCTGGGTATAGGTAATCGAACCGGCCGCCCCTTGGTCGACGACAGCTTGAGCCTCCGCAATCATTTCGGAAAAAACCGCATTGATCGCCGGCATATCTATCTGATCTAGAAGGGAATATCGACTGCGGATGACTTCGAAACCAACCGGAGCGAAGAGAAACCCCACAGCAGACCCAACGCCGGGGCTGGAGGGGATCACGATGCGGTTAACGCCGGCAGCGCGGGCCACTCGGGTAGCATGCAACGGGCCATTGCCTCCAAAAGCAATCATCGTCCGCTCACCCAGATCCTTTCCTGATTCAACTGCGTGCATACGTCCTGCGCTGGCCATGTTGTCATCCACGATCCGAGTGACGCCGTCCGCTGACTGCAATGGATCGATCTCGAGGTTTTGTCCGATGTGACGCTTCAACGCGTCCCGCGCGGCGTCACTATCGACATGCAGCTTCCCTTCGGCAAAGCTGTCCGGCTGGATATAGCCCAGAACAATATCGCTGTCGGTAACGGTTGGTTTGTTGCCGCCGCGACCGAATGCGACCGGGCCTGGCTCGGACCCTGCACTTTGGGGTCCCACCGTCATTCGCCCCAAACGATCCACCGCCGCGATCGAACCGCCACCGGCTCCGATTTCGATCATCTCGATCACGGGAATGCGGACCGGCATTCCGGACCCTTTGACGAACCGGGCCGCCCGCGCGATTTCGAACTGACGAGCAGTCTGGGGCCGGGCCTCGTCGATCAAACAAAGTTTCGCGGTGGTGCCTCCCATGTCGAACGATACGACCCGGTCCAACCCGGCTTGCGCCGCAATTCGGGCTGCGAGAATTGCGCCCCCCGCGGGACCGGATTCCACCAGGCGGATTGGAAACCTTCTGGCGCTGTCGAGCGAGCACATGCCACCGCCAGCTGTCATCATCAATATCGGGCAAACAATCCCTTCTGAGGCAAAACTCTTGGCGAACTCGTCCAGGTACGTCCGCATTAGTGGCAGGATAAACGCGTTGGCAACCGTCGTGCAGAGCCGATCAAACTCTCGCGCCTCTGGGCTGACATCACTTGACAGCGACACCGCCAAGTGCGGGAGCTTTTGTTGCAAAGCATCGCGCAACCTTCGTTCATGACTTGGATTGGCATAGGAGTGCAAAAGACAGATTGCCACCGCCTGGGCACCTGATGCTTCAATTTGCTCAGCCAATGTATCGATCGCATGCGCCTTGAGCGGAACCAGAACGCCACCATCTGCAGACGTGCGCTCCTGTATCGTCAAGGCGCGTTCGCGCGGAACCAGAAGATCAGGTTTTTCAAGGTTGATGTCATATTGTGCGTACCGCCGTTCATAGGCGATTTCCAGAATATCGCGAAACCCTTGGGTGGTTACCGTTACAACCCGTGCACCCCGTTTTTCAATCAGGGCGTTTGTCGCCAAAGTGGTTCCATGAATGAACCCTTTCACCTCTACCGGCTGACGCCCAGCCAAGGTTAAAACCCGCTGCACACCCTGCATCGCTCCTTGGGCTGGGTTGGTATGGGTTGTCAGCGTTTTAGCCGAGGCAAGGATGTGATCGGTCCCCTGAACCAGCACCGTATCGGTGAAGGTTCCACCAATGTCCACGGCCAGCCGCAGCACAGATTTTCCCGTCATTGTGTATTCCGTCTGTCGCGTATCAAGAAAAGCGAAGGTTTCATTCGCTCATATCGCGACAAGATCCGTACCTGTCGCCCGACGGTGAATTGGCTTTGGAATGATCCCAGTCATAGTAAAACGGTTGCACCGGGTCAGCGCACTTTCTGTTCCAAAGGCGACAGGTTGTTCAGTTAGCGACTTGCATTTGCGGCGAGTCGGACACTCAATAGACTAGTTTTTTTCCAGAGCATTCAGCATATCAGCGATGTCCGCGCGTTCTTGTTGACTCGCCTTCAACATAGTTCTTGCACTCGCCAATGGTGGTTCATCAGAAGACGGTTCCGCACTCCCCAGTTTTGCGGCCATTTCCGCCAGTCTGGAGTATTTCTCTGCGTCCAAATCTTGTGCCTGTGTCCAATCCTCGGACAGCCAAAGCAGGCGTGCCATCGCTTCGGTATCGCCAAGTCGCCTCAGGATTTCAACCGCCCGATCGGCATCTCCGACGTCCGAATAGGCACGAACCCGCAACCAGTCTGCAGCTTCACTTTCTTCACCGTCCAACTCCAACAACGATCTGTGCGGCTGTCCAATTCCCTGGGATACTCGCGCCAGTGTAGTCGAGTGTTTCGAAGGTTCTCGCCCTTGCCCGAGATACTTGGCAAAAGGGACGGCCGCGTGGGCAAATCCCATGTCTGTCAGCCGTTCAGCAATATCGGAGACCGTTTGACTGGACAACACGCCGATCTGATCGGTGGACAACCTCAGTACGTGGCGCAAAAAAGTCAAGTCTTCGGCGCGTTCGACCAACAAGGTCACAACTTGATCAAGCGTTCGCACGTCTTCAGATTCACCCTTTCCCCCAACGATATTTGGCAACTTGGCAAATGATTGGTCAAACTGATTGTTCAAAGCCAACGCCAGAATATGCGTCAACGCCAGTTTCTGACCAAGTTCAGACTGGCGGTATTGCAGTGCAAAGGAGGCCGCCAACTCGACATCCTGCTCGGTCGCGGCGCTACGTTCAGCCCACCGTTTCTGAATTAGTTTGATCAGTGCGACCGGAGCGACATCAACCTGGCGCTCCGTTGTAGCGGCAGCTGACAAGAAAGCTTCCTCCTTATGGAGATCCCTCTCCACACGCGCCATCTCGCCCTTGGCCAAGTTCAGTTCCGCGCCGCCTGACAATCCCTGTCCTTCAATCAACGTCAGGACGCGCCGAGCCGCTTCAACCTTGCCTGCTTCGGCGAAAATTCTGGCCACGTCATCCGCGAAGAGGTTGCGCAAGTGATGCGGCAATCGGGCAAATGCCAATTCAATTGCGGGAAGTCTGGCATCACTTGCCAGGAATCCATCGGCCAGTAACCCCCACAACGCTACTCCTGTGTCGCACCCTTGTTGGTTAGTAAATGGATGTGGCGGTTCCAGCGATTTGCCCTCAGTCAAAAAAGCCACTGCGGTGACAAACCGGTGATCTGAAATTTCGGTACTGGCCAGCTGCAATACCTGCTCGGCTTCGGCCCCAAAGCCAAAATAAGCGTAGATGCGGGCAAGCTGCAGCGCTTGCTCCGAGTTTACCCGGTCAAACTCTGAATAGAGGCGCGACCGTGAATTCGCAATTTGATCGGCATATGGCGCCCCATCGCTCCATTGTTCAAATCCGAACTCAATGTCGTCAACGCAGTTCTGGTGTTGCGCTATCGAGCGTTGCTCCGTTGATATCGCGTCCAACTCGAGATCCAACGCTGTGGAGATCGATATATTGGACAGAGTAGAATCCACCAACAAGCCTTGTCCGATAGCCGCGGCGATGGTGTTGCGCGGGCCTATGCCGGCAAGATTAAGGTCGAGAACCTGCTGGTCGGCCCCTCGTATCAGCCTGGATGCCACGGCTGTTTCCGATCCGGATTTCAGCTGAATCGCTTCTTTTTTGAGTAGCGGAAAAGACAACGGTGGTACGGTGTTTCCAAGGAGTTCCTCTTCACCAAACATGCTTGCAACGGCCAATACAGACGGCTTTTGCGGTAGAACGGAGGTGGTTTGTCTATCGGCATCTCCCGGCGCGATGTCCATCACGATCATTGTTTCGGCATGTAGAAAAGAATTCACGACACATTTGCATCCTAATTCCAATTCCAACGGCTTGCCCGGTTTTTCCTGTTTCAGTTCAGTCAGGCGTGTGCGGGAAATGCGTTTGAAAACCCCGCTCAGATCAAAAGTCACAGTGTCAAGTTCAACAGTTAATCTTGCCACATGCCCCTGCTGGTCCAGTCTCCACTCCGTTCCCGCGGGCACTGTAGCCACCAATCTAGTATATGCACCGTGTTCACCTGATTTCACGGTGACGGGTTCAGAAAACGCCGCAGAGGAAAGCAAAACCAACGCTACGAAACACAACAGTCCTCTCATCATGCCGCCGTCTTTTTGAGTTCCTTGAGCGCCTCTTCCAGGTCGGAAAACCCGGGCCGGTTGTGGGTCGGCGTATTCTGACGACCAACTTCAATGCACATGGCGGCGGTATGATTGTGCAGATTTGCAACGAGCACCTCTTTGATCAACTGGTAGAAATGGTTGTCTTCTTCGACGACGGCCTTCAGTTTTCCTGCAAAAGGCCCGACCAGCCCATAGGCCAAGAACACACCCAGAAAAGTGCCAACCAATGCGCCACCTATGAGTTTTCCCAGAATTTCTGGTGGTTGGTCGATTGATCCCATCGTCTTGATCACGCCAAGCACCGCTGCAACGATACCCAAAGCGGGCAATCCATCTGCCACAGTTTGCAACGCATGACTGGAATGCATAGCATGATGAAAGCTGGCTTCCATCCGTTTCTCCAGCACTTCTTCTACTTGGTGCGGATCATCGTAATTCATCGACGCCGACCGTAGTGTGTCGCAGATCAACTCCACGGCTTCGCGGTCGGCCTGTATTTTGGGATAGCTCGAAAATAAACTTGAGCTTTCAGGGTCCTCGATATGTTGCTCCAATTCGACCGGGTTGCTGCGGGCAATTCGGATAAGCGAAAACAGCAAGCACAAAAGATCGCTATAGTCCTGCGGCTTCCACTTCGGTCCCTTGAAGACCTTTCCGATATCCCTGACCGTGTACTTGACTGCGCTCATGTCGTTGCCGATCAGGAATGCCCCGACCGCGGCGCCTCCGATCATCATTATTTCAAATGGCAACGATTTCAGTATGATGGCCATTTTCCCACCGGCAGCTAGGTAGCCACCAAAAACCATCGCAAAAATCACGGCAATTCCGATGATTCCAATCACGTCCATACTCCCTTGAAAACGCTTGCCAACATCGTCGACCTGCCTGTTATTCTTTTGGCACAGCCGCGTTTCTCCCGGCTAAAACGACACTGATAGTATAGGCGGCTTGAGGGCTGAGGCCGGCCATCACCCCTGCAGCGTTTTCTGGGGCCATTCGCGCCAAAAAACCGGCAGCAAAAGTTGGGTCCATCTCTTCGAAAAGCGCAGCGGCCTCTTTCGGCTTCATATTTTCATAAACGCTCGTAAGCCGGGTCAGATCGTTTTCGGATGCGGATTCCGCAAATGCTAGTGTTTGCCTTAGTTTTTCTTCTGCCTCGATCAGTGCTCGAAGCCTCTTTTCAATTGCCTTGTCTGCAACCTCGAGCGCTTTCATCCGATCCTGATAGATGCGCTCTCGCCGCTCAAGCTCAGTTTCACGTCTCGAGAATTCCCGCAGAAGCAGACGTAACTCCTCGTCGCCTGTCTCATTCTCCGGGTTTACGGACAATTCGGGTGTTTCCGTCTGCTCAGATATTTCCCTAGCGAGCGCAGGCCCAGCTTCCATTGCAAATCGAATGATGGCCGAGCCTATCATCAGCACAGAAATCAGAAGAAGAGCGCCCCCTCGACCGTTAGTGGATTCGTTGTGCGGCACTACCGATCTCATGGTGCCGTTCCGCCCATTGTACGCCCATGACGAAGAAACATTAGCCCGGCCGGCGACGGTCCAACTTCGTGAGTGATCGGCACCTCATTCCGACCGTCTTGCTTATCACCCTCGGGAATAACTGATGGCGTGAGTTCGCGCCTATCTTCTCGAGGTTCCGGGGCCTTGGCGTCAGGAGCTATATCGTGCATCGACGCCATGATTAATTCCAATCTTTGCGCCACTGCCTCGGCGCGACCGGTAAGATCTTGGAGCGTTGAGTTCGACTGATCCGAAACTGATCGCGCAGAAACCAGTGATTTATTCAACTCGTCTACCTGAGATGACAAGACAGCAACCGCACCTCCAACACCCTTTTCCAGATCGTTGAAACGTTTAAGGCGCCGGGCCAGAATGAAACAGTACAAACCGGCACCCAGAGCACCGGCGACCATCAAGATATCCGCAATAAGTTCCAAATTCGGTCTCCTAGGTCAAAACGAGTTCCATGATCAGCACGTCCCGGACACGTCCATCACCCACGACGATATTAATCCGGCGCAGCATGTGTCCACGCAGCCGCGTCAAGGCCAGCGGGTTTTGAAGATCAGAAAGCTCGATAGCTCGCAGATAACCGTTGAGCAGGTCAAGGATACGCGGGCGGAGTTTTTCCACATCTGCCAGATAGGCCTCGTCTACCTCCAACTGGGCATGAAACCGAAGGTGCCTGGTATCTCCGCCCGTCTCGACCGAGATGACAATTGGGTGTAGATCAATGTATCCGATCTCCGGAATAGCCGAGAGTTCCGTACCGGCATCGCCCGCGTTCTCAACCCCTTTTGCCGTAATCCCGCTACTATTCAACAACCCGGATGACGTGATGAAGTAGCCCGTTGCCGCACCTGTCAACGCGAGACTACCGGCCAAAACGAGGCCCAACTTTCCCTTTGGTTTTGTTGTATCACGCTGTTTTGCGGTCACATCGCTCATGACGGTCCTCTCGGTCTGCGTACCAGACTCTTAACCGGTGAGGGACTAACCGATTGTTAAGGTCAATCGTCCAAACAGATGCTGCGCTGAACAGAAAGTCGGCGGGACGGAGGTGAGTGTGCAGCCGGTAAAAACTGTCTGGACAGGTTTAGACAAAAGAAAGCAAATTGCGGTCATTGCAGCCGTTTTGGGCATTTTTTTGGGCATCGTAGCGATTGCACGAATCGCAGCCACACCGCCGATGGCTCTGCTCTACGCTGGGTTAGAAACAGGCGCAGCCGGCGAAGTTGTTCGCGCGCTGGATCAGCGAAACATACCTTATGAGATCCGCGGTGGTTCGATTTATGTCCCCAACGCACAACGCGACGAATTGCGAATGACCCTGGCCAGCGATGGTCTACCTACCAACGGTGGGAAAGGGTACGAATTGCTTGATTCGCTAACTGGTTTCGGCACGACATCACAGATGTTCGACGCAGCCTATTGGCGCGCGAAAGAGGGAGAACTGGCCCGTACAATCATCGCAAGCCCTCATATTAGACAGTCGCGTGTGCATATCGCAAACGGGATCGCAAACCCTTTCCAGCGCGAGATCAAACCGACCGCCTCGGTATCTGTGCTGCCCGCAGGAACCCAGATTTCGACAGAGCAAGCAAAGGCGATCAAATTCCTCGTATCGTCTGCCGTCAGCGGGCTTTCGGTGGACAATGTCACCGTAATTGACGCCAACGGCACAATCATAGGAACCCAGGAGGACGCTTCACCAACTGTCGCCTCGGACGATCGTGCGCGACAACTCCGTGAAAAAATACTGAGGCTAGTCGAAGCGCGTGTTGGCAGTGGCAATGCAGTGGTCGAGGTTAGTGTAGACGCGGTGACACAAACCGAGTCCATCCGCGAGCGCCGGTTCGACCCGAATGGAAAGGTCGCCATCAGTACCGATGTTGAGGAGCGTTCTGACACTTCGCGCAACCAATCTTCGGAGGTGACGGTCGCTTCGAACCTTCCGGACGGAGATGCTGCAGAAGGGGACCAATCGAACTCGACAGCCAGCCAGACACGAGAGCGGGTGAACTACGAGGTATCGGAAACCGAACTCGAAATTCTGCGCTTTCCAGGTGCCGTCAAACGCCTGACTGTCGCCGTTCTAGTCAATGGAACCAGATCTGTCGACACATCCGGCGCTGTGACTTTCGAGCCGCTGCCCGAAGCAGAACTTGACGCGCTTAAGGAGCTTGTTGCTTCGGCCGTCGGATTTGATGCTGAAAGAGGTGATGTAATCACACTGAAATCATTGGATATGCCCGCCGTTGAACCGACCGGGACACTTGCAGCGCCTTCCTTCTGGCATCAGGTGAGTTTCGACATCATGTCTCTGATTCAATTGGCGACATTGGTTCTAGTCATCTTATTTCTTGGTCTGTTCGTCGTACGACCCATTTTTAGAAAACAAGCCTCATCGGCAGCTTTATTGACGCCACCGCAATCGGATGCGGATAGTCGGTTGCTGACCGGCGAGATTGAGGACGGCAACTATCCTGTCGCGGCTCTTGCAGGCCAAAATGCCGACGCAAGGCAAGTTCCCGCCATCGCCGGCCAAAATCCTGCGGACGCCGTAGAGCGCCTGCGTGCGATGATCGGAAACAAACAAGAAGAAACAGTCGAAATCCTGCGCAGTTGGTTAGAAGAGAATGAGGAAAACGCCTGATGTCCATCGCGCATCTACTGGAGCATTTCGACTCTCACCAAATAATCGGAACGGAGTTGCACGTTCTGCCCGACGAAGCCTTGGAGGAACAGCGGCTGGAAGCTTTTGAACGTGGCTATAGCGCAGGCTGGGAAGATGCGATCAAGGCGCAGTCAGACGACAAAGCTCAATTGAATGCCGAGCTGATTCATTCACTCGAAGACTTGTCCTTTACTTATCAAGAAGCTCTCACTCAGATGACCGTGTCACTGGAACCGATGTTCCAAACTCTGATGACATTGGTTCTTCCACAAACCATTGATAAGGGGCTCGTTCATCATATCGCAGATCAGCTTCGAGACATAGCGCGCGCAGAAATCGCTCAACCTGTTCAAGTTGTCGTGCCCGAAGGCGTCAGCTACAGCCTCTCATCGCTTTTGGACCACGAATTCCAAATGCCTGTAGAGGTGATCGAAGACGCCAGACTTCTGCCTGGGCAAGCACAATTATCCATCGGCACCTCCGAACGGGAACTGGATTTCAATTCACTCATGGCATCGATAGACGACGCCCTCACCGCCTTTCTTCACCAGGCAAAAGAGGTTTCAAAAAAATGATCGAAGACAGCAAAACCACAGATGCCCAGACCCCGTTTGATTCAGTTCCCATCGAAATTACCGTCTCGGTCGGCCGCGCACGCCCAGCCATTCGAGAGTTACTCAATCTGGGGGAAAACGCAGTTCTGACACTGGACAAACGAGTGGAGGACCCTGTGGAACTCTATGTCGGAGACCGATTGGTTGCCCGTGGGCAACTGGAGGAGCTGGATGGTGAAAACTCTGGTCAGTTGGCTGTTAGGTTGACTGAAATTGCCGAGTTCCGGAACGGTCTGGGATGAAGCGAATGGCGATCCGGTTTGCGACACTGGCGGTATGCCTTATTCTGCTGCCACAACTGGCGATCGCGCAAGCAGTCACGCTGTCTCTGGGCGAAGGCGGGTCGTTGTCGGCCAGAACCATCCAGCTTATTTTGCTGATCACAGTCCTAAGCATCGCGCCCGGTCTGGCAATCATGATTACCTGTTTTCCTTTTTTGATAACTGTCTTAGCCATACTTAGGCAAGGCATCGGTCTGCAACAATCGCCACCCAATATGTTGATCGTCAGCCTCGCGTTATTCCTGACCTATTTCATCATGGAACCGGTCTTCACCGAAGCCTGGGCTACCGGAATACATCCCATGATGAACGAAGAACTGGAAGTGCAGCCTGCAATTGAAAAGGCTTTGATCCCTTTCAAGACATTCATGGCATCTCGTGTCGACCCTGAAACATTTTATGCGATCTCTACTCTCCGGCCAGCAAATGCGGATGTTGCTTTGTCCCCTGAAGCACCAGTTTCGGCACTGATTCCTGCGTTCATGCTGTCTGAAATCGCTCGTGCTTTTCAGATCGGCTTTCTCATTTTTCTTCCGTTCCTGATCATCGATCTGGTGGTAGCAGCAGTGCTGATGTCGATGGGGATGATGATGGTTCCGCCGGCGACAGTGGCCCTGCCATTCAAACTTGCGTTTTTTGTCATCGCTGATGGATGGTCTTTGATCGCCGGAGCATTGGTTCGTAGCTATACGTTGTGAGGTCATAGAACCTTCTGTAACTTCTGTGCCGGTTGAATACGAAAGCAGGCTTGTAACCCGTGGCACCAGGCTTCGAAAGTAATATCCCTTATGCTGTTCGGCAAATGTCGCGGCTATGATCCGCCCAAGGCCGAATCCATCCATCGACCCGGTATCGGAGGCGCGTTGGAATGCACCAAAAGTGCTTCGACATCCGAAACAGTCGGGTCCGCAGTGCTTTCCTCGACTACAAGGAGAGTACCCCAAAGTGCGGGGTAGTTGAGTTTTGGTATTGATGCTGGGAAGGTTTTTTGATGTCCGCCGCACCGCAAATCTACTAGTTAAAAATTCGCCTTTTGGGGATCAGCCCAATGATCTGGCGGCGAGTGCTGGTGGCGACGTCGACGACCCTGCGCGAGCTACATGGCATTCCGCAGGTGGCGATGGGCTGGGAGGGCATTCATCTCTTTCCCTTCGATATCCTTGCGGTACGATACGGCTCGTTTGAATTGCACGCAACAGACCCTGCTGTGCCATTGCAGGAGTTTGGTTTGCGGGTAGAATTTTTTTCGTACACCTACGATATTGGCGATCACTTGGAACACGAGATCCGCGTTGGGGCAATTAACCCACCCCCAAAAAAGTTCAATCCGACCTGCATTGGCGGTTCCGGCGTTTGCCCGCCCGAGGATTGCGGCGGGCCGCATGGATATATTGAGCGCCGGGATGAAACGAAGAACTACGATGCCTGGAGGGACATGGACATCATGAGTGGCTTTCTCGAAGACGTTGTTTCGGCAGATGCTCCCGGCAGGCAGGTTTCGAATTTCTTGTCTGATGATGCGGAAGCTGCAATGGCACAAATAGCGGCACGCAAGCGGTTGGTGGAGGGCAAGTTTTCACGGGTTGCGGTGAACAAGCGGTTTAGGACAGGCGATCATCGCGATCTGATGCGCCAACAGGTGTGGTAGGGGTGTTCAGAAAGGAGCGATCACGGACAGGCGCTTCAGGCATGTCCCAAAATTATTTTGACGACCTATTGAACATACCAATGATCCTGGACGCCCATTTCTTTACAATGAGCGGACATGTCCAGAACCTTTGCTTACACGAGAGGCTCAACCACAGAGCAGACCCCGGAAAATCAGCTTCAAGAGATCAAGGCGGCAGGTTTCAAGGCGCAGCCGCATCGTGTCGCCACAAAAACCGTGCCCGGTTCTGTCGCCATCACACGGCGCAAAGGCTTCAGCCGTCTACTGGATAAGATGGAGAGGAGCGATGTGCTGATTGTGACCAAGCTGGACCAGCTTGGCCAGGATGCCATCGATGTCAGCACCACCGTTGCCAAGCTGGAAAATCTGGGTATCTGTGTGCACTGCCTAGCCCTTGGCGGCGTCAATCTCACGAGCTCTGCGGGTAAACTGACCATGGGCGTGATCAATGCGGTTGCTCAATTCTAACGCGATCTTTTGATCGAGCGCACCCAGTCCGGATTGGCGCGAGCCAAGGCGCAGGTCCGTACGCGGATCACGCAGGGCGAAACGGTCTCGGCCATTGCCCGCGACATGGGGACCAGCCGACAGACGATCATGCAGACGCGAGATGCAGACACATAACGACAAGCAGGCAGGACAACAGGCAAATGGACACCAAAATCACGGTAACGCTTACCGCGCCGGACGACGCAACCCACACTGAACAGATTGGCGCGATCACCAAAGCTTCTGACACCATTGGCGAAATTGGTCTCTCCATCGCTGAAAGCAAAAACCTACTGTTGAAACTGCAGCAGGAAATTGTGTCCGCGCAATGCGCAACATCCTGTGCGGCGCGGTCCTGCTGCCCGCGTTGCCGACGAAAACTTCGCGCCAAGGCGCGGGACCAGATCAGATATCGCACTGTCTTTGGTGATGTCACCATACCAAGCCCGCGTTTTTATCACTGCAAATGTCATGATGGGGCTTTCAAAACGTTCAACCCGCTGACGGAACTTCTGCCGGACCATGTAGCGCCAGAACTGCTTTGACTGGAAACGAAGTGGGCATCTCTGGTGTCATTCGGCGTGACGGCTGACATTCTGAAGGATGTCTTGCCGATTGATGCGCGGCTCAGCCCGGGCACGATCCGCAGGCACCTTGGCCGCGTGGCGACACGGATGGAAGGTGAGATGGTCGAAGAGCAGTTCAGCTTCATCGAGACCAGCGCCGTTTTGCGGGAGCGGCTTCCCAATCCGGAAGGGCCTTTCACCGTCGGTATCGATGGTGGCTATGTCCGCTCACGTGACAAAAGCCAATCCCATTTTGAAGTCACCGTGGGCAAATCTATCCCGACGGACCGCCCGAGCCACTATCTTGGACTGGTTCAAATCCATGATACCAATCGCAAGCGGCGGCTGCACGTGGTACTGAAAGAACAGGGCTGGCAGGAAAACCAGCCGGTCACATTCATGACCGATGGTGGAAATACGGTCATCAACATTACCGCCACATGGCTCCGGCATCCGAGCACATCCTGGACTGGTTCCATATCACCATGCGCCTCACCGTCATGCAGCAATACGTGAGATGACCGGCCCACCATAACAAGGAGGAAGCCGAGAAGCTGGCCAGGTTGCTTCGCCAGATCAAGTGCTTCCTGTGGAACGGGAACCTGCGTGAAGGGAAACTAGGGATCGAGGATCTGGTCATGGATTTGGATAGGGTCGAAACGGACTACGCCAGCAATAAAGGCGCTGCGCAAATCAGCCGTCGAATTTGAGCCATACATCACCAACAGCAAACACATGATCCCGAACTATGCCGAGCGACGACGCTACGGCGAGCGCGTCTCAACCGGCTTCGTTGAAAGCACCGTCAACACCGTTGTCGGAAAACGCTTCGACAAACGCCAGCAGATTCGATTGTCAAAACGCGGCGCCCTCCTGATGCTTCAAACCCGCGCCCGCACCCTCGATGGAACGCTCAGAACCAAGTTCGAGCAATGGTATCCGGGCATGAAACTGAGCGCAGATGGCAACTTGGTGGCGTAGTTGCCCCGCACTTTGCGGTACTCGCTGACCCAACGCCGGACAGTCTCGAAAGACACGTCAATCTCGCGCTGCAGAAGCATCTCTTCAACTTCCCGCAAGCTCAGATTGAAACGGACGTGCGGTCATAACCATGCGCAATGATCTGAGATGGAAACCGGTGGCGCTTGTAGCTAATCGACGATGACCTCATCGATGTCACTTACGTCCAACCGCGGACATGACCAACCGAACGACCTTCAGCGTGACAACGCCCCCATTTCAAGTGTCCACCAAAGCTTGCCGCCTGGTTCTTGATGCCATGCGAACCCCATCTCTGTCGCGTCGGGGTTCATGATCACCGAGCGCGGGCCAGGAGCGTCCATCCAGGCCGCAAGGGTTTCCAATTCTGTCTCGTAGGTCTCTGAAATCGCTTCGCCAAGAAATGTTCCTGTATATCCAACCCTCATCGCCCTGTCCAATGGCGATGATCCGTCCGACCCAAAATGCCAGGGCCGATTTTGTCGCGACATATCGCGCGCATGGGTTTCGGCTGCAGCGTTGAGTTGCGCATTCAATTGCACAGGCTGCAATCCCGAAGCCTGCCGTAACGCATTGACCGAATCAAGCATGCGAAATTGCAATTTGTCCGCGCTTCCCCGAATTTTATAGGGTTTCGGCAATGGTCTACCATCGGCACCCAGCCGGGTTTCGACCGTTTCCGTACAGGCGGCGAGCGCCACGAAACACACCAACAAAAGAGAAAGTAGTCGCGCCATGATCAATCCGGTTCATTACATCGGAATGCAAATAGCGTGGTAAACGAGCTTGGGCAAACACCCTGTTGAATAATATGGCCGAAATATGCCGGTTTGATTTGCGACTGAGGCTTTCTGGCAATAAACTGCCCAAGATTTCCATGACAAGAACTCGAAAAGGTCCTGAACCATGGTAAAAAAAGCGCCCAATCTGGCATCTCGGCGTTGCTTCCTAACCGGAGCAGCCTCGCTACTGGCGACACCTGCAATCGCGCAATATATTCCGGGAGATCCGCTGCGGCCCGCCCCCGAGCCCGAGACGCCTGTGCGCCGCAATATTTCGGGTTTCCGAGCTCTTAGCTGGCAACCGTATTTCTCCAATACAAAGAACGGCGCGATTCTGGTCGACACAGTTTCGCGGGCATTGCACTACTGGTCCGAAGATCAAACGGTTTACAAACTCTATCCTTCTTCAGTGCCATTAACCGACGAGTTGACCCGACGCGGCCGAACAAGCGTCATACGCAAGGTCGAAGGGCCCAGCTGGTCGCCGACGCCGTCAATGAAGAAACGCAACCCCGAATGGCCCGACTACATCCCGCCGGGTCCGGACAACCCCTTGGGAACACACGCATTATATCTAAGCTGGAAGTATTATAGAATTCATGGAACGCATGATACGCGCAAAATTGGGCGCCGCTCCTCGAATGGTTGCATCGGGCTTTACAACGAACATATTCAAGAACTGTTTAGCATGGCAAAAGTGGGTTCGCAGGTGTTGCTAATTTGACGACATTTCCGCCTGCTAAGTTGCTGAACCAGCAAGTAGCATTTGCAATCCCCGCGCTTTGCTGCTTAGAAAAAGCCACGAGGTAAGTCTTGGGTGCGTGGTTCATTTTTTGAGAATCGCGCGAATACTGGAGGTTAACATGAAAAAACTCGTTCTCGCTGCTGCTCTGACTGCTGCTGCTTCGACCGCATTTGCTGGCAACCTGGAAGAACCGGTTGTTGAAGCACCTGTAGTTGTCGAAGAGACACAGGGCTCGTCGAGCGGCATCCTGCTGCCCCTGATCCTGCTGGTTCTGGTTGGCGCAGCTGTTGCTGCAAGCTAAGACGACGCAAGTCATCTGAAGAAAAGGCGGTGGAGATTCCACCGCCTTTTTTTGTTCCCGCGATTCTGGATGGATCAGTCCAACCAACCCTTCAAATTTGCCTCAATGACAGTTTGCAGCGCCGTGACATGCGTATCATCCGCGTTGAGGCACGGAATATAGGTAAACTTTTCTCCGCCTGCCCCCTCAAAGCTTTCGCGAATCTCTTCGTTGATCTCTTCCAGCGTCTCGATGCAATCCGCAGAAAATGCCGGCGCGATCACCGCAATTTTCTTTTTTCCCTGACGCGCCAAGTCGGCCACATGATCGACAGTATAGGGTTTCAACCATTCTTCCGGACCAAACCTTGACTGAAACGTTGAAACGAGTTGATCGTCCGACCAGCCAAGCCGCTCTCTCAACAGTCGCGTGGTTTTGACGCATTGGCAATGGTACGGGTCGCCTTGCTGAAGATACCGTTCGGGCATACCATGGTAGGAGCACACCAGTATTTCTGGTTTCTCCTCCATCGCCTCATAGGCCCGTTCAACAGATTTCGCCAGAGCGTCGATATAGGCTGGTTCACTGAAATATGCCGGAACGGTTCTGCAGGCTGGTTGCCAAACCTCTTCCATAAGAGCCCGAAAGAACTGATCGTTCGCGGTCGCCGATGTCGCCCCGGCATATTGCGGATACAGCGGAAAGAAGAGGATACGGTCACACCCTGACGCCACCATTTCCCGTACCTTGGATTTCGTTGACGGATTTCCATAGCGCATGCAGAATTCCACCATCACACGGTCGCCATATCTAACCTCCATCGAGGCACGCAGCTTTGCCGTCTGATCCTTGGTAATCGTCATTAATGGGCTTTCGCCTTTGTCGTTATTCCAGATCGACTTGTACGCGGCCCCCGAACTAAACGGACGTTTGGTCAATATGATGCATTGCAGGATAGGTTGCCACTTCCACGACGGATAATCGATCACCCGCTTGTCCGATAGAAACTCGTTGAGATACCGCCGCATCGGCCAGTATGAATAATCGTCTGGTGTGCCCAGATTTGCCAACAGAATCCCGACACGACCCATCTTTACCTTGGGATGATCCGCCGGAGCGTGAGTTGGTCGGGTGGCGTCAAACATATCGAGCTTCCTGAATTTCGTTTCGGCTTGAGATAATGGGAATTACCGGTCGGTCAATCGGACAGTTTGTTCTCGGTTGCGCCCAACGCTTTGGCCAGACTGGCCTTTGCGGATCCCGGTCGCAGTGGTTTTTGCTGGCTCTCGTCGGGTGACCAACCGGTCAGACAGATCATGTCAAAAGTCGCATTCAGATTGCCATCCGACGTTGAAAAATTTTCGGCATATAAGGTTGCGGCACGCTCGAACACGGCACGCCGCGTCGGGTGTTTCAACCGCCCGATCATGACATTGGATTCGCCCATGGCTCGCAGATCTTTCATTAGGTGCCAAATGTCCCGGTACTCCGCCGTCAGCGCCAAATTGTCCGCCACCGGCAAGGCCAGACCCGCCCGTTGTAGCAATGCACCCAAGTCCCGGATTTCCCCCATCGGCGCTATGCGCGGGCTGAGGCCACCTGTCTTTTCGACTTCTGCCTGCCCCAGGACTGCGCGCAATTCTTTCAATGTGTCGCCACCCAAACAAATGGCCAGCAATAAACCGTCCGCCTTCAACGCTCGTCTGCACTGAATCAGTTGCCCTATCGGATCATCGGCCCAGTGCAGGGCCATGGCATGAACAACAAGATCGTGCGATCCGGGTTCCAGCTCTAGAAGCTCGTGGTCGGCAACCGTTTTTGCACCGGGAAACACGTTCTGCCAAAGATGCGGAAACGGTGTCACGACTGCTGGACGCGTAAATGTCCTGTTAACCATCGACAACCGATCCTGCACTTCGTTGATTGCGGCACGGTGCAGGAACAGAGCTTCATCCTGTGCACGGGCGCGATGGGCATCCAGGACCTTGCGGTCGAACAGGGCAGTTGCGTTGAGCGATGGCATCTTCATGAGGCGCAGTTAACGCATGTGGAACCGAATTCAAACCGCCATCGAACTGATTTATCCACCCCGTTGCCTTAGTTGCGGTGATCTCGTCACCTCGGATTTCGGCCTGTGCGGTCCCTGTTGGCGAGACACGTCTTTTATCGGCGGGACCATTTGCGAAAGCTGCGGCGTCCCGCTGCCTGGGCAGGCGGACGGTCATCGGATCGAATGCGACGACTGCATGCTAGCTCCCCGGCCATGGGCAGAGGGCCGCGCAGCGCTGCTCTATCAGGGCCGAGCAAGGAAAATGATCCTCGCACTCAAACATGGCGACCGGCCGGAACTCGCGCGTCCTGCAGCACTTTGGATGGCACGAGCGGGCCGCGAAGTCCTGAGGCCAAACATGCTGATTGCGCCCGTTCCGTTGCACTGGTCGCGACTGGTGAAGCGCCGCTATAATCAATCCGCCTTACTAGCTCAGTATCTGGGTCAGGAAACAAGGTTGCCCGTATGCCCCGATCTTCTGATACGCGTACGGCGAACCCCAATACTTGATGGCAAAACGAGCGCGGAGCGCGCCCAAGTCCTTGCATCCGCCATCTCTGCCCACCCCAAACGAAAAAGCGGACTGATGGATCGGAACGTGTTGCTGGTTGATGATGTCATGACCTCGGGTGCGACATTGGGCGCCTGTGCGAGGGCCTGCCTTGAGGCGGGAGCAAATCATATTTCTGTGTTGGTACTAGCGCGCGTTGCCAAGACTGCCTAATTGCCCCTAGATTGCACCAAACCCTTGGGGAACGGAAATGAAAACGGTTGAAATCTACACCTCGCCGCTCTGCGGCTTTTGCCAAGCAGCCAAGCGACTTTTGAATCAAAAAGGGATTTCGTTCACCGAAATCAATGTGCTAGCCAACCCAAATCGAAAATCCGAGATGATCCAGAGGGCAAACGGTCGTCGAACGGTGCCGCAGATCTTCATCGAAGGCACTCATGTCGGCGGCTGTGATGATCTTTACGATCTTGAGCGTGAAGGCAAGCTCGATCCGCTCTTGGCCGCCTGATGAAAACTGCCCTGCTGCAAATCACTTCGTCCGACGATCCTATTGCGAACCTCGCAATGGTGCGCGACATGATGACGGAGGCGGCACAACAGGGCGCGAATTTCATTCTGACGCCTGAAGTCACCAATTGCGTTTCGACCAGCACCACACGACAGCGTGAGGTACTGCAGCACGAAGAAGACGACACGACCCTCACAGGTTTGCGCGAGCACGCCGCTAACCTGAACGTATGGTTGTTAGTCGGGTCGTTGGCACTCAAGACGCACGATCCGGATGGCCGATTTGCCAATAGGTCCTTCTTGATCGACCCTACGGGCAAGGTGATCGCCCGATACGATAAAATCCACATGTTCGACGTGCAGGTGACCGAATCGGAAACCTTTCGCGAATCGGCGAACTACAGGCCCGGTGCTCAAGCGGTGATCGCTGATACGGATTTCGGAAAGATCGGGATGACCGTCTGCTACGACGTCCGATTTCCGCAACTCTATGCCGCTCTTGCCCAAGCCGGAGCACATATTCTGACCGTGCCGGCGGCGTTCTCGCCGGTAACCGGGGCCGCGCATTGGCGGCCGCTGTTGCGCGCCCGCGCCATCGAAACGGGGTGTTGGGTCATCGCACCGGGTCAAACCGGAACGCACCCCAAAACCCGCGGCAAGACACGCGTCACACACGGGCACAGCATGGTTGTCGCCCCATGGGGCGAGGTACTGATCGACGCAGGTACCGAACCCGGCATTCACTATTTTGATCTGGATGATAATGCTGTTACAGAAGCACGACACCGCGTGCCTTCTCTGACTCACGTCCGTCCATTCGACGGCCCCTGATCCAGATTGGAACTATGCCTGACGATACCAATGCCCTGGCGGTTGCGCTGTTCAGCGAGATTCTGACAGCAGACCAACTTTTGCGGAACCGGCTCAGCCGCGTTCTGCCCAAGGGCATGGAAATTTCGCACTTCTCGGTCCTGAACCATTTGGCCTTTATCGGGGATGAGCGCAGCCCGGCACAGCTGGCCAGCGCATTTCATGTGACCAGGGGGGCGATGACCAACACCTTGGCCAAGCTGGAATGGGCCGGTTACATCCACATCCGCCCCGACTGGGACGACGCCCGCCGCAAGATGGTGGCGATCAGTCCGGCTGGCCGCAGGGCGCGGGATCAGGCGATTTCCTCGATAGCCCCGCTGATCAACCGCGTGGTCGGAGAGCTGGGGCTGGAGCGGGTGCGCGCAACCTTGCCTGTTCTGCGCGATCTTCGGATCAGGTTGGAAGACGAATAACCTGCTTCAATCAAACAGGTTTCACACTCGCCGTCACATAATTCACGCTCAAATCCCGGTCCGAGATCGACCAGGTCCACAGGATCGGGTTGAACACGAACCCCTTGCGGTCCACCGGGTCCAGCCCGGCCTTACGCAGCAAGTCGAACAGCTCATCGGGGGTGATGAACTTGTTCCATTCATGCGTGCCGCGGGGCAGCCAGCGCATGACGACCTCGGCCCCGAAGATGGCCATCGCATAGGATTTCGGGTTACGGTTGATGGTCGAACAGATCAGCAAGCCGCCCGGTTTCAGCAAATCCTGCGATGCGGTCAGAAAGCCAAGGGGGTCGGCCACATGTTCGACCACCTCCATGTTCAGCACCACGTCGAACTGTTCGCCTGCGGCGACCATGTCCTCGGCTGTGGTGTGGCGATAGTCGATCTGCAACCCTGATCGCTCAGCATGGATGCGCGCGACGGGCAGGTTGCCCTCGGCGGCGTCGGCCCCGACCACCGTGGCCCCCAAACGCGCCATGGGTTCGCTCAGCAACCCGCCGCCGCAGCCGATATCCAGCAGGCGCAGGCCCTCGAAAGGGCGCAGGGCTTTTAGATCGCGATCAAACTCGCCCGCGATCTGCTGTGTGATATAATCCAACCGACAGGGGTTGAGCATGTGCAGAGGTTTGAATTTCCCGTGGGGGTCCCACCATTCAGCGGCCATTGCCTCGAATTTTGCGATCTCTGACGGGTCAACCGTTTTCGGATGCGCTTGCATTCCTGTCTCCGTATGCTCTTTTTACCGTTAAGGACTATATAGGCCCATAATGGACAAGTACCCGGACCAAAAGCGCGCAGTACAATATCTCTATCCGCCGGTTGAACCCTTTGACCAGCGAATGCTCGATGTTGGCGACGGGCATCGTATCTACGTGGAACAATGCGGCAATCCCAGCGGTATTCCGGTCGTGATTCTTCATGGAGGCCCAGGCGGGGGGTGCAGCCCTGCGATGCGACGGTATTTCGACCCTTTGGTGTATCGGGTGATTCTCTTTGACCAACGGGGGTGCGGGCGGTCGCGTCCTCATGCCGCTGTTGAGCACAACACGACATGGCATCTTGTCTCCGACATCGAACGAATTCGCCGCGATCTTGATATCGACAACTGGATTGCCTTTGGTGGCAGCTGGGGGGCGACTCTGGCTCTGATCTATGCGCAAACCCATCCCGAGCGTGTGACTCGCCTGGTTCTGCGCGGCGTGTTCTTGATGACCCAATCCGAACTTGATTGGTTCTATGGTGGCGGTGCAGGCAAGTTCTGGCCAGAACCTTGGCAGAAATTCATTTCACTTCTGTCGGATAATGAACAGAACGACGCTATCAGCGCCTATCACAAGCGTCTGTTCTCAGGCGACCGGGCAACCGAAATCCTTTATGGCCGCGCCTGGTCGAACTGGGAAAACGCGCTGGCTTCGATTCATACCAATGGCGTGACAGGTGAAAGCCCCGGGGATTATGCCCGCGCCTTTGCCCGACTGGAGAATCACTATTTCCTGAACAATGGTTTTCTGGAATTCGATGGTCAGATTCTGGCCAATATGGATCGAATCGCCCATATTCCCGGCCATATCGTTCAGGGACGTTACGACATGATCTGCCCGCCCACTTCAGCGTGGAACCTCAGCGAAGCCTGGCCAAACGCCGAGCTTAGAATGGTCCGCAACGCGGGCCACGCGTTGTCCGAACCGGGCATCAGTGCTGAACTTGTCCGCATAATGGATAGCGTTGCGGAGGGTGTGGCATGACCCGAATCGACCGCCGTGCATTGTTTGCCTCGGGTGCCGCCGCCGCGCTGCTGGCTGCGACTGGCGTATCTCATGCGGGATTACCCAAGTCAGGCGGCACTATGCGACTGGCTGTTCCCCGCGATGACAGTCTTGAACAGATCGTCCGAGGCGCCGTATTCGACACGCTGACCGAAGTCGCACCAGACGGGACCTTGCGTGGAGAACTCGCAAGCGGTTGGCAAACGGATTCGGCGGCTCGGGTCTGGACGTTCGATTTGCGTGACGACGTGATCTTCCATGATGGCACCCCACTGCACGCGCAAGACGTGTCGGGAACACTGGCCAATTTCGGTCATGTTGAAGTTCTGGCCCCGAATCGCCTGCATCTTGAACTTGTCGAGGGCAATCACGGCCTACCCTTCGTGCTTGCCGATAATCGCTATGCCATCACACGTGTGGGACAAAGTGTTTCACCGCTTCACGATGCAAACGGCACCGGTTGCTACCGGGTCGAACGAGCGCAGGATGGGCGCCATTTTCTGGGGCGCAAGGTGGCCGGACATTACAAGGCTGGCCGTGCCGGATGGGCCGATGCAATCGAGATCATCGTGATCTCCGACCCACGCGTTCGCGCCGAAGCGTTGCAGGACGGGTATGTTGATGTGGCCGCTGCGCCTTTGCCCGACGGTCTGCGCAGTCGCCGCAGCTTGCACTTTTTCCCATCAGACAGGGATATGGCGCTGGCCGCTGGCCCAAACGTAGGTATTCCCCGCCAGATTGGCACACGATGCGACCTCGACGACGGTCGCATCGCCGAGCGATGGTGGCTGATGTAGGTTTTCGGCTGTCTGACTTCAATTAATTCGGCTTGGATCAAGGCGGGGGTTGCGGATTCGTTTTCCTGCGCGTATATGCCCTTGCAACAGCGGCGCGTCGGGCCAAAGGCTCGGGGCTCCACCGAATAAGATCGACGGGCCGCGCGCCCGTTTTTTTGTGTTTGGACGACATGACCAACGACCTGATTGCAAAAGCCGCCATCGACCGGCGACTGGCCGAGATCATTTCTCCCGTGATCGAAGATCTGGGATTTGAACTTGTCCGCATTCGCCTGATGAGCGGCAAGACGACCACACTTCAGATCATGGCCGACAAGCCTGACGGCGGAATCGAAGTGGACGATTGTGCCGAGATTTCGAACGCGGTCAGCGCCACACTGGACGTCGAAGACCCGATCCTTGACGCCTACACGCTTGAGGTTTCCAGCCCCGGTATCGACCGGCCCCTAACCCGACTCAAGGATTTCGAGATGTTCGAAGGCTATGAGGCCAAGCTGGAAACCGCCGAACTGATTGACGGCCGCCGCCGCTTCAAAGGTGAACTGGCCGGCGTCGAAGGCGACGAGGTTTTGATCAACATCCCACAGGATGGCGAGACCATCACCATCGGCCTACAGTTCGACTGGCTGAGCGATGCCAAGCTCGTGCTGACCGATGACCTGATCAAGGAAATGCTGCGCCAGCGCAAAGCAAGCGGCGCCCTTAACGAAGACCAATTCGACGAAATCGTGACCGAAGCAGGGTCCGAAGAGGAGACGAACTGATGGCAATCACTTCTGCAAACCAGCTGGAGCTGTTGCAAACCGCCGAGGCCGTGGCCCGCGAAAAAATGATCGACCCCGGTCTGGTGGTCGAGGCGATGGAAGAATCCCTCGCCCGCGCCGCCAAGAGCCGATATGGCGCCGAGATGGACATTCGTGTGTCAATCGACCGCAAAACCGGCAAAGCGACGTTCACCCGCGTGCGCACAGTGGTCGCCGATGACGAGCTTGAAAACTATCAGGCCGAGATGACCGTGGAACAGGCGCGTCAGTATATGGAAAGCCCCGAAATCGGCGACGTCTTTGTCGAAGAGGTGCCGCCGGTCGAGATGGGTCGAATCGCCGCGCAATCGGCCAAGCAGGTGATTCTGCAGAAAGTCCGCGAAGCAGAGCGGGACCGCCAATACGAAGATTTCAAGGATCGCGCAGGCACCATCATCAACGGTGTCGTCAAGCGCGAAGAATTCGGCAACGTCATAATCGACCTGGGTGGGGCCGAGGCTGTTCTGCGCCGCAACGACAAGATCGGGCGCGAAAGTTATCGCCCGAATGATCGCGTCCGCGCCTATATCAAGGAAGTCCGCCGCGAACCACGCGGGCACCAGATTTTCCTTTCCCGCACCGCACCGGAGTTCATGGCCGAGTTGTTCAAAATGGAAGTGCCGGAAATTTATGACGGCATCATTGAGGTCAAGGCCGTGGCCCGTGACCCCGGGTCCCGCGCCAAAATTGCCGTGATCTCATATGACGGTTCGATCGATCCGGTCGGTGCCTGCGTTGGTATGCGCGGCAGCCGGGTGCAGGCCGTAGTGAACGAACTGCAGGGAGAAAAGATCGACATCATCCCGTGGAACGAAGATCAGCCAACGTTTCTGGTGAATGCGCTGCAGCCCGCCGAGGTTTCCAAGGTGGTTCTGGACGAAGAAGCTGGCAAAATCGAAGTTGTGGTTCCTGAAGAGCAACTGAGCCTCGCCATCGGTCGCCGTGGTCAGAATGTGCGTCTCGCCAGCCAACTGACCGGTCTGGACATCGACATCATGACCGAAGCCGAGGAATCGGCTCGCCGTCAGAAAGAATTCGAGGCGCGTACCACACTGTTCGTGGAAAGCCTCGATCTGGACGAGTTCTTTGCCCAGCTTTTGGTCTCCGAAGGATTCACCAACCTCGAAGAGGTTGCCTATGTCGAGTTGGACGAACTGCTGGTCATCGACGGTGTCGACGAAGGGACCGCCAACGAATTGCAGGCTCGCGCCCGCGACTATCTGGAGGCACAAGCCAAGGCGGCACTGGATAGTGCCCGCGAATTGGGCGCTGAGGACAGCCTTATTGAATTTGAGGGACTGACGCCCCAGATGGTAGAAGTACTGGCAAAGGATGACGTGAAAACACTCGAGGATTTTGCCACTTGCGCCGACTGGGAACTGGCTGGCGGCTGGACCACGGTTGACGGACAGCGTGTCAAGGATGACGGTATTCTGGAACCCTTCGGTGTGTCGCTGGAAGAGGCTCAGGATTTGGTGATGACTGCCCGCGTCATGTTAGGCTGGGTTGATCCTGCCGATCTCGAAGCCGATGGCCAAGAAGACGATGAACTTTCTGAAGAGGAGGCCGAGGCCTGATCTCAGGCCTTGGGTGGCGCTCATGGGTCGCGGTGGCGTCCATAAGGATCGTTCGGAGGGGCCCGAGCGGAAGTGCATCGCCACGGGCGAGGTTCAACCTAGGTATGGGTTGATACGGTTCGTGGCGTCGCCTGACGGTCAGGTCTTTCCTGACGTCGCGGGCAAGTTGCCCGGTCGGGGCGTGTATGTGGCTGCGGATCGGGCTGCTTTAAAGCAGGCGATCAGCAAGAAACTGTTCAGCCGCGCGTTCAAGGCACAGGTCAAAGCCTCGGATGACCTTATCAACGAGGTCGAACGCCAAATATCGCGACGCGTGGTCGAACTGATCAGCCTCGCTCGGAAATCGGGCGACGCGGTGGCTGGCTATGAGAAAGTTAAGACCTGGCTCGACAAGGAAGAGGCGCAGGTTCTGCTTCAGGCAGCCGATGGGTCCGGGCGTGGCAAATCGAAATTGAGCACGCCGCACTTTGGAAAATACATCGGTTGGCTCACGGCTGACGAATTGGGCATGGCATTTGGACGCCAAACAGTGATACATGCGGCGCTGGCCTCTGGTGGACTCGCCAAACGTGTTGTAGAGGAAGCGCAACGCTTGCGTGGTGTGCGCGAAACGGATGACGGCGGCAACGGGGCCGCTCGGAAGGGTAAGTAGCTTTATGAGCGATAATGACGGCAAAAAGACATTGGGTCTGCGTGGCGGGGCGCGCCCCGGGAATGTGAAACAAAGTTTCAGCCACGGACGGACCAAGAATGTCGTGGTGGAAACCAAACGCAAACGCGTGGTGGTCCCCAAGCCGGGTGCGACCAAACCGGGTGCCAGCAGCGCTGCATCTGCGGGTGATCCTTCGCGGCGCCCTGCCGGGATTTCGGACGCCGAGATGGAGCGACGCCTGAAGGCACTTCAGGCCGCAAAGGCCCGCGAGGCCGAAGAAGCCGCGCAGCGAGAGGCCGAAGAAAAAGCCCGTGCGGAAGAGCGTGAACGCCGCCGTGCGGAACAAGAGGCCAAGGAACGCGAACAGCGCGAGGCCGAAGAAAAGGCTCGCCAGAAAGCCGCAGACGAAGAACGTCAGCGGCTGGAAGCCGAAGCGGCCGCCAAACGCGCGGCGGCAGAGGCCGCTGCGGCCAAAGAAGCGCCCAAGGCCAAAGCGCCTGCGCCCAAGCAAACCGCGCCTGCCGACGACTCGCGCCGGAGTGGCGCGGCTGACCGCGATCGCGATCAACGCAACACGCGCGGCAGCAAAGGCCGCGACGATGGCCGTCGCTCTGGTAAGTTGACCCTCAATCAGGCTCTCTCAGGCGGCGAAGGCGGGCGTCAGCGCTCGATGGCCGCGATGAAACGCAAGCAGGAGCGTGCGCGTCAAAAAGCGATGGGTGGTTCGGTCGAGCGGGAAAAGGTGATCCGTGACGTTCAACTGCCAGAGGCCATCATGGTTTCCGAACTGGCCAACCGTATGGCCGAACGGGTCTCGGATGTGGTCAAGGAACTCATGAAAATGGGCATGATGGTCACGCAGAACCAGACCATTGACGCCGATACCGCCGAACTGATCATTCAGGAATTCGGCCACAACGTTGTGCGCGTCTCGGATGCGGATGTCGAGGACGTCATCGCTGATATCGAGGACGAAGAACAGGATCTCCTGCCACGTCCACCGGTGATCACCATCATGGGTCATGTGGACCACGGCAAGACCTCGCTGCTGGATGCAATTCGCAACACCAAGGTCGTCTCGGGCGAGGCCGGGGGAATCACCCAGCATATCGGCGCCTATCAGGTGGAAACCAACGACGGTGTTATTCTGACCTTCCTCGACACACCAGGCCACGCCGCCTTTACCTCGATGCGTTCGCGCGGCGCGCAGGTAACGGACATCGTGGTGCTGGTGGTGGCTGCGGATGACGCGGTGATGCCGCAGACCGTCGAGGCGATCAATCACGCCAAGGCGGCCAAGGTGCCGATGATCGTGGCGATCAACAAGATCGACAAACCCGACGCGAACCCGATGAAAGTTCGCACCGACCTGCTGCAACACGAAGTGGTTGTCGAAGCGATGTCGGGTGAAGTCCAAGATGTCGAAGTGTCCGCCATGACCGGTCAGGGTCTGGATGACCTACTCGAAGCGATTGCATTGCAAGCCGAGATTCTGGAACTAAGGGCCAACCCCGACCGCGCCGCCCAGGGCGCCGTGATCGAAGCGCAGCTTGACGTGGGCCGCGGTCCCGTCGCGACCGTTCTGGTTCAGAAAGGTACGCTGCGTCAGGGCGATATCTTCGTTGTGGGAGAGCAATACGGCAAGGTCCGCGCACTGATCAACGACAAGGGTGAGAGGGTGAAAGAGGCGGGTCCGTCGGTACCAGTTGAAGTTCTGGGCCTCAATGGCACGCCCGAAGCAGGCGACGTTCTGAACGTAACCGAGACCGAAGCGCAGGCCCGCGAAATTGCCGAATACCGCGAACAAGCCGCCAAGGACAAACGCGCTGCGGCCGGAGCCGCGACCACACTGGAACAGTTGATGGCCAAGGCCAAGGAAGACGAAAACGTCTCGGAACTTCCGATCCTGGTGAAGGCGGACGTGCAGGGTTCGGCCGAGG
The DNA here is from genome assembly GCF_056536925.1 of Ruegeria sp. CI1. Classification (NCBI taxonomy): domain Bacteria; kingdom Pseudomonadati; phylum Pseudomonadota; class Alphaproteobacteria; order Rhodobacterales; family Roseobacteraceae; genus Ruegeria; species Ruegeria sp. CI1. The sequence continues at coordinate 109,879 of NZ_JBQFQP010000009.1, read as the reverse complement.
CCATCGTCCAGGCGATGGAAAAGATCGGTAACGACGAGGTTCGCGTACGCGTTCTGCACTCTGGCGTTGGTGCAATCACCGAAACCGACATCGGCCTGGCCGAAGCATCTGGTGCGCCAGTCTTTGGTTTCAACGTCCGCGCCAATGCTTCGGCACGAAATACCGCAAACCAGAAAGGCGTCGAGATCCGCTACTACTCAGTGATCTACGACCTTGTGGATGACGTGAAAGCGGCCGCATCTGGCCTGCTGAGCGCTGAAATCCGCGAAAAGTTCATCGGTTACGCCGAGATCAGGGAAGTGTTCAAGGTTTCCGGCGTCGGCAAAGTTGCGGGCTGTCTGGTGACCGAAGGGGTAGCACGCCGCTCGGCCGGCGTCCGTCTGCTGCGCGACAACGTGGTCATCCACGAAGGGACGCTCAAGACGCTCAAGCGCTTCAAGGACGAGGTGGCCGAGGTTCAGTCAGGTCAGGAATGCGGAATGGCATTCGAGAACTACGACGATATCCGCTCCGGCGATGTGATCGAAATATTCGAGCGTGAAGAAGTTACCAGAACGCTCGATTGATACGACAAGAACTGACAAAAAACGGCGGTCCATTGTGGCCGCCGTTTTTTTGAGAGGACGTCGCGTGTCGCTCTCACGTGAGTGGTGTATTCTGCCGCATTCAAGTCGATGCCGCGACAGGTCGCCCGAAATAAAGCTTCTTCTCTACGCGTACCACGATACGCCCATCTGCCAATTTTCGAACAAATGTGCCTTGCACGAAAACGCAACTTCCCAGTGCAATTGTCCGCAACATGCCCAATCCTCCCCAAAAAGGAATAAGACAGGCTCATCATACACGAAAAATCGAATGTAAAAATTAAATTGTTATCCCATAAGGTTAATTTTTCAGCAGCCTGATCAAACGAACTCGCGCGATGTGATAGTATTGGATTTTACAACCAGTCCCGCAAAATTGAAATCAAAGGGACATCCGCAGGCGGCATCGGGTAACTACGCAACTCGTTGGCTCGCACCCATTTCAGCGCCTGTCCCTCTTGTGCCCGCGGGGTGCCCTGCCATTTCCGACAGGCGAACAAGGGCATCAGTAAGTGAAAGTCGTCATAACTGTGGCTGGCAAAAGTCAGTGGGGCCAAACAAGAAGCCCAGGTGTTGATACCCAGCTCCTCTTCCAACTCGCGGATCAGAGCGGCTTCGGGGGTTTCCCCGACTTCAACCTTGCCCCCGGGAAACTCCCAAAGACCGGCCATCGACTTACCTTCCGGGCGCTGCGCCAACAGCACCCGGCCATCCACATCAATTAGCGCAACGGCAGATACCAATACCGTTCTCACGAGCGATAATCCGCGTTGATTTCAATATAACCGTGGGTCAGATCACAGGTCCAAATCGTTGCATTACCGTCCCCCAATCCCAGATCGACGCCGATCACCAGTTCCTGACCTTTCATATATGCCGCTGCGTCCGCCTCGCGGTAGTTAGGGCTGACCCACCCTTTTTCGGCCACTAGAATATCGCCAAATGAAATGCTCAACAGGTCCCGGTCTGCTGCTGCCCCAGACTTACCGATGGCCATGACGACGCGGCCCCAGTTCGGGTCCTCCCCCGCTATCGCCGTTTTGATCAGCGGAGAATTTGCGATCGCCAATCCGTGCACCTTTGCATCAGCGTCCGAGGCGGCGCCTGTCACACGAATCTCGACAAATTTGGACGCGCCTTCGCCATCCCTGACTACTTGTTGCGCCAGATCCAGCATCACTGCCTCAAGCGCCTCGGTGAACCCGGGGTTTCCGGTAGCATCAGCTCCTGACGCACCGGTAGCGCACAGCAAAAGGCTGTCCGAAGTCGAAGTATCGCTATCCACAGTGATACAGTTGAAGGTGCGATCGGTAATCTCACCCAGCATCTGCTGCAAGACGGCCTGTTCCACTTTTGCGTCGGTAAAGATGTAGACCAGCATCGTTGCCATGTCCGGCGCGATCATGCCCGACCCCTTGGCAATTCCCGCAATTTTGACCATCTTGCCGTCGATCCCGACGGTCCTGCTGGCACCTTTTGGGAAAGTGTCGGTGGTCATAATTGCCGTGGCTGCATCCTCAATTGCATCAGGGCTGAGGGCCGCATTCAGATCTTCCAGTTTTGCCACGATCCGCTCATGCGGCAGCGGTTCACCGATCACTCCAGTCGAGGACGTGAAAACTCGAGATGCAGGAACCCCTGTCGCGTCTGAAACCGCCTTGGCCACCTCGGCCACCGAGGTTTGTCCAAAATGCCCGGTAAAGGCATTGGCATTGCCGGAATTGACCAAGATCGCGGCCGGTCCATCGCTTGCTCCACCAATCTTGGTCTGACAATCCAAGACCGGGGCGGCACGCGTTGCTGACCGGGTAAATACGCCCGCAACCGACGTGCCGGCGTTCATCACCGCCAGCATGACATCGGTCCGTCCCTGATACCGTACACCCGCGGCAGCAGTTGCAAACCGAACGCCCGCGATGACCGGCAAATCCGGAAAGCTGCTCGGGGCGAGTGGCGAGACATTGGTGATCTTTGCCATGGCGGCTTACTCCTGCACCAGATCCAGTTGTTTCAGGACGTCCGGCGTCACACCGTCCAAGGGCTGGCGCTCTATGGTCGCCGCATCCGTCAATTCGTCCAGGCGCGCCTGAATGGCTTCCTGCTGGATTTTGGATGCAAGCTCTCCGCGCACCGCTTCCAGTTCCGGTGCTTCCGCCTTGCGCTGATCATTCAGCGTCACGATATGCCAGCCGAACTGGGTTTGAACCGGTTCAGAGATCTGCCCTTTTTCCAAAGCGACAACAGCCTGTTCGAATTCGGGAACCATGGCGCCCGGGCCGAACCAGCCCAATTCACCGCCATTCGGGCCGGAGGGGCCGGTTGATTTCGCCTTGGCGGTTTCCGCAAAGTCCGCACCACCGTCCAGATCGGCCTTGACCGCCATGGCCTCTTCTTCGGTTTCCACGAGGATATGTGAGGCATTGTATTCATCGCCGCCGAACCCGTCGCCGTATTCGGCGTCATAGGCGGCCTGAACCGCCTCTTCACTCAAGGCCGAGCGCAGGATATCCTCGATGGTTTCCGCTGCAAGTAGCGAACGCCTCTCATTTTCCAGCGCAATCGCCACCTGCTTGGGAAGCTCGCCATTCTGCTGTTGTTTCAAAAGCGTCTGCTGAACAAGCTGGTCGAGGATGGCATCGTACAGAACCTGATCCTCAAGCTCCAGATACTGCCTCGGCAGCGTCGCACGCGCGATGATCATGTGGCCCAAAGTGATTTCATCCCCATTGACGACTGCCACCACCGTGTCGGCGTCAGTTGTCGTCTCGGCGATCAGAGGCAGGGCCAGGCCGACGGCAAGCGCCAGAGATGGCAGAAATGTGAGGCCTTTGGGCATTGAATCATCCTATTTCTTTGCCGCGACGGTGCGTGGCGTTGACACTCTACGGCCTGCCGCTTACATCGCTTGAAGCCTTGGACAGGACCGCCTTTCACCCCCCGTATCTATGGGTTGCGCGCAGGGCGGGCAAGCCTGTCGAAACCACGACAAGAACAGATCCGCTGGAGTGAACATGCTGGGACTCGGAACGCTCGCCAAAAAGGTGTTCGGAACGCCGAACGACCGAAAGATCAAGGCGACCCGCCCGCTGGTCGAAAAGATCAACGCGCTGGAAGCGGAGTTCGAAAAACTCTCGGATAACGACCTGAAATCGAAAACCGAAGAGTTGCGCAAACGAGCGCTGGATGGCGAAAAACTGGACGACCTGCTGCCCGAAGCCTTTGCTAATGTGCGCGAAGGTGCCAAACGGGCTTTGGGTCTCAGGGCGTTCGACGTACAGCTGATGGGCGGGATCTTTCTCCATCAGGGCAACATCTCGGAAATGAAGACGGGTGAGGGAAAGACTTTGGTCGCGACTTTCCCCGCCTATCTGAACGCACTGACCGGCAAGGGCGTTCATGTGGTGACTGTCAACGAATACCTTGCCAAGCGCGACGCGGAATGGATGGGTAAAGTGTTCGGCATCCTCGGCATGACCACCGGTGTCATTTGGTCGGGACAGGCCGATGCTGACAAGCTGGCCGCCTACGCCTGCGATATTACCTATGCGACAAACAATGAACTCGGCTTCGATTATCTGCGCGACAACATGAAAGCAGATTTGAATGAAGTTTATCAAAAACACCACAATTTCGCGATCGTGGACGAAGTGGACTCGATCCTGATTGACGAAGCACGGACACCTCTGATCATTTCCGGCCCCTCACAGGACCGATCCGACCTTTACACCGCAATCGACGCCTTGATCCCGTCGCTACAGGACGATCACTATTCGCTGGACGAGAAATCTCGCAATGTGACCTTTACCGATGAAGGCAACGAATTTCTTGAACAGCTCCTGCTGGATCGCAACCTGCTGCCCGAGGGACATTCGTTATACGATCCAGAAAGCACGACCATTGTGCATCACGTCAACCAGGGCCTGCGCGCGCACAAGCTTTTCCAGCGCGACAAGGACTATATCGTGCGCGACGGTAACGTTGTTCTTATTGACGAATTCACCGGCCGTATGATGCCCGGCCGGCGTCTGTCTGATGGGCTTCACCAAGCCATCGAAGCCAAAGAGGGTGCACAGATTCAGCCCGAGAACGTGACGCTCGCCAGTGTCACTTTCCAGAATTTTTTCCGCCTGTACAACAAACTGAGCGGTATGACCGGCACCGCGTTAACCGAGGCTGAGGAATTTGGCGAAATTTACGGTTTGGGCGTGGTCGAGGTCCCCACGAACAAGCCCATCGCACGTGAAGACAAAGACGATCAGGTCTATAGAACCGCGCCGGAAAAGTACGCCGCCATAATCGAACAGATCAAAAAAGCGAACGAGAAAGGGCAACCTGTACTGGTCGGAACGACGTCAATCGAAAAATCGGAGATGCTCAGCCAGATGTTGAGCAAGGAAGGCATCGGACACAATGTCCTGAACGCTCGCCAGCACGAGCAGGAAGCCCAGATCGTGGCAGATGCCGGTCGATTGGGCGCAGTGACCATCGCCACGAATATGGCAGGCCGCGGAACCGACATCCAATTGGGCGGCAATGTCGAGATGAAAGTGCTCGAAGCTATCGCCGCCAATCCCGAAGCCGACCCAGCCGAACTGCGCACTGCCGAAGAAGCGCGTCACGCTGAAGAAAAGAGAAAGGTTCTTGACGCCGGCGGCCTGTTCGTCATGGCGTCGGAACGACATGAAAGCCGCCGTATCGATAATCAGTTGCGCGGTCGTTCAGGCCGTCAGGGCGATCCCGGACGCACGGTTTTCTACCTCAGCCTCGAAGATGACCTGATGCGCATCTTTGGTTCGGAGCGTTTGGACAAGGTGCTGACCACGCTGGGAATGCAAGAGGGCGAGGCGATCATCCATCCATGGGTGAACAAGTCGCTCGAACGCGCCCAGGCCAAGGTCGAAGGCCGCAATTTCGATATGCGCAAGAACGTTCTGAAATTCGACGACGTGATGAACGATCAGCGCAAGGTGATCTTCAACCAGCGCCGCGAAATCATGTCGTCCGAGGATTTGTCCGAAATCGTTTCCGATATGCGCGAACAGGTTATCGACGATCTGATCGACGAGTTCATGCCACCCAAGACATATGCCGATCAGTGGGACACAGATGGCCTCCATTCTGCCGTCATTGAAAAGCTTGGTGTCGACGTCCCCGTCCAGAGTTGGGCGGCAGAAGAAGGTGTCGATGATGACGACATTCGCGAGCGCCTGATCAAGACCACCGACGAGATGATGGCCAAGAAGGCCGTGGATTTCGGCCCCGAGAATATGCGCAACATCGAAAAACAGGTGCTTCTGCAAACCATCGACACAAAATGGCGTGAACACCTTTTAACGCTGGAGCATCTGCGGTCAGTGGTTGGGTTCCGTGGTTATGCACAGCGCGATCCGCTGAATGAATACAAGAACGAGAGTTTCCAACTGTTCGAAAGCATGCTGGACGGATTGCGGGAGGCGGTGACACAGCAACTGTCCCGCATTCGCCCTCTGACCGAGGTAGAACAACGGCAGATGCTGGCGCAATACGCTGAACAGCAGGCGCAAATGCAAAAGGCCGCCAAACAGGCCGAAGCGATTGCCGAAGCTCAGGCTTCGGGTGATCCCCGCCCTGGATTTGTCGAAGACGATCCGGAGACTTGGGGCAACCCATCGCGCAACGATCAATGCCCTTGTGGGTCCGGAAAGAAATTCAAGCATTGCCACGGGCGGCTGACCTGACGCCCGCCCTGAAACGGACAAAATTACTCCCAAAGGCGGCCATAGATTGGCCGCCTTTTTTAACGACTTTGATTTCCGCTCCGGAAACAAAGGGGATGTCCAATGGAGCTTTGGAGAAGACTAATTATGATTGGCGGAACCGTCGGCTGTGCGCTGGCGACCGGCTATTTCATGCAAAAAAGCGCTGACCGGGATTACAGTTCTGAGCCCTCGGCGCGCACCGCTTCGTTGCTGCCGCTCGAAAGCACTTTAAGCCAGAACATTCAGGTCAAGGCCCTGAAAAAAATCTCTTTGACCTCTGTTGACGCCAAGACCGAAGCGTCTGAACCTGAGCAGACCTTGGGTAATGAAAAGCGAGCCAGACCAGCGTCGCCAGTGAGTTGCAAGGTCACGGCTAATGCAGAACCTGCACCTCTGGCAAACGCGACGCTCTTTGTTAACGCACCTTGTCACAAAAGCGAACGGTTGACGGTTCATCACAACGGGCTGATGTTTACCGAGAAAACCGATACCCAAGGCCGGTTGACCGTAACGATCCCGGCAATGTCGGAAAGAGCGATATTCATTGTTGAGTTTGCCAACAACAAAGGCTCGGTTGCCTCAACCGTGATCCCAGATCTCAAGGCCTATGATCGTGTTGCTTTGCAATGGCGGGGAGGTCCCGATCTGCAGTTGCACGCGTTAGAGTTCGGTGCCGCCTATGGTGAAGACGGGCATGTATGGGCCAACGAGAGTTCACATGGATTGGGCAACACCGATCGGCTTGGCAATACAACCTTGAGCGACGCACAGTTGGTCGAGGTGTATTCATTTCCTTCCAGAGGCGCAAAGAAATCTGGCACCATCGAGATGACAGTCGAAGCTGAGGTCACAGAAGAAAACTGTGGACGCACGTTGAACGCTCAATCCTTCATGATGCATGGTGACGACTCAATGACCTCACGCGACCTGTCGGTATCAATGCCGGATTGTTCGTCTGTCGGTGATTTTCTGGTGTTGAATAATCTGTTTCAAAACCTGAAGATCGCGGCCAAATAGGCAACAGGCGACATCAGGTATCACATGACTTGGCTTCGTGCGGCGACAATCGCCGCACTTTCATATTGCATATCCATGGATGGCGCTTTTGCGCAGGACATCACGTTGATTTCCCACGATGGTAAAGTTTCTGTTTCCGGCGCTTTTCTGGGCTTCGACGGCGAATTCTATCGTATTCAGACGCAATTCGGAGAACTTACTGTGGACGGGTCAGGCGTCACCTGTGATGGCCCGGCCTGCCCCAATCTAACCGAGTACGTAGCCGAAATCGTCCTGTCTGGCTCGGCCACAATGGCGGAATCCCTCCTGCCCCCTCTGGTCGAAGGTTTTGCCGCGCGCAATGGTTTGCGAACGAAACGCGAAACACAGGACGAAACAAGTTTTGTCTATAGCCTGTTCCAGCCGCGCCGTTCAGCTCCACTTGCGAGGTTTACATTTCACGTCAACACCACAGACGAGGGCTTCGCTGATCTTCTCGCCTTGGAGGCCGATATTGTGATGGCATTGCGCGAGGTTCGGCCCGATGAACACCAGAGGATATCCGAAACCGGCCTCGGTGATCTGAACGATCCTGCTCGCAGCCTCGTTTTGGCCTTGGACGCGATGGTTCCCGTAGTGTCCTCGGAAAACCCTATTCAGAGTATTTCGACCTTTGACCTCGCAAGGGTATTCGCTGGCCGTATTACAAACTGGGTCGAACTTGGCGGCCCGGACGCTCCGATTTCTCTGCACTTGCCGGTCTCCGGCTCAGGTCTGGCACAAGCAGTTGAGGACAAGTTGCTCAAGCCTGCAGGATTACAAGTCGCCTCGTCGGTGCAACGCCATGGACGCGGCAGCCAATTGGCGCATGCAGTGGCGTCGGATCCGTTCGGCCTCGGTATGACAAGCTTTGCTGAGACCGGATCGACGCGCGCATTGACTCTAACGGGAAAGTGCGGATTTTCCTTGTCTGCTTCGCGTTGGAGCATAAAAACCGAAGACTATCCACTGTCCTCGCCGATGTTCCTTTATCTCCCCGCGCGGCGATTGCCCAAGATCGCCCGCGATTTTTTATCCTATGCCAAAAGCCCTGCTGCGCAAATCGTTATCCGTCGCGCCGGTTTCGTCGATCAAACGGCCGAACACATTCGCTTGGGCGCGCAGGGCGATAGGTTGGCAAACGCCATTTCGGCGGCCGGGGACGAAGTCACTCTGCAAGAAATGCAGAGGTTGATATCCACGCTGGCTCCGATGCAAAGGCTGACCATTTCGTTCCGGTTCGAGACGGGATCAGCCCGCCCCGACGCGCAATCTCGCTCCAACATCCTTCAATTTGCCAAGGCGCTGGAAACCGGATCGTATGACGGGCGCGAACTTTTCTTCATTGGCTTCAGCGATAGCGAAGGGTCGGCCGCTGCTAACACCCGTATCGCACGCAGGCGCGCGGATTCGGTTCGCAGAGCCGTTCTTTCGGCGATTGAAACTGCGGTGCCGGATAACGTGAAAATCGAAGTAGACGCATTCGGTGAGGCGCTGCCAATGGCATGCGACGACAGCGACTGGGGAAGAAAGGTGAACCGCCGGGTCGAGGTTTGGGTCAAGTAGCCTGCTCGGTTAGAGATATCCGTCAGCACGGAAACTTAGTTCGACCGATTTTCCGATGATCAGATGATCATGCAGGGTCAGCCCCAGCGCCACGCATGCATTCTGAATCTGCCGTGTCATATCGATATCCGACTGTGAGGGAGTCGGGTCACCCGACGGATGATTGTTAACAAGGATCAGTGCCGAGGCATTCAGTTCCAGCGCACGTTTCGCCACCTCCCGCGGATAGACCGGAACATGGTCGACGGTGCCGCTCGCCTGCTCTTCATCCGCGATCAGAACGTTCTTGCGATCCAGGTAGAACACCCGGAACTGCTCAGTCTCCCGATGCGCCATAGCCGTATGGCAATAGTCCAGCAAAGCATCCCAACTGGAAATAACTTGCCTCTGCATCACCCGCGCCCGCGCCATACGATGAGCGCTCGCTTCCAGGATTTTCAGGTCGGTGACAACGCTGTCACCAACCCCCTTAACGGCTCGCAATCGATCAACCGGTGCTGACAGTACTCGGCTGAAGTCGCCGAAAGTATCCAGCAACAGCCGGGCGAGCGGCTTTACGTCCTGCCTCGGGACAGAGCGAAACAAGATCAGCTCCAGCAACTCATAGTCTGGCATGGCCGCCGCGCCGCCGGTCATGAACCTCTCACGCAGCCGCTTTCGGTGATCTTTGATATAGGATGGCAGTCGTCCAAGCTGTAGTGGCACCGCTTGCGCTTCATCCATGTCAAAAAGCATGGGAGACTCGTGAAGTGAATCCTGTGTCATCCAAACAGGTTGACGCAGAACCGGTTTCTGAGAAGTTAACAGCCTTCCACTACCGATCAACTCATCCCAGAAGAACGATATTCTGCGCCTCCCGCCTGAGAGCAAACTTCAGGTCTAGCCCTTCATCCCGTCCCAAAAGGATTTCACCGAGGAAAAGAAGCTTTTTGTCTCGGGATTGTTATCATCTGCCAGTTCATCAAACTCACGCAACAATTCCTTTTGGCGGCTGGTCAGGTTGACCGGCGTCTCGACCGCCAGTTCGATCAGCATGTCTCCGATACCACCCCCACGCAATGCAGGCATGCCCTTGCCTCGAAGGCGCATCTGGCGACCCGATTGGCTGCCAGCCGGGATCTGCACGCGACCACGCCCGCCATCGATGGTCGGTACTTCGATCGCGCCGCCCAGCGCTGCCTTGGACATACTGACAGGCACCCGGCAATAAAGGTTCACGCCGTCACGTTCGAACAGCTTGTGCTGGGTCACTTCGACAAAGATATAGAGATCACCCGGAGGACCGCCACGCATTCCGGCCTCACCCTCGCCCGCCAGTCGGATGCGGGTGCCAGTTTCAACACCAGCCGGGATATTGACGCTCAGCGCACGCTCTTTTTCGACGCGACCTTGACCGTGGCAGGATTTGCACGGGTTCTTGATGATCTGCCCCATGCCAGCGCAAGTAGGGCAGGTGCGTTCAACGGTAAAGAATCCCTGCTGCGCGCGAACCTTTCCCATACCGGAACAAGTCGGACACGTTGCGGGTTCGACACCGCTTTCTGCGCCAGTGCCTTCACATGACGAACAGGCCACTGCCGTGGGAACGTTAATCGTGTTTTGCAGGCCCGAATACGCATCTTCCAGCGATACCCGCAAGTTATAGCGCAGGTCCGAACCACGTGCGGCGCGACGTCCGCCGCCACCGCCTCCACGACCGCCCATGAAATCACCGAACAGGTCGTCAAACACATCGGAAAACGCACTGGAAAAGTCGCCCGAACCGAAACCGCCGCCCGGACGCCCACCGCCGCCCATACCGTTTTCGAACGCGGCATGCCCAAACCTGTCATAGGCCGCCTTTTTGTCGGCGTCCTTCAGTACTTCATAGGCCTCGTTGGCCTCTTTGAATTTCGCCTCAGAATCCGGGTTGTCCTTATTTCGGTCCGGATGAAACTCCTTGGCCTTTTTGCGATAGGCCTTCTTGATTTCATCCGCCGCAGCGCCCTTGGACACACCGAGCACTTCGTAATAGTCACGTTTTGACATCCGATATCCCTTCTGCCTCAACGAATTCGGGCCGGCCCGGCAACCGGACCGGCCCGTCTTGGCCCGGTTTACCCGTTAGTTACGCTTGTCGTCATCCAGATCTTCGAACTCGGCATCCACGATGTCGTCTGCATCCGGACCCGCATCCGCCGCAGCCGGTTCGTCATCGGAGTCTTCCATCTGCGACTTATATATGGCCTCGCCCAACTTCATCGCGGCTTCGGTCACGTTCTGAATGCCAGATTTGATCTTGTCGGCATTGTCGGTTTCGATCTCGTCTTTCAGCGCCGCAATGGCAAGTTCGATCGCCTCGATAGTGGTCGGGTCGACCTTGTCGCCATGCTCTTCCATCGACTTCTCGGTCGAGTGAATGAGGCTTTCAGCCTGGTTCTTGGCCTCGACCAGTCCTTTACGGGCCTTGTCAGCCTCTGCATTTTCCTCGGCGTCCTTGACCATCTTTTCGATGTCCTCGTCGCTGAGACCACCCGATGCCTGAATCGTGATCTTCTGTTCCTTGCCGGTACCCTTGTCCTTGGCCGACACGGAAACAATGCCGTTGGCATCAATATCAAAGGTCACCTCGATTTGCGGCATGCCACGCGGTGCGGGCGGGATGTCTTCAAGGTTGAACTGGCCGAGAATCTTGTTGTCTGCGGCCATTTCACGCTCACCCTGGAACACGCGAATGGTAACGGCGTTCTGGTTATCCTCGGCAGTCGAGAACACCTGGGATTTCTTGGTCGGGATCGTGGTGTTGCGGTCGATCAGGCGGGTAAACACACCACCCAGCGTTTCGATACCCAGCGACAGCGGGGTCACGTCCAGCAGAACCACGTCCTTTACATCGCCTTGCAGAACACCAGCCTGAATAGCAGCACCCATTGCAACGACTTCGTCAGGGTTCACACCCTTATGAGGCTCTTTGCCAAAGAACTTGGTCACCTCTTCGATGACCTTGGGCATGCGGGTCATACCGCCGACCAGGACCACTTCGTCAACATCGGCTGCCGAGATGCCCGCGTCTTTCAGGGCCGCTTGGCAGGGTTTAATCGACTTCTTGATCAGATCACCCACCAGCGATTCCAGCTTGGCGCGAGTCAGCTTCATGACCATGTGCAGTGGCTGGCCGTTCGAACCCATCGAGATGAAAGGCTGGTTGATCTCGGTTTGCGAGGTCGACGACAATTCGATCTTGGCCTTTTCAGCAGCCTCTTTTAGGCGCTGCAGCGCCATCTTGTCTTTCGACAGGTCGACACCGTGTTCCTTTTTGAACTCGTCGGCCAGGTAGTTGACGATGCGCATGTCAAAGTCTTCACCACCCAGGAAGGTGTCACCGTTGGTCGACTTAACCTCGAACAGGCCGTCGTCGATTTCCAGAATGGTCACGTCGAAGGTACCGCCACCAAGGTCATAGACCGCGATGGTTTGGGTTTCCTGCTTGTCCAGACCATAGGCCAGCGCGGCAGCCGTCGGTTCGTTGATAATCCGCAGTACTTCCAGCCCGGCGATTTTGCCGGCGTCCTTGGTGGCCTGCCGCTGCGCGTCGTTGAAATAGGCGGGAACTGTAATGACCGCCTGCGTGACTTCCTCACCCAGATACGATTCCGCGGTTTCCTTCATTTTGCCCAGCGTGAAGGCCGAAATCTGGCTTGGGGAGTACTTTTCGCCGCGGGCGTTGACCCATGCATCACCGTTGCCACCATCAACGATGGCATAGGGCACCATTTTCTTGTCTTTTTCGACTTCTGCGTCGTCGACCCGGCGACCGATCAGGCGCTTGACGCCAAAGATGGTGTTTTCCGGGTTGGTGACCGCCTGACGCTTTGCGGGCTGCCCAACCAGTCGCTCGTCTTCGGTGAAGGCGACGATCGAAGGCGTGGTCCGCGCCCCTTCGGAGTTTTCGATAACCTTCGGTTGCGATCCGTCCATGATGGCAACGCACGAGTTGGTGGTGCCGAGGTCAATACCGATTACTTTTCCCATGTGTTCGATCCCTTTCTCTTCAAGGCGATGTCCCGAGGCCCGAACCCGTTACGGCATCCCGGCCCCGATCAGTGGTGCGCGACGGCACTACACCATCGCGCGTCCCGGCGTATATAAGGGCCGAAATGGAGGCCTGCAAGCATGGTAAATCGCAGGTTTTCAGGAATCTTGGACCTTTTTGGCAACGATTTGGTAAGGAACGGACGTTTACCCATGACTCGGTTGATACTGCGCGGCTTCGACATTCGAAAAGGGTATCTCGATTCCGCTCGCCAGAACCGCTTGATCGAGGTTCTACGCCCGGTACTCAAGCTGGCGCCGCTGGTGCGCCCAACAACACCCTCAGGAAGGGAAATGTCGGTGCGCATGACCTCGGCAGGGATTCTTGGATGGGTAACGGACAGACAAGGATATCGGTATCAGGACAAGCATCCTAGTGGTGTGCCATGGCCCGCGATCCCTGACGAGATCCTGAATATCTGGCGCAGTGTATCGGGTGCGAGCCGCCTGCCTGATTGTTGCCTGATCAATTACTATGGAGATGGCAGCCGTATGAGCCTGCATCAGGACAAAGACGAGGCCGATTTTTCCTGGCCCGTGGTGTCCGTTTCTCTCGGCGACGATGCGCTGTTCAGGATCGGGAATGCCACCCGCGGCGGAAAGACCGAGTCGATCTGGCTGAACTCAGGTGACGTTGTGACCATGGCTGGCCCGGCACGACTGACCTACCATGGCGTCGATCGGATCAGATTCGGATCATCGAAACTATTGCCAAAGGGCGGGCGGCTGAACCTGACCCTACGGGTGGCCGGAGACTAGTCAGCGGCGCGCAAACCAGCTGGCCGAAACATGGCGGCGGGTATAAAATTCACCCATCAGACCCAGCATGATCAGTACTATGCCGACCCATAACGCGTATTCCCAACTGCTGTTACGTGGAAAATAGTTCTGAAACACAAAACCGCGGCACTGATCGATGGCGTGAAACAACGGATTCCAGTCGAACATGGCAAGCATCGTCGGCGGCAGCATGTTCGCCACAAACATTTTGCCTGATGCGATCATGTTGGCCCGTTGATAGATCGTGGCCATAATCGAAACCGCCGCCGGCGCCCATGGCTTGATTGCCAGAAACACCAGACCGACACCACATCCGGTGAACCACGCCAGCAACAGCATGCCGAAGCCTCCGACCGGATCAGAGATCACCAGCGGTTTATAAGCGACCTGATAGATGAACAGGATCACAAATAGGGTCAAAAGCTGTGTATATAGCGCTCCGAACGCGGCCGAGGCAATCGCTACTAGTGTATTCATCGGCGCGTGCTTCATCATCGGACTGTTCGCGCCCGCCGCCCCCGACACCGCCCCCACTGCCTTGACGTGGCACATGAACAGAAAAATGCCGGACATGATGTACAGCAAAAAGTCACCGCGCACGGACATACGCCGAATGCCCAAGAGCGTGAACATGGCATAAAACACACCGACAAACACCATTGCCTGTAGAATGTTGAGGCCCAAAGCAACCCATGCATTGTTGTGCTTGGATCTGACATGACGGACCACCTCGTGAAAGGTAATCTCGGCCATCGTGACGGCCCCACCCAACAGGGTCTTGTTCTGTCTGTAGCGAAACACCCGACCGTCCTTATTGCTTCATTGCCTGAAAACTGACACGGAAATCTTGCCGATCCGTTTTCATCGCAGCATAAGGTCGGCAATGCGTTAGTTCAACAAATCACAGGATCGGAGCTTTTTTGTGACTTACGAAGACCTAATTCCGATAATCCGGCGACTTGCGCTGGAAGCAGGCGACAAGATCATGGAAATATACAACGCCGACGATTTCGATGTGAAGGTCAAATCCGATGCCAGTCCTGTAACCGAAGCGGACGAAGCAGCAGACGCGCTGATCTCGACCGGCTTGCGCGCCGCATTCCCAGATTTCCTGCTGATAACCGAAGAGCAGGCCGCCTCGCATTCGCAATCCGGCGAAACGTTTCTGATCGTCGATCCACTGGACGGGACCAAGGAGTTCATCAAACGGCGTGGGGACTTCACCGTCAACATCGCTTTGGTGGAAAACGGCATACCCACTCGTGGAGTGGTTTACGCTCCGGCAAAAGGGCGCATGTTCTATACTCGGCCCGACGGTCAATCGGTGGAGGAAACGGGCGCTCTAGACAAGGTTGCGTCCGGCAATCTGAACCCGATATCTGTCTCTAAACCGGATAATTCTGCCCTTTTGGTGGTCGCGTCCAAATCGCACCGAGATCAAGCAACCGACGATTACATCGGCAAATACAAAGTACGGGACAGCAAGAGCGCCGGTTCCTCGCTGAAATTCTGTCTGGTCGCGACTGGCGAGGCCGATCTCTATCCACGTGTTGGCCGCACGATGGAATGGGATACCGCCGCCGGCCATGCCGTGCTGGCTGGTGCGGGGGGTAAGGTGGTGCGTTTTGACGATCATTCGCCGCTGACCTACGGCAAAGAAGGCTATGCCAACCCGTTCTTTATCGCCTACGCTCCGGGTGTTGACCTGAAGGAGGCCTGATGTCCGTTCTGATCGCCATACCCGCCCGCTATGCTTCGACCCGCTATCCCGGCAAGCCGCTGGTGCCACTGACCGGGGCAACAGGGAGTTCGATGACCCTGATCGAACGATCCTGGCGGGCGGCAACCGCCGTGTCGGGCGTGGACCGTGTGGTTGTAGCAACCGATGACGACCGCATCCGCGAAGTGGCGGAAGGGTTCGGGGCTGAGGTGGTGATGACCTCGGAAACTTGCGGCAACGGAACCGAACGCTGTGCCGAGGCCCATGACAGTCTGGGTGGCGGGTTTGACATCGTTGTCAACCTGCAAGGCGATGCCCCTCTGACCCCTCATTGGTTCGTCGAAGATCTTGTCGCCGGTTTGCGGGCGTCACCCGATGCGGGTGTCGCCACTCCGGTTTTGCGGTGTGACGCAGCTGCGCTGAACAGTCTGCTGATTGACCGAAGGAACGGACGTGTCGGCGGAACGACTGCCGTCTTCGCTGCCGACCACAGCGCCATGTACTTCTCCAAAGAGGTGATCCCGTACACCTCCGAGATCTACCATGACGCCGAAGATACACCAGTTTTTCACCACGTTGGCGTCTATGCCTATCGCCCCGACGCGCTGCGCGCCTACCCCACCTGGCCCACTGGCCCGCTTGAACAGCTCGAAGGGCTCGAACAGCTTCGTTTCATGGAAAATGGCCGCAAGGTTCTTTGCGTCGAAGTCGAAGCCAAAGGCCGGCAGTTCTGGGAACTCAACAACCCACAGGACGTGCCCAAGATCGAAGAAATGATGACGGCCATGGGGCTGGAGTAAACAGGAAACCGGCTAAACCAGGAGAAAAGAGCAGCTTATCATGACCAACATCCTCGTGACCGGTGGCGCTGGCTATATTGGCTCTCATGCTTGCAAGGCGCTAAGGCAGGCCGGGTATACGCCCGTCACCTATGACAACCTGATCACCGGTTGGCAGGATGCGGTCAAGTTTGGGCCATTCGTGCAGGGCGACCTGCTGGATCGTGCTCAGCTTGACGAGGTATTCGCCCAATACCAACCCGCCGCAGTCATGCATTTCGCCGCCCTAAGCCAGGTGGGCGAGGCAATGTCGAAACCGGGAAAATACTGGACCAACAACGTCAACGGGTCACTGTCACTGATCGAGGCGGCCGTGGCGGCTGGTTGCCTGAACTTCGTCTTCTCTTCGACCTGCGCCACTTATGGCGAGCATGACAACGTTGTGCTGGATGAGGCCACACCGCAATTGCCGCTGAACGCCTATGGCGCCTCGAAACGCGCGATTGAAGACATCCTGCGCGATTTCGAAGCCGCGCATGGGTTGAAGCACGTCATATTTCGATATTTCAACGTGGCAGGTGCCGACCCCGACTGCGAGGTGGGCGAGTTCCACCGTCCCGAAACCCATCTGGTGCCATTGATGCTGGATGCAATCGACGGCAAATGTGACGCGCTAACCGTGTTCGGCACCGATTACGACACACCCGACGGCACCTGCATCCGCGACTTTGTGCATGTCTGCGATCTGGTGGATGCTCATGTTCTGGGGCTGAAATGGTTGCAACAGGGAAAAGGCAGCCGGGTATTCAACTTGGGAACCGGATCGGGGTTCTCGGTCATGGAAGTGATCAAGCATTCGAAATCTGTCACCAACCGCGAAGTGCCCTTCAACATTGGCCCACGCCGCGCGGGAGATTGCACCAAGCTGGTTTCCGGCTCGACTAGGGCCGAGGTCGAACTTGGCTGGACCCCGAAAAGGTCAATGTTAGAGACTATGATCGCCGATGCCTGGCGCTGGCATCAGAATGGCCACTACAAACGGTAACCCTACGATGTCTGCCGCTGATAGCCCAGAACATCCAGGGTGGCTCCGCGCTTATAAGCTGCTCTGGAAACGACGACGCTTGCTGTGGCGCTCGTTTCGCAGCCGGCACCAACTCAAGACACTTTCGAACCGCACAACGCAAATCAGACCTGGCGACATTCTAGCGGTCACGACACTGCGCAACGAAGTTGCGCGCCTGCCCTGGTTCTTCGAGCACTATCGCCGGATTGGCGTCGACCACTTTCTGATGATCGATAATGGCAGTGACGATGGCAGCGACGAATGGCTTCTCGAACAACCCGACGTATCTCTATGGCAAACCTACGCCAGTTATCGCGCCGCGCGCTTTGGGCTGGATTGGATGACCTGGCTGCAGATGCGGTACGGGCACAATCACTGGATGCTGATGATCGATGCGGACGAGTTGTTGATTTATGCCCATCACCAGTCCCGGTCGCTGCACGATCTAACCAGTTGGTTGGAAACCTCGGGCCAACATGTTTTTGGCGCGCACCTGCTGGACCTTTATCCCAAAGGCAGTCTGAGCCAACCAAACTATATGTCTGGCGCGGACCCCATGAAAGAGCTTTGCTGGTTCGACGCCAGCCCCTATCGCAGTCAACGCCAACAGCCGCTGGGCAATCTTTGGGTTCAGGGAGGAATGCGAGAGCGCGCCTTTTTTAGCGACAATCCGCGTCGGTCTCCGACCCTGAACAAGATACCTTTGGTAAAGTGGTCCCGGCGGTATGCCTATGTCAATTCTTGCCACTCGGCCCTGCCCCGCAGGTTGAACTTTACCTATGACGGCCCCGAAGGAAAATCGCCCTCGGGTGTTTTGCTGCACACGAAATTCCTTCCGGAAATTGTCTGGAAATCGACAGTCGAAAAGTTGCGTGGTCAACATTTTCACAACCCCGACCTTTTCGATCACTATTACGATGGGATCGCTCAGGACCCGAGTTTATGGACCCATTCTTCAACTCGCTTGCGAGACTGGCAGCAATTGGAAGAATTGGGTTTGATGTCCTCAGGTGGATGGTAAAATGAATCGACCTACAACCATAAAGAGAACGACGCGTGGCTGAAATGTCAGCCCAGGCATAACCTTTTCTAAATTCATTGATCGCATGAAGGAAAAGGTGACATAACACTGCAAATGTCCGGATCGCTCAAATCCCGGACTTTCGCCTGAACATGCTCGCGTATGTAATAGTTGGATGGACGCGTGAGTTTATTGGACTCTTATCGCATGAGGTTGCGGCGCAAGCGCCGGGTTTTGCGCTGCCTTCGCAAGTCCCGAGAATTGGCGCCCATCCGAAACAACACATCCAACATTCGCCCCGGTGCGGTGCTGTTGGCCAGTGTGGTCCGGAACGAAAAAATCCGGCTCCCATATTTCCTGAAATACTACCGCAGCCTTGGGATCAATCATTTCCTGTTCGTCGATAATGACAGTGATGACGGCACTGCCAAGTTCCTTTCCGAACAACCGGACGTGTCACTCTGGCACACGTCCAGCAGCTACAAGAGCGCCACGTTTGGCGTGGATTGGATAAACTATCTGCTTCGCACTTATGCCCGCGAACACTGGGCTTTGACGGTCGACCCGGATGAGTTTTTTGTCTACCCCTTCTGCGATTCGCGCCCCATCCGCGCCCTAACTGATTGGCTGGACAACAGCGCGATCCGCAGCTTCAGCGCCATGCTGATTGACGTCTATCCCAAAGGCCCCATCAACCAGACGCCCTATACCGAAGGGCAGAACCCGCTGGAAATTGCCAACTGGTTCGACCCCGGTAACTATACAATCTCCAAAAACCCCCAGTATGGAAATCTGTGGATCCAGGGAGGTCCCCGCGCCCGGACGTTTTTTGCGGACACTCCAAGAAAAGCGCCCGCACTGAACAAGATACCGCTGGTCAAGTGGTCAAGACGGAACACCTATGTCAGTTCCACTCATTCCCTTATGCCCCGCGGCCTGAATCAGGTTTATGATGACTGGGGCGGAGAAAAGCCAAGTGGCGCGCTGCTGCACGCCAAATTGATCGATACATTCGGCGCCAAGGCGCAGGAGGAGTTGCAACGCGGACAACACTATGCCGAATCCAGCGAATACAAGCGCTATGCCACAGACCCGCTAGGCCAGACAGATTTCTGGTGTCAATGGTCCGAGAAATATATCAACTGGCGTCAGCTTGAGATTTTGGGCCTCATGTCCAAAGGAAACTGGGCATGAGTTCACTGGGTGTCATCATGCTGGTTCACACCGATCTCGACCGCGCCGAGCAGGTCGCGCGGCACTGGACGGCTTCCGGTTGTCCTGTTGTCATTCATGTCGACAAGAAAGTTCCATCCGAGTTTTATAGTCGGTTTGCAACGTCCTGCGCCAATGACCCTCTGATCTCCTTTTCCAAACGCCATCTTTGCGAATGGGGCGGATGGGGCATCGTCGCGGCCTCGCAATCAGCTGCGGAACTGATGCTGTCGCAAAATCTGGACGTGAGCCATATCTACCTGGCGTCGGGCGCCTGCCTACCATTACGACCGGTCTCCGAACTGATCGACTATTTGGCGACCCGCCCCAGAACCGATTTCATCGAAAGTGCAACCACCGCCGATGTACCCTGGACTGTTGGCGGGTTGGAATCCGAGCGGTTCACTCTGCGATTTCCGTTTTCTTGGAAAAAACAGCGCCGACTATTCGACAGCTACGTTAATCTGCAGCGCCGCCTGAAAATCCGGCGCAACATTCCGGATGGTCTGACACCACACATGGGCAGCCAGTGGTGGTGTCTGACACGTCAAACCTTGTCCGCCATCCTTCAAGATCCAGGCCGCAAGATCCACGACCGGTATTTTCGCAAGGTCTGGATTCCGGATGAAAGCTATTTCCAAACTCTGGCCCGGGTGTATTCATCCAATATCGAAAGTAGGTCGCTGACGTTGTCCAAGTTCGATTACCAAGGCAAGCCGCACGTCTTCTATGACGATCACCTGCAACTGCTACGCCGGTCGGACTGCTTTGTCGCCCGCAAAATCTGGCCGCACGCCAATCGGCTGTATCAGGTATTTCTGACCGATCAGACAAATGCCATGAAGCCCGCAGAACCCAACCCTGGTAAGATCGACCGGGTTTTTGTCAAAGCGGTCGAGCGCCGGACGCGCGGGCGCAGCGGGCTTTACATGCAAAGCCGCTTTCCACATCCTGGGCGCGAAAACGGGATGACGGCTGGTCCATATTCAGTGTTTCAGGGGTTTTCGGATGTGTTCGAAGATTTCGAAAACTGGCTCGCCAAAGTGACCGGCGCCCGAGTACATGGTCATCTTTATGATCCTGACCACGCGGAATTCGCGGACCGCGAAACTATCATTAACGGCGCATTAACTAACAGTGCCGCCCAGCGCGACTATAATCCCACCGCATTCCTAACAAACCTGATCTGGAACACCCGAGGGGAATACCAGTGTTTTCAATTCGGCCCAGCCGACAACCAGAAGATCAACCCCTTCATCGCACGTGACAAGAACGCCCAGGTTTCGATCATATCCGGTGCATGGGCGGTGCCCTTGTTCAAATCAAATCGGGATTTCGCCGATTTGCGCAAAGAGGCGGCCAGATTACAGCAGATCGAAAGCAAGCAGTTGGATCTTCTGCGGGAAAATAACGTCAAGGCACGTGTTCGCATCTGGACAATGGCAGAATTCGTGGAATCGCCGATGGAACCTCTGCAAATGCTTGTTGACGAAATTGGTCATTCCAACCGCCGACATTTGTCTCAAGCGCCAACCATGACCGATCTCACCGGGTTTGGGCGGTTCCTGCAAAACCTCAAGAACCAAGGGATGCATCCTTATCTGATGGGCGATTTCCCGGTCGATCATCATCCGACACCCTCATCCATGCCCGCCAAAAAACCCTATCTGGTACAGTAGTCCGGTATGAACGCCAAATTCGATTACTTTGTCGTATTCGCTGAAATGCGGACCGGCTCCAATTTTCTCGAATCCAATCTGAACACGGTGGATGGGCTGCACTGCCATGGCGAAGCGTTCAATCCGCATTTCATCGGCTATCCGAACCGCGAAAATATTCTTGGGATCACGCAGGAAATGCGCGACGAAAACCCCTTGTCACTGATCGAAGCGGTAAAAAAAGCGCCCGGCAAGTTGAATGGGTTCCGGTTTTTTCACGACCACGATTCAAGGGTACTGGACTTGACTCTGCCCGACCTACATTGCGCCAAGATCATCCTGACCCGCAATCCGTTGGACAGCTACGTTTCCTGGAAAATCGCACGCGAGACCGGCCAGTGGAAGCTGACCAATGCCAAACGCCGCAAGGATGCCAAAGCGAATTTCGATACCGCTGAGTTCACGCGGCGTGTTCATGACTTGCAGGCCTTTCAGGTTTTTCTGCTGAACAGCATGCAACGCAGCGGCCAATCCGCGTTTTATCTTGACTACGAAGATCTGCAGGATGTCGAGGTCATCAATGGGTTGGTGCATTGGCTGGGCCTTGATTCCCGGATCGACAAATTAGATGACGGTCTCAAACGGCAAAATCCGGGGCAAGTATCCGACAAGGTTGCCAATCCCGAAGTCATGTCAAAAGCTGTCGCCGACCTCGACATCTTCAACCTGTCCTGGACGCCGAGCTTCGAGCCGCGTCGCGGCCCGGCAGTTCCAAGCTACGTCGCCGGGTTGCATACGCCTTTGATGTTCCAGCCCGTCAAGTGCGGCCTGGAAGATGATGTGGCAAAATGGCTGGCCGATCTGGATGGTGTCACGGTTCCGGATCTTCAACACGGAATGACGCAGAAAAACGCGCGACAGTGGATGCGTGAACACCCCGGTCACCGACGATTTACGATCCTGCGTCACCCTCTGGCGCGCGCGCACACTGCATTTTGCCGCCACATTCTGCCCAACGGTCCGGGTAGCTACAGCCAAATCCGCAACACGCTGCGCCGAAGGTTTCAGCTACCAATTCCTGCAGACGGCCCAGGAAAGGGGTATACCGTCACGCGACACCGAGAAGCATTTGAAGCGTTTCTTCGGTTTTTGCAACTGAACTTGGCCGGTCAGACAGGGATCCGTTTGGACGGAAGCTGGGGCCCACAATCCAGCGTGCTGACCGCTCTCTCCGGCTTTGCCCCACCCGATCACGTGATCCGGGAAACTGAAGCTTCCAAAGCCCTGCCCGCGCTTGCCCGACATCTCGGACACCCGAACCCACCTCCCATTCCTCAGGGCACCACTGACACACCCTACGGTTTGTCAGACATTTACGACGCCGACCTAGAGGCGCTGGCACAAGACCTGTACCAGCGCGACTTTCTGCTTTTCGGGTTCGAACCTTTCAGGCCGGTCTGAGCACCGCCTCAGGGCCGCAAGGTGATAATTGTACCCTCGTTGACCATAGCATAGATCTCTTCGATCTCTTCGTTGGTTACGGCGATGCATCCGGCAGTCCAATCATCCGTCTTGCGAGCGCGCTGACGGTCGCTTTTCGTTTGCGGCTCGCCATGAATGAAAATGTCACCGCCCGGATCAACTCCCGCCGCCTTGGCCAGCGCTACGTCCTGCGAGTTCGGATAGGAAATTCCAATCGACAGGTGGTACCTGCTGCGGGGGTTGCGCCGGTCGATCAGATAGGTTCCCTCGGGCGTCTTGCCATCGCCCTTGATGGCCTTGTGCCCATCCGGGGCGAAACCAAGACCGACCTTGTATTCCTTCAGGATCTGCTCGTTGTGCAACAGATAGAGTTTTCTCGCACTTTTATTGACGACCAGAGATGTTACCTCAGGTCCATGATAGGTGCTAAATTTCGATGGAGACGCGCCACACGCTGAAACACCCAACGTTGCCAATGCGCCCAATCCAAATGCTCGACGGTCCATTGTTTCACTGCCTGCTCTTTTTTGTTTTGTCATCCATTATGCCACAAAAGCCAAAATCCAAAATCACTTTTTTGTCGGGTTTTGGCTTGTGATCAGCTGTTCTATCGCCTCCAGCCGTTCCAGCACCTCGTCACGGTAGGCGTCGGTTCTCTCTTCATCCTCGGCGTGATGGGCATCCTGCATTGAATTTACGATCAAGCCGACCAGCAGGTTCACCACCGCGAAAGTCGTCACCATGATGAATGGCACAAAGAACACCCAGGCATACGGATAAACCTCCATCACCGGGCGAACGATTCCCATCGACCAGCTTTCCAGCGTCATGATCTGGAAAAGCGTATAGGCCGACAGACCCAGATCACCGAACCAGTCCGGAAAGGAATTGGCGAACAGCTTGGTTGCTATCACTGCACCGATATAAAAGATAATCGCCATCAATAAGAACACACTGGCCATACCGGGAAGCGCCTTGATGAATCCTTCGACAACGCGGCGCAGGCTTGGCGCTACGGATATGACCCGAAGAACCCGCAAAATCCGCAAGGCTCGTAACACCGACAAACCCTGCGCACCTGGTATCAGGGCGATGCTGACGATGGTGAAATCGAAAAGGTTCCACCCATTCAGAAAAAACCGTCGCCCGCGTGCTGCAAGCTTCATTGCGATTTCCAAGATGAAAACCCCAAGGCACAGCGCATCCAGCGTTTCGATTAACGGGCCGAACCGCTCCATCAGGCTAGGCGCGGTTTCCATCCCCAAAAGGATGGCATTGAAAATGATCACAGCGGTGATGAACCGCCCGAATCCGGGCGCGCTTGTGAATGCGTCCAAACGCTGACGAAACCCGATGGTGTCACTTTCCAGACTGCTCATGTTCCTGCCTCTTTCAGTTTGAAGGACGCCGCAAGTTCCACATGCGCCGACCATCTGAATTGGTCTACAACCTGCACCCATTCCAATACATACCCGGCGCTTTTCAATGTTTTTGCATCGCGTGCAAAGGTCACCGGGTTGCACGAAACATAGGCCACGACCGGTGTCTTTGCCCTAGCGATTTCCGCCACTTGCGCCTCGGCTCCCGCACGAGGAGGGTCCAGAACGATGGCGTCGAACTTTGCCAGTTCATCTGGCATCAGGGGCCGACGGAACAGGTCACGCGCTTCGGTAGAGACTCTTTTCAAACCTTGCGTCTTACGCCAACCCTGATCCAGCGCCCGGATCATAGCAGCATCGCCCTCGACCGCGTGCACTTCGGCCTTCTGCGCCAAAGGCAAGGAAAAGGTCCCGCATCCCGCAAACAGATCGGCAACCTTTCCGGCATCCGCCAAGATGTCCTGCACCGCCTGCAACAAAACGTCCTGACCGTCCTTTGTCGCCTGCAGGAACGCACCGGGCGGCGGCACGACCGCAGCCGACCCGAAACTCTGTACGGGCGACACGCGCGTGGCAATGATTTCGTCATCCCACGTCAGCCGAGCCAAGCCGTGTTGTTCGGTCGCCTGCGCAAGTGCCAGTTCCAACGGGCCGTCCAGCGGCTTGCCGCCCCTGACTGCCACGTCCAATCCTGCTTCTGACAACGTCAGAGTCACGGCCAGCACACCCTTGCGACTACCGCCCAACACCGCAAGCGCCTCGGCAACAGGTATTGCTGTTATCAGCGTGGGGTCCAGAAGGTGGCAGTCCGGTATCTCGGTGATCACGTCTGAGGCCTGGCCATGAAACCCGGCCAGAGTTCCTTTCTTGGTCCGGCGCACAGCAATGACGGCCCGGCGGCGCGATCGCTCAGGCGACGTATGGATCGGCCGCATCGATACTTCTAGGCCCTGCGCCGCTAGCGCAGTGCGGACCACGCCAACCTTCCACTCGACCACAAATTCATCCGAGGCATGTTGCAACTGACACCCACCGCAGGACTTGTAGTGGCGGCACAGCGGTTTGATACGGTAATCCGAAGGTGTCTCAATCCGGATATCCGTCAGGTGCGCCCCGGTCAGAACGCCGCTAACCACCTCACCGGGTAAGGTACGCGCGGCATAAACAGGGCCTGCGGCAATTCCGTCGCCCTGATGCCCAAGCCGCTGAATGGTGTATTCCTGTCTCATGCATGGCCTGATAGCGGGACGAGGGCGCAGGCAAAAGCCTTATTCTGCGGCTTCGGTTCGAATAAAACCGCCCGACTGGCGATGCCAGAAACGGGCGTAAAGGCCGCCTTTAGTCAGCAGTACCTCATGCGTACCCGTTTCCACAATCCGCCCGTGATCCAGTACGATGATCCGATCCATTTCGCTAAGCGTTGACAGACGGTGCGCAATGGCCAGCACCGTCTTTCCTTCCATCACCCGGTGAAGCGCGGCCTGAATCGAGGCCTCGACTTCGGAATCAAGCGCGCTGGTGGCTTCGTCCAGCACCAGAATTGGCGCATCCTTGAGAATGGCGCGCGCCAAAGCGATCCGCTGTCGCTGCCCGCCGCTAAGCTTTACACCGCGCTCGCCCAGATGCGCGTCATAACCTATGCGGCCCTGCGCATCCTGCAGGTTCAGGATGAATTCATGAGCTTCGGCCTTTCGCGCCGCTGCGATCAACTCGTCTTCGCTTGCCTCGGGACACCCGTATAAAATGTTGTCCCGAGCCGAACGATTGAACATCGCAGTTTCCTGCGTGACCATGCCGATCTGGCGCCGCAAGCTGTCCTGCGTGACCGCGGATACATCTTGCCCGTCGATGCTGATATCGCCGGTTTCCCTGTCATAGAGCCGCAACAAAAGCGAAACCAGCGTGGATTTTCCGGCTCCGGACGCACCAACGATACCCAGTTTTTCGCCCGGTGCGATCGTCAGCGTAAGATCCTGTACACCACCCTCTTCGCGCCCATAGGCAAAGGTCACATTGTCAAATTTGATCCGTCCGCCGGTTACGCCCAACTCGGTTGCGTTCGCTTCGTCCAGTATGCGTCTGCGGGCCGTCAGGGTTTTCATGCCGTTTTCGATTTCACCCACGTGCGCATACATGCCCATGAGCGTGAAACTGACCCAACCGGTCATCTGGGCGATACGGATCGACACGGCTCCCGCCGCCGCAATGTCGCCCGCGCTCGCCGTGCCCGCTTGCCACAGCAAAAGCGTCGATCCCAAAAGCAACACCGGCAGAATTCCTGCCAGCGTCATCAGGATGAACCGGAAACTCGCCGAAAGACGCCCGAAATCGAGCGAACGTTCCCGCAGTTCGACCATAGATTTTCGCGCAGCCTGATCCTCGTTTTCAGCATGGGCGAACAGTTTGACCGTCTTTATGTTGGTGATCGTATCCACCACCTGCCCCGACACCATCGCGCGCGCACCCGCGCGCGCACCCGACCGTTTTCGGATGCGCGGCAAATACCAGCGAACCAACCCGAAATAGACGGTCAGCCACAAGACGAACGGCAACATTACCAACGGATGAATAGACCCTAACAAGGCTAATGATCCAACCAAGGAGGCCAGCGCAAACACCACGGCACTGATCGCGTCTGATACAACGGATGTCAGAGCGCTGGAGGTCTGCATCTGTTTCTGCGCAATCCGGCCCGCAAAATCATCGTCGAAATAAGTCACCGATTGCCCAAGCGTCCACCGGTTAAGCTTGGACAAAACGAGTGGCTGAATGTTGGGCATGACGACATAGTTGTTCAGCACCGACGAAAGCCCGGCCACAGTTGGCCGGAGCAGCATGAAAAACGCCGCCGCCCCGAGTATGGGTGCAACGTTGCTTACACTGAAGATTGCTTCGGGCCCACTGTTGACCGCCGTGTCGACAACCCGACCCAGTATCCAGGCTGTGGCCGCCTCCATCGCGCCACCCGCAGCCGAAAAGAAGGCCGCCAGAAACAGCGCGGGCCAAGCGCCCGCCAGACACCATCGGATGAACGCCCCCAGCGTTTGTGGTGGGGGCGTTTCCGGTTGATGGAATGGTTCGATCAGGTCGGCAATTCTCATTCTGGAGCCTCAGGATTCAGGAAGCCGCCAGACTGTCGCGCCCAGAACTGAGCATAAAGCCCCCCCTGCGCCAGCAAGTCACTATGCGCCCCCTGTTCGACGATACGACCGCGGTCCAGCACCAGAATGCGGTCCATCTGCGCAATAGTGCTCAACCGGTGTGCAATCGCAATAACTGTCTTGCCCTGCATCATGCCGTAAAGCGTATCCTGAATCGCTGCCTCAACCTCTGAATCTAGGGCAGACGTCGCCTCATCCAAGAGAAGGATCGGCGCATCTTTCAGGATCACCCGCGCCAGCGTAACCCGCTGCCGCTGCCCTCCGCTCAGCTTGACGCCCCGCTCCCCCACATGCGCGTCATAGCCCTTGCGACCCTGCGGGTCTTCGAGATCAAGGATGAATTCATGCGCCTCGGCCTGCTTTGCCGCCGCGATAACCTCAGCCTCCGAGGCGTTTGGTTTGCCATAAAGAATGTTGTCACGCACCGACCGGTGCAACAACGCGCTGTCCTGTTGGACCATCCCGATATGGCGACGCAGACTGTCCTGCGTCACTTTCGCGATGTCCTGGCCGTCGATCAGAATTGCCCCCCGATCAGAGTCGTAGAACCGCAAAAGCAGTTTGACCAGCGTTGACTTTCCCGCCCCGGACCGCCCGATCAAACCGATCTTTTCACCCGGCTCGATGGTCAGGTTCAGACGGTCAAGCCCACCGGCCTCGCGTCCGTAATGATGCGATAGGTTCCGCAATTCGATCCGCCCGTCGCTTAGCTGCAACGGTCTGGCATCCCGTGCATCGACCAGCGCAATAGGTTGCGCAATCGTCTCCATCCCTTCGGCCACAACGCCAAGCTGGCGGAAAAAACTTGTCATTGCCCACATGACCCAACCGGTCATGGCGTTCAGGCGCAACGTCAGCGCCGCCGCCGCCGCAACCACCCCGACCGAGGCCTGCCCCTGCATCCACAGCGCAATGGCCCAGCCGACAACGCCCACAATCAGCAGGCCGTTGAGCGTCACCAGAACTGTATCCATCACGGTGAAAATCCGCATCTCGACCTGGAATGTGCGTCGCGTTTCCTCGATCGCCTCCCGCGCATAATCCAGTTCATGATCGTCATGCGCGAACATCTTGACTGAATGGATGTTGGTATAGCTGTCTACCACCCGCCCGGTCACAGTTGAACGTGCATCCGATGCCAATTTGGACGCAGGACCAACACGCCGGATCGTCCAGCGCACCAGAAACCCGTACAGAACAAACCAAATCAGCAATGGAACCATCAGCCGCACATCAGCCGCCATGAGCAGAATTGCCGCTCCGATTACATAGGCCAGTGAAAACGAGATCGCATCGAAAACCTGAAAGACCACCTCTCCTGCAGCAGGCGGCGTTTGCATGATCCTGTTGGCAATGCGTCCTGCAAAATCGTTTTCGAACCAGCCAACCGACTGCCGCAAGACGTGTTTGTGCGCCCTCCAACGGATCAGCGTGCCGTAGTTCGGCAGGATCGCATTGTTTAGCAGCAGCACATCAACCACATGCAGTAAGGGACGAAACAGCAAGATGAACGCACCGACGAGCAACAACTCGGTCCCGTGCGCATCCCAGACCTCGGTGGGCGTACCACCCATCAGGTCTACAACCCGCCCCATGTAAAAGATCAGCACAACCTCGACCGCGGCCACGATCACCGACATCAGCGCCGCCAAAACAAACACCCGGCGGAACGGTTGCGAATAGTCGCGAAGGAAAGGCCATAGCTGCGTCGGCGGCACGTCCCTCTCGGCATAGGGTACAAATGGGTCAACGAGATCTTCGAAATATCGAAACATGGGCGGTGCTCCAATTGAGCCGTCAGATCAGAAATGCGAAACAAGGCAGTGTCGGAACACCACCCTCACGGGGTCGTTCGTTCCAGATTCAGGTGAACCAGATCCCGAAGTACATTCGCATTCCTCCATCCATGTGACAGGCGCACCCTAGCCGGAAAGATACCAGCCTGTCACCCCCTTAGGAACTATCGCGTCCGGGACAGTAACTCATCTCGCCCCAGCGTAAAACCTGAGTCGATCCAAACCGTCTCTAACTCGGCCAGTTTCGCGCCCAGCGCGGGGCCTTGGTAGTCAGGTATCAGATCCCGCGCCCTGATCGGAAACTGCGCATTCATTCCGGTTTTCAGCGCCTCATCCAGATCGGGTGTCCATGGCCGTTCCAGGAACGCGCATCTCAGCAGTAGGGCATTCATGCCGCCCTGCCACCCGTATCTGTACCCAAGTTCGGCCGGTGAAGCTGCATTTGTCGCCGCATCATGCATACGGGTCAGGCGCTGCATCTGCGCCTTGCTCAATCGCAGTGTCGACACCATCGCCTGTTGCCCCAGCCCCGCAAGACGCCTTACCGGATCTGGAGAAATCCCGGCCTGAGCTTCGATCGCCACGAGGGGCGCAAGCGCGCGATCATCCGCGCCAGGCAGCACGCGGCCCAAAACGCCAGTGATCCGCATTGCGGCAACCGAAGGCGCCGGATCGGGCGCAGCCAGAAGTTTCATCAATTCCGCTCCAACCCGCTCACGCGACAGCTTCTCCAAACCATCCAGAGCGCTTCCGATGGCCGACATTGCCTCGGGGTCGAAGCCCCCCTCCTCGTCGCCATACCAAGCATGAAACCGGAAATAGCGCAGAGAGCGCAAATAGTCCTCGCGAATACGATCCTCGGCTTTGCCAATAAATCTTACCCGTCGCGCCTGCAGGTCGCACAATCCTCCAAGCGGGTCGATAATGGTTCCATCGGGCCGCGCATAAAGCGCGTTCATGGTGAAATCGCGGCGTGCAGCGTCCTCTTCGACCGTATCGGAATAGGCCACTACAGCCCGGCGGCCATCAGTTTCCACGTCACGGCGAAAGGTGGTGACCTCATGTGGGATGCCGTTGCTTACCAGGGTCACGGTGCCGTGGTCGATACCGGTGGGAACCGCCTTGATCCCCGCAGCCTCTGCCAGGGCGACAACGCGTTCAGGCCTTGCGTCGGTGGCGATGTCGATATCGGCAACCGGCGCGCCCAGCAGAGCGTTGCGCACGCATCCCCCGACAAACAGGGCCTGTGCACCACCGCCAGTCAGCGCCGCACATACCTTTTGCGTTGCCGGATCATGCACCCACGCGTCAGTAATCCGCGTCATTCATTCACCCGTGCCGCCAGCCCCCGCAACATCCGTGCGGTTGCACCCCAGATGTAGTAGGGGCCGAACGGAACGGTGAAATAGTGCCGCCGCTGGCCCCGCCAACGCCGCGATTCTACAATGTAGTTCTGCGGATTCAACACATGGCTCAGCGGCACTGAAAACACCTCTTCAACCTCACCAGGCTCCGGAATCGGGTCGAACCCGCGCTCCAAAACCGCAACAACCGGAGTGACGGTGAACGACGTTACCGTTTCGTGCGCGGGCAGTTGCCCCAGAATACGCGGCAAATCGAGCGGCAACCCGATTTCTTCCTGCGCTTCTCGCAAGGCGGTGGCGGTGACGTCAACATCACCCTCATCCTGCTTGCCACCGGGAAAGGCGATCTGGCCGGGGTGATGCTTCAGGGCCGAAGACCGTTTCGTCAGGATTACGCGCGGGCCGTCGCCGATAAGAGACACAGGCACCAGAACTCCCGCAGGGCGCAACTTGCGCCCCTCAGGCAGAACCGTGTCCGGGTTCAAATCGAAATCGCTTGACCCGGGGCCCGGACGGCTAAGCGCCGCCAACAGCAGGTCGACCGCGTCACGCACCGGTATCCGGGTCCGCTTCGAAGCCGACCGTTGCAGGATCAAGCACATAATGCGCACCGCAAAACTGGCAATCTGCAGTCACAGTTCCTTCGGGCGTGGTCATCTTCGCGATATCCTTGGCCGAATAGATCGACAGGCTTTGCCGTACGCGTTCCTCGGAACAGGTACACCCGAACTTGACCGGTTGCGTGTCATAGACGCGCGGCTGTTCCTCGTGAAACAGGCGTACCAAAAGTTCGGTCGGCTGTACCGACGGGCCGATCAGCTCCAGATCTTCAACGGTATCGAGCAGGATGTTGACCCGGCTCCAGTTTTCACCCTCCTCGCCATCCACAAGGTCATCGGCACTCAGAATCTCACCCGACCCGCCGCCAGAGGCCACGAAGGGCGACGCCTTGGGCATGTGCTGCAACATGATCCCGCCGGCACGCCAATGTTCGTTCACGCCGGGCTCCATCGATCTGCCGAAACTCAGCGAGAAACGCGTCGGCAACTGCTCAGACTGGGCGAAGTAGGCCTCGGCGCAGGCGCTCAGCGAATCACCCGACAATGGCGTGATCCCCTGATAAGGCTGCGTACCTTTGCCCTGGTCGATCAGAATCGCGAAATACCCCTCGCCGACCTGATCGAAAGGCGCGCCCTCGCTCAGCCGATCACGGTCGAAACTGGCATAGGCCCGGATCTGCGCCGGTTCTCCCTCGATTTTCGGCGCATAGTAATCGGTCGCGATCATCCGCACTGGCCCCTTGGATTGCACCTGCAGCGACAACTTCCAGCGCAGCGCGATGGTCTGCCCGATCAACGCGGTCAGCAAGGCCATCTCGGCCACCAGCGCTTCGACCTGAACGGGATAGTCGTGCTGCTTCAGAATGCCGTCCAACACCCCGTCCAGCCGGGCCACCCGACCACGCATGTCAGGCAGGTCAAGCTGAAAGGGCAGGACAGTGTCGTCCCACGCGATTTTCGTTCCAAGAGACATGGGGTTTCCTTAAACGCCGCAGGTTGGCATACCGCCACCATATAAGTCGAACTGATTTGGTTGAAAGGGGCCATACATGATCAGGCGTTTCGGTGAAACCCCCGAACCGGGCAGGACATACACCCGCCGCGTCGGGGTTTATGCCTTGTTGCCGCGTGGCAATGCACTGTTGTTGACCTGTCAGATGGAACCCGGCCCCGACCTGCAACTGCCGGGCGGCGGTATCGATCCCGGAGAATCGCCAATCACCGCCCTGCATCGCGAAGTCTATGAGGAAACCGGCTGGGTGATCGCGACGCCCAAACGCGTCGGCGCCTTTCGACGTTTCGCCTACATGCCGGAATACGACCTGTGGGCCGAAAAAATCTGTCTGATCTACCGCGCCCGCCCCGTGCGCCGCATGGGTCCGCCAACCGAATCGTTTCACGAGCCTTTGTGGATGGAGGCGGACGAAGCCTCCTACCGTCTGGGCAACGCTGGCGACCGCCATTTCGCCGACTGGCACGCTCAGGGTTTCTGACCGGCGGGTATTCTGCTGCATTCTGGTTTATTATACCCAGAGTCGATTTCCCGAAGGGCAAAAGAGGCTACGCCTGTTTCCTATGGTTGCGGTACGCCGTTATACTCAAAAAATGCGGCTGAAACATCGTCATCCAGCCCGTGCTCGGGCGACATGACCTGGGTCAACCTCCAGAACAGATCGTCCAAGAATTCCTGCCCGCTCAGATCCGGCCCGCATTGCCGCACGAGATCCAGCAACCCTTCCGGCTCCAACATTCCGCCATTCTCCAGACGGCATTCCGTGAAGCCGTCCGAGTACAACAACAGCCTGTCACCGGGTTCCAGATAGGTTTCCACACGTTCATAGGTCACGTTCGGCAGCAACCCAATCGGAACGCCGCCTTCGCCAAGAAACTCTGCTTGTCCGTCGCGACGCAACACCAGAGGATGCGGATGGCCCGCCTGGACCATCTTCAGATGGCCATTCCTGAGATCGATGATAGCATAGGCCATGGTGAAATACTCCTCGACCCCGGTATCAGCGATCAGACGGGAATTGAGGGTTGCAGCCACCTCCTCGGGCGGCAGCAACGCATAGAAACGGTCAAACCGCTTTTCCATCGCTACGTTCTGGTCAAAATAAGTACTGGACAGATAGCCGCCCAACCGGGCCGTCATCATCGCCGAAGTGATCCCGTGCCCGGACACGTCGATGCTGTAAAACCCCAACCGGTTCACCCCCGGAGAAAACACGCCCACCAGATCCCCACCAATATGACCGCAAGGTTTGAGCAACAGGCTGACGCGCGACGTGCCAAATTCGCGAGTCAGCTCAGGCACCAGTGACTCCTGTATCTTTCGGGCCTGAATCAGATCTTTGTCGATGGCATCATGCGCCAGCCGCAACTCGCCCAGCGCCTTTTCAATGATGCGGTTCTTTTCGGACAATTCCCGCTGCATGCCCAGGATGCGGGCTCCTGCAGAGATACGGGCGCGCAGCTCATCCGCGCCCAGCGGCTTGATCAGGAAGTCATCCGCCCCTGCATCCAACCCCTGCGCCACTTCGTTCTTTTCGCTCTTTGAGGTCAACAGGATGAAATAGGCGTACTCCTCGTGCTCCAACGACCGGAACGCCTGACAAAACTCCAACCCGCTCATGCCGGGCATCACCCAGTCGCTGAGCACCAGATCGGGCGGGTTCTGGCGGCACACCGCGATCGCGGTTTCGCCACTGTCCGCCTCGATCACCTCGAAACCCCATTTTCTCAGAGAACCAACGAGAATGCGGCGTTGCAGGCGGCTGTCATCGACCACCAGAACCTTTCGAATTGCTCCGAATCCTTTCCCGGCCTGGGCTTCTGAATCCTTGATATTCAGCACCGAAAAAACCCCATTGCCTGCCTCAACTCGGATCGGGTTGAAACTAGGCGCCGCTATTTAACATATGATGAAACGCGATTGTGTCTGCGAAACGCCAAACCCCTTAACGGGTGTTGTCACGCTTGAGGTGTCGACGCAATCTTGGTCGGTGCGGTTACCTCCGATCATACTGACTTGACGACGGCTATCGCACAAGCCGCCGAGGATATCCCCGTATTCGGATTGGTAAATGAACTGCATGCTACGGCGCTCAGCGGGCGTATTGGTGTGGACTGGCAGGATATGTGGTATGCCGTCGGGAAGTATCTCGCGGAACGGCACAACACCGGGTCACCACCCAAGACCGCAGTAATTATCTCTGGACCCACCGAAGCTGGCTGGACCGGGCCATTGGATCAAGGGTTGCGCGATGGTCTTACCGAGAGCTCCGTTGACGTCATCGACGTTTTTGGGGCGGACACGGGGTTGCGCCAGCAACTGGCGCTCGTCGAAACCGCGCTCGCGCTCTACCCCGACATCGACTACTTGATCGGCAGGGCAGCGGCGGCTGAAGCCGCGATTGGTTTGTTCGCAAATTCTCGTGCACCAATGCAACCGCAACTGATCTCGACATACATCAGCCAGACCGTTCTGCGCGGCTTGATGAATAGCAGCGTTCTGGCAGTTCCTTTCGACGATCCCGAATTGCAGGGGGTCATGGCTCTTAATCAAGCGGTTTCGGTCCTGGCATCGGGTCGACCCGCCGGACTGGTCGGGCCGAAAATCACATTGCTTACAGCGTCCGACAATGATCTTGTCGATATCCGGATCTCTCCCTCTGAATACTTTCAGAGCATTCATTGATTCGCCCCGAAATATGCTTTTGCATAAATAGGAATTTGCTCGAACCAGTGTTTGGAACCCACCTGCTCACCAGGATTTTACGGCAGTTTCGGTTGTGTGGCAGACTGGCGAACCAAGCTGCAGATCGTATCGATCATTGCGCTCAGGTTTGAACGCGTTGACCTGGTGCAGCAAGGGCCGAGAGGCTGGCTGTGCGTCGTCACGAATCCGTGGCGGCAAGCTCGACCAGGGTCAGGCATAGGTTGGTCGCGACTGACATGTCCTGAACCGATATCCACTCCAGCGGGCCATGAATATTCTGCATTCCAGTGAACAAGTTTGGCGTCGGTACCCCAAGTTCGGTCAAACGCGAACCGTCCGTACCGCCTCGAATTGGAATCGAGACCGGTTCGACACCTATCCTGCGACTGGCGGCGCAGGCCAGGGCCACCGGCGTCATGTCTTTTTCCAGCCAATACCGCATATTGCGATATTGCGGCGTGACCTTGCATTCGATTTTTGCGCGTGGCTCCGAGCTTTGCACCGCTTCGCAGACCTGTCGCAAAAGTCGCCCCTTGGCCTCTAGGCCGTCAAGTTCGAAGTCGCGCAGGATCAGTTTGATTTTCATCTCCGACGATCCGCCGGTCATGTCGGTCGCATGGATGAACCCTTCTCGACCGTCGGTCACCTCTGGCGTCATTGTCGATTGTGGCAGCATCGAAACGATCTTGGATGCCAGATGTATTGCGTTGACCAGCTTTCCCTTGGCCCAGCCAGGATGGATCGACACGCCTGAAACTGTGATTTCTGCGGCATCGGCGGAAAAGCTTTCGTACTCGATTTCTCCGACATTGCTGCCGTCGAAAGTATATGCAAACTCGGCAGCCAGATCCTTCGGAAGCTGCTCGCCTACCCCGCGCCCGATTTCCTCGTCCGGAGTAAATGCGATACGAATGGGGCCATGGGGTATCTGCGGGTTCTTCAAAAGATGCCGCGCGGCGGTCATGATGATTGCGACGCCGGCCTTGTCATCCGCCCCCAGCAAAGTCGTACCCGACGCGGTGACAAGGTCATGCCCAACCTTTTCACCCAGAGCAGGACAATCGTCAGGGGACAAAATAAGTGAGGGATTGTCCGGAAAACTGATATCGCCACCATTGTAGCCTTTGATCACCCTTGGTTTGACCCCGCTGGCATTGAACTGCGGCGCCGTGTCGACATGGGCCAGAAACCCGATGGTCGGACCGGACGTCGTTGCCGGAATTGTTCCCAGAACAACACCATAGTCCGTCAACTCGACATCCTGAGCGCCCATTCCGGCAAGTTCGGCCAGCAGCAAACGCAAGACATCCAACTGAATGTCTGTACTGGGAGAGTTCGGTGATTCCGCATCGCTTTGGCTGTCGATGGCCGCATAACGGACAAGCCGGTCTTCAAGTTCCTGATCGAATTGCATCTTCGCCCCGCCTCCTTCTGCATTTCGCGAACAAGGCGCTTGGAGAGCAAACAAGTCAAGCCATGTCACTACGTGCGGGCAGACCCGCAACTAATCGTTGACGGAATTATGTCTATTCCTGAAAGTGAATATGGTACGCATAACAAGTATTGAACGGGGAGGAGACAATGAAACGCAGAGATTTTGTGAAAGCGGGTGTAACGGGCGTTGCGGCCACGGCATTGGCAAGCCCGGCGATTGCACAGGATATCCGGCAATGGAAGATGGTCACCGCGTGGCCCAAGAACCTGCCGGGGCCGGGCGTTGCTGCGCAGATGCTGGCGGATCGGATCACCAACCTGTCCGGCGGACGCATCGAAGTGAAACTGTTCGCCGCCGGAGAGCTGGTGCCGGGGCGCGGTGTGTTCGACGCGGTCTCGGAGGGGACGGCAGAGCTTTACCACGCGGTTCCAGCCTATTGGGGGTCCAAGTCCAAGGGCATCCTGTTGTTCGGGTCGCAGCCGTTTGGCCTCAGGGCCGACGAGCAATTCGGCTGGCTTTATCACGGTGGCGGTCAGGCCCTGTATGACGAAATGTACGGACGTTTCGGATTAAAGCCATTTCTGTGCGGCAACTCCGGCCCGCAATGGCAGGGCTGGTTCCGGGACGAAATCAATTCCGTCGATGATCTCAAGGGGCTCAAATTCCGCACCACCGGTCTTGCGTCCGAGATGTGCTCCAAGCTCGGCATGGCGGTGCAAGCCATGGGCGGGCGCGACATGTTTCAGGCGCTGCAGACCGGTGCGCTGGACGCCGGAGAGTTCATCGGCCCGTGGACGGACAGCGCGCTCGGCTTCTTCCAGGTTGCCAAGAACTATTACTGGCCGGGCGTGGGTGAGCCGTCTTCAGCGGAGGAATGTGCGGTCAATCTCGAGGTTTATTCTGGGCTGCCGGACGATTTGAAGCAGGCCGTCAGTTTTGCCTGCGAAAGCCTCTATAATCCGGTCTGGACCGAATACACCACCAAGCACGCACAGGCGCTTGCGGCCATGGTCGCAAACGAAGGGGTGCAGGTCAGGCAGCTTCCGGACGACGTGGTCGTTGCCATGGGTGTTGCCGCGGCAGAGGTCATGGAAGACCTTGCCAATGACGACGACGAACTGGTGCGCCGCATCACTCAGAACTTTGTAGATTACCGCGATTCTGTCGGGGCCTACATGACCTTTGCCGACAACGGGCAAATGAACGCCCGCGCAAGCGTTCTGGGCTATTGAGTCATCGGGCGATCAGCCTGAACCGATGCGTGAACATGCGCATCGGTTCTTTTTGAGGTGGTGATGAAAAGGCTCATCGAGACGCTTGACGGCATCAATCGTGCAACCGGTCTGGCGGTGCGCTGGTTCGCACTGGCAATGCTACTGATTCAATTTGCCATTGTCGTCGCGCGCTATGCCTTCGGTTTCAGCACTATCGCAACGCAAGAGTCAGTTCTTTATCTGCATTCAACCCTGTTCATGTTGGGGGCGGGTTACACGCTTTTGGTGGACGGTCACGTTCGGGTCGACATTTTCTATGCCAAGCTCGGGCCGACGGGCCGTCGGCGTATCGACCTTGCGGGGCATGTTTTCCTGCTTATGCCCGCGATGATCATGATCTTCTACTGGTCCTGGCCTGCGGTCCGAAATTCCTGGAAGATTATGGAAGGCCCGATCTCGGTCGGTGGGATCAAAGCAGTGTTTCTGCTGAAGTCATTGATACCGCTTTTCTGCGTCCTCGTCCTGCTTCAATCTGTGGCCTGCGTCCTGCGGCTTTTGGCGGAAAGGCCACGCGATGGCTGAATACCTGGACCTGATCATGTTCGCGGGGTTGGTCGCCGTCATCCTGTCTGGCTTTCCGGTGGCGTTCAGCATCGCAGGCACCGCCATTCTGTTTGCGCTGTTGGGGTGGGTCCTCGGCGTGATGGACCTGTCCCTGCTTGGCGCAATGTCGCAGCGTATCTATGGTCTTTTGACCAACAACGTCCTGATCGCGATTCCGCTCTTTGTTCTGATGGGAGCAGTCCTTGAGAAAAGCCGGATCGCCGAAGACATGCTGGACACGATGGGCCGATCCTTCGGGCAGCTCAGGGGCGGTTTGGGTATCTCGGTGGTGTTGGTCGGCATGCTTCTGGCCGCTTCGACGGGAATCGTGGGGGCGACAGTTGTCGCGATGGGGATGATCGCCCTGCCCTCCATGCTGCGGGCCGGGTATGATCCCCGTGTTGCGTCAGGCATCGTCTGTTCCGCCGGAACCCTGGGGCAGATCATCCCGCCCTCGACACTGTTGATCATCCTGTCTGACGTGGTGTCGAACGCCTATCAGCAAGCCCAGTATGAACTTGGCAAGTTTTCCATCGAAACCATCTCTGTCGGTCAGGTCTTTGCCTCGGCTCTGCTTCCCGGTCTGACAATGGTCGCCCTGTACATTCTATATATCCTTGCGCGCGGTATGCTTCGCCCGAACGATTTACCGCCATCGCCGGGAAATGGTCGCAAGCCTGATCTGAACGAAATATCTCGCGCGATCCTGCCCGCGTTCCTTCTCATTCTTGCAGTGTTGGGCGCAATCCTCAGCGGCATCGCATCACCGACCGAGGCAGCTTCGGTCGGCGGAATTGGCGCCGCGCTTCTGGCCGCGGAAAGAACTGGCGAGCGCAAGCGTCTGTTGTTTATTGGGGTTACCGCGCTGACCCTTTTGGCACTTGGCGCCGGCCTTTTTCCCGTTCGGTTTCAACGCAGTGACCTTACCGGATTCGAGGCTGGTGTCGGAATTGTCTATCTTGCCCTTGCCGTTGTCGGCGGTGTTTCCATCCTGTCGGCAGTCCGCTCGCTTACTGCACATAAGATCATTCAGCCTGCGCTGACGTCGACCTTGACGATGACCTCGATGATCTTCGCAACAATCTTGGCGGCCGGGGTTTTTTCACTCGTATTCATCGGGCTGGGCGGCGAAGACCGCGTGGCGGCTATTCTGCAGAAACTTCCGGGGGGCGCGAATGGCGCACTTCTTTTCTGCATGTTGTTTATCTTCATTCTCGGCTTCTTTCTGGATTTTGTCGAAATCTCAGTGATCGTACTGCCGCTTGTATTGCCGACCTTGATCGTCATGGGGCACGATCCGATCTGGCTGTCAGTTCTGATCGCAATCAATCTGCAAACATCGTTCCTGACGCCGCCTTTCGGCTTTTCGTTGTTCTACTTGCGGGGCGCAGCTCCACCCGAGGTGACAACCGCACATATCTATGCCGGAGTGGCGCCCTTCATCCTGCTGCAAGCCGTGGCGGTCGCAATCATCTGGTTCGTTCCGCAAATCGCCACAGTCCTGCCTGCCCTATTGTTCTGAACAAGCCCAAGCGGCTTGGTGCTGTAGACGGTTGACATTCTGCCAATTTTAGTTAACAAGTGAAGTAGTGAGGAGGTACTATGCCGCATTTCAACATCGAGTATTCCAGAAACCTGGAGCAGATCGTCGATATGGCGGCCCTGTGCAACACGCTTCGGCTGGCAGGGATTGAAACGGGTGTTTTTCCCCTGGCCGGGATAAGGGTGCGCGCCTTTGCCTGCGATTTCTGTTCGATCGCGGACGGTGATCCGAAACACGGGTTCATTGACATTTCCGTCCGTCTTCGTGCGGGCCGAACTTTGGATGTCAAGAAGGGCGCCACACATCGCATATTCGAGGCTGCCCAAGCGTTTCTTGCACCAGCCATGGCGCACCACTCGATCGCCCTGTCGCTGGAGATACGCGACATAGACCCGGACCTTTCTGCAAAGACCGGGACCATCCGGGACCATCTGGAGCACTCGCAATGACCGTATTGGACGACAACCTCGCGAAACTCGACAGCTACCTTTCCCGCTTTCGCGAAACCGGTATTCGCAACCGGATCGCAGGTCAGGATCGAAACGGGTCGGGTGGCGTGTTTCGGACTGTGTCTCCAGTCGACAAGTCAGTCATTTGCGATGTCGCCCACGGGAC
The DNA here is from genome assembly GCF_056536925.1 of Ruegeria sp. CI1. Lineage (NCBI taxonomy): Bacteria > Pseudomonadati > Pseudomonadota > Alphaproteobacteria > Rhodobacterales > Roseobacteraceae > Ruegeria > Ruegeria sp. CI1. Next base: position 69,779 of record NZ_JBQFQP010000009.1, on the reverse strand, counting down.
AGCCGCCGACATAGATGCGGCGGCCGTAGCTGCGGCAGGCGCGTTCGAAAGCTGGCGTGACATGGCCGCGACCGAGCGGCGGAAAATCCTGCTGAACATCGCGGAGTGTATCGAAGCGCGGGCCGAGGAAATCGCCCTTTGCGAATGCTGGGACACCGGTCAAACCCTTCGCTTCATGTCCAAGGCGGCGTTGCGCGGGGCCGAGAATTTCCGCTATTTCGCCGATCAGGTGGTGCAGGCCCGCGACGGCCAGCACTTGAAATCGTCCACGTTGATGAACATCACCACACGCGTGCCGATTGGCCCGGTCGGTGTCATCACACCGTGGAACACGCCGTTCATGCTGTCGACATGGAAAATCGCTCCGGCGCTGGCCGCAGGTTGCACTGTGGTTCACAAGCCCGCAGAGGCCAGTCCCCTGACCGCCCGCCTGCTGATCGAGATCGCTGAGGAGGCCGGCTTGCCGCCCGGCGTGCTGAACACCGTCAACGGCTTTGGCGAAGAGGCCGGGAAACGATTGACCGAGCACCCTCTGATCAAGGCCATCGCCTTTGTCGGCGAAAGCCGCACCGGGTCGATCATCACCAAACAGGGCGCGGATACGCTCAAACGGATGCACCTGGAACTTGGCGGTAAGAACCCGGTCATCGTCTTTGATGACGCCGATCTTGACCGCGCGCTGGACGCGGTGATCTTCATGATCTACTCGATCAATGGTGAGCGCTGTACGTCATCTTCACGTCTGTTGGTGCAGGACACCATCAAGGAGGAATTCGAGACCAGGCTGGTCGAACGCGTCAACACAATCAAGGTCGGCCATCCGCTCGACCCGACAACCGAAATCGGCCCGCTGGTGACCGAAGAACATTTCGAAAAGGTCACATCCTATTTTGACATCGCCAGATCAGACGGCGCGACCATCGCTGCGGGCGGAACCACCGTTGGCGACGAGGGTTTTTTCGTCCGCCCTACCCTCTTCACCAATGCAAGCAACAACATGCGTATTGCGCAAGAAGAGATCTTCGGCCCGGTCCTGACGTCAATACCCTTTTCGAGCGAAGAAGAAGCGCTGCACATTGCCAACGACACGCCCTATGGTCTGACAGGATATGTCTGGACCAACGACCTGACCCGCGCCCTGCGCTTTACCGACAGGCTCGAAGCAGGGATGATCTGGGTAAACTCGGAAAACGTCCGCCACTTGCCCACACCGTTCGGGGGGGTCAAGGCCAGTGGTATCGGCCGCGATGGCGGCGACTGGAGTTTTGAGTTTTACATGGAACAGAAGCATATCGGCTTCGCAACCGGCCAGCACAAGATCATGCGGCTGGGCGCCTGACTACCAGCGACACTTCGGGAGGAACCTAAAATGGGAGAAATCGTACTCGCCGCCAAGATGACCCACGTGCCGACATTGTTGATGTCGGAGCAGGAAGGTCCGATCAAGGGCAAAAGGCAGCCCGCCATTGACGGCCACCGCGAAATCGCCCGCCGCGCCAAGGCGTTGGGCGCTGATACCGTCGTGATCTGCGACACTCATTGGGTGATCAACGCAGGCTTTCACATCAATGCGAACGCCAGGTTCGAAGGGTTGTTTACCTCGAATGAGTTTCCACAATTCATTCAGGATTTGCCGTACTCCTACGACGGCAATCCGGAGCTTGGCGACGCCATTGCCAAAGTGGCATCAGACAAGGGTGTCTATACACTTGCGCATCACCTGGACAGTCTGGAACTGGAATATGGCACATTGGTGCCAATGCGGTTCATGAGCCGCGAACACGACATGAAGGTCGTCTCGGTCGCCGCCTGGGCCACCGTACATGACCATTCCGAAAGCCGCCTCATCGGCGAGGCGATCCGCGAGGCCGTCGAAGCCAGCGACAGCAAGGTGTTGCTTGTCGCCTCTGGCTCTTTGTCTCACAAGATCTGGGCCAACAAGGACTATGCCGCCAATAACGGCACCTTTACCATCAGTTCCGAGTTCAACCGCCAAGTCGACCTGCATGTACTGGAGATGTGGAAGAATGGCGATCACGCGACCTTCCTGAAGATGCTGGGTGATTATGCGACCTTCTGTTGTGGCGAGGGATCCATGCATGACACGTCGATGCTGTACGGTGCGCTGGGATGGGACGACTACACAGGCAAATGTGAGGTCGTGACCGAGTATTTCCCCTCATCCGGCACCGGGCAAACCAACGTCATCTTTCCGGTTCAATAGCAAAGGCAAACCATGCGATTTGCGAGTTTCATTGCCGAGGGCAAGACATACTATGGCGCTATCACCGACGGCGGCGCGGTAGCCCTGTCGCCGAACTTCCCCAATTGGCCCACACTCCTTGACGTCATCCGGGATGGCGGATTGGATCAGCTTGAAGCCGCCGCACAGGGTCGTCCGGTCACACACACCGATTTCTCTTACGATATTCCGCTGCCCAACGCGCCTCGCATCCTGTGTGTCGGGGTGAACTTTCCCGACCGAAATTCAGAATACAAAGACGGCAGTGCGCAACCCAAGTATATGTCCCTGTTCCCACGTTTCGCCAGCGGATTCACCGGACACAATCTGCCTCTGATCCGCCCGCCGGAGAACCACACATTGGACTACGAAGGCGAGGTGGCAATTGTCATCGGCAAGACCGGACGTCGCATCAAGGCTGAGGATGCATACGGACACATTGCCGCGCTGACGCTGTGCAACGAAGGCACCATTCGCGATTGGGTCCGGCACGCGAAGTTCAATGTCACGCAAGGCAAGAATTGGGACAAATCCGGCGCGCTTGGCCCTTGGTTGGTCCCCTTCCGTGATCCTGCCCAATTGGACGATGCCCGGATCATAACGAGGGTGAATGGCCAAGAACGCCAAAACGACACCCTCAACCGCATGATCTTCCCGATCCGCGAGGAAATCGCCTATATCTCTACCTTCATGACGCTGCGGCCCGGTGACATCATCATCACCGGAACACCAACCGGTGCGGGCGCGCGGTTCGATCCACCACGCTACCTTGAACCGGGTGACGTGGTCGAAGTCGAAGTTGGCGGCATTGGCATCCTGCGCAACGGTGTGGCAGACGAACAGCCATGACTCCGCAAGATCACGCCCGTGCCGCCGCCGATTTGCTGACCGCCGAACGCGAGCGTACCCAGATCGGCCTGCTCAGCCTGCGCCATCCGGACATGACCATGGATGACGCCTATGCCATACAAAATGAAATCCAGCGCGCCAAACTGGCGCAGGGCCGAAAGGTGATCGGCTGGAAAATCGGCCTGACATCGAAGGCCATGCAATATGCGCTGAACATCGATATTCCCGACAGTGGAATTTTGTTCGACGATATGGCGTTCGAAAACGAAAGCACGGTGCCAAAAGGGCGGTTCGTCCAGCCCCGGATCGAGGCTGAGATCGCGTTTGTGATGAAATCCGCCATCGGCGGCGTAAATGTCACCCGCGAAGAAGTCATTGCCGCCACTGACTGTGTCGTGCCTGCACTCGAAATCCTTGATACCCGAATTCTGCGGGTCGATCCGGACACCGGAACAGCCCGCAACGTATGCGACACGATCAGCGACAACGCCGCCAATGCCGGGATCGTTCTGGGTGCCGAACGACACGCCATCAACGCCTTTGACCTTCGCTGGGTTGGCGCCCTTACATTCCGCAATGGCGAGATCGAGGAAACCGGGCTTGGCGCCGGTGTTTTGAACGACCCCGTCGAAAGCGTCGTCTGGCTGGCCCGCCGCATGGCGGAGTTCAGCCAGAGGATTGAACCCGGTCACATCATTCTATCGGGCAGCTTCATTCGACCCGTGGAATGCCCTTCCGGTTCCGAGATTCATGCGGATTTCGGTCGCTTCGGCTCGGTCGAAATCGGCTTTGAGTGAAAACGCCCGTTACTTCTCGGCGGCCGTGACGATGATTTCGACGCGCAGTGTGTCGCGCGCCAACCTGGCCTCGCCGCAAGCGCGCGCGGGGGCGTGGCCCTCGGGCACCCAAGCATCCCATACAGCGTTCATCTCGGCAAAATCGGCCATGTCCGCCAGCCAGACGATTGCCTGCAAAATCCGGGTTTTGTCCGTTCCCGCCTGTTCCAGCAGCGCCTCGACACGGGACAGGCAATCGCGCGTCTGATCCGCGACGGTCTCACCGTCTCCTACCTGACCGCACAGGTAGACGGTGCCATTGTGCTTGACGATCTTGCTCATGCGCTGGCCGGTTTCGATGCGTGTGATGGTCATTCCGAAAGCTCCTGGTTTTTTCGGCTCTATGAACCTTGCAACCCCACCGGTCAATGCGATTTTTGCCCTGACCCACACGCGCAGGTCAGGGCAGATTGGTCAGCTGTAGCGATAAGGCCTCCCGGCCTTTTGCATGTCGGCGTTATACTGTTTGAATATCTGGACCACCTTGGCCTTGGTCTCGGATTCGGCGGCGATCTCGTCCCAGAATTTCGTTGCGGCGGCTTCGACTTGCGCCCATTCCGCATCCGGAATCGAGGTAAGCTGCATCTTGGTTCCGTTGACCCGTAGCGATGCCTCGCCGCCCCAATACCACCACTGGCGATAATAGTGGGATTGCTCACAGCATACCTTGAACAACAGCTTCAGATCCTCCGGCAATTCCTCCCAACGTTCGTTATTGGCAAAGAAGTGGCCAATCCACGCCCCTGAAATGTTGTTGGTCAGGAAATAGTTGGTCACATCCGCCCAACCGACGGTGTAATCCTCGGTAATCCCGGACCAGGCAATACCATCCAGTTCGCCGGTCTGAACCGCAACTTCGATATCCTCCCACGGGAGGGTGACAGGCACCACGCCGAACTGGCTAAGGAACCGGCCTGCGGTCGGGAAAGTAAAGACACGCTTGCCCTGCAGATCGGCCAGCGAGTTGATCGGGTCCTTGGTGGCGAAATGACAAGGGTCCCACGAACCGGCACTGATATGCTTGACGCCGACCTTGGAATATTCCTCGTCCCATATTTCGTTCAGGCCGTACTGATTGAACAGTACAGGCACATCCAGAGAATAACGCGAAGCAAAGGGGAAATACCCGCCGAAAACTGTCACTTCGGTGGGCGAGGCCATCGAGTCGTCGTCCGATTGCACCGCGTCGATAGTGCCCCGCTGCATGGCGCGAAACAACTCGCCGGTGGGCACCAGCTGATCGGCATAAAACAGCTCGATCTGCATCCGGTCTCCGGCAATCTGGTTGAACAGGTTGATCGCCGGATCGACCACATGTTCGGCCAGCGCAGGGCCGGCATAGGTCTGCATCCGCCACTTGATCGTCGATTGCGCCAGCGCCGGTGCGGCCAGCGATGCCGCAGGAACAACTGCGGCCCCTTTCAAAAACTTACGTCTTGTCGTCATTTTCTCTCTCCCAGTTGAAATCAACGAATTGCTCTCTCATAAGCCCCGGTTCGATCCGGGATCATTTGTTGTAAACGGCCTCCGGCAACCACAGTGCGATCTGCGGAAACACCATGATGATCGCCAGCGCCAGCGCCATCACCAGCACGAAGGGCAGGATCGACCCATAAATATCGCGCAGAGTAATGTCTGGCGGCGCCATGGCTCGCATCAGAAACAGGTTATAGCCAAATGGCGGTGTCATATAGGCGATCTGAGTCGTGATCGTGTACAGCACACCGTACCAGATCAGGTCGAATCCCAACGCCTGCACCAACGGCACGTAAAGCGGCGCCACGATCACCAGCATAGCCGTATCGTCAAGAAACGTGCCCATTACGATGAAACTCAGCTGCATCAGGATCAGGATCATCCAGGGGCTCAGCCCCAGACGCTCGGTGAACAGGTTCTCGATGGCGCGCACCGCCCCAAGCCCGTCAAACACGGCGCCAAAAGCCAGCGCCGCCAGAATGATCCACATGAACATGCACGAAATACCCAGCGTCGAGCGCACCGAGGTCTCGAAAACCTGCCGATTCATCCGCCCTTTCAGAACCGCCGCGACAAAGGCCGTCAGCGCACCGATGGCGGAACTTTCCACTAGGGAAGTCCAGCCGTTCACGAACGGGATCATCATCGCGGCAAAAATCGCCAGCGGCAGGACACCTGCGAAAAGCAGACGGTATTTCTCCTTGAGGAAGACATCCTTGTAAAAGGCCGGGGTTTTTCGGGTGGCAAAAGACAACGCACCAATCACTGCAGCGATGCCGATTGCGGCCTTGGCCGTCACTGCACCCAGGCCCAACAACGCCGGAACGGCGACAACGCCCAGCAAGGCAAGATAGTTCAGGCGCAAAGGATGGTCCGTAGTTCGTTCATATTCAGCCAGGTTTTCGCGATCCATGGCCTGACCCAAAGCAGGGTTCAGTTTGCAACGGATGGCGATGTAGAGAATGAACATAGCCGCCATCATCAGCCCCGGAATGACACCTGCCAACCATAGTTGTCCCACCGGCTGCCGCGCAATCATCGCGTAAAGAACGAGCACGACAGAGGGCGGCACGAGAATACCCAGGGATGAACCAGCCTGAATGACACCAGTCACCATGCGCTTGTCATATCCGCGCTTCAACAGTTCCGGCAGGGCGATCGTGGCGCCAATCGCCATACCCGCTACGCTCAGACCGTTCATAGCAGAAATCAGGACCATGAGGGCAATCGTACCAATTGCCAGACCACCGTTCAGGCCGCCCATCCAGACATGAAACATCTTGTACAGATCGTCCGCGATTTTGGATTCCGACAGGACATATCCCATAAAGATGAACATCGGCAGCGTCAGCAGCGGATACCATTTCATCAGCTTCATCGCCGCAGCGAAACCAATGTCGTACCCGCCCCGGTCGCCCCACAGAAGCAGCGAGGCCACCACGGCCACAAACCCGATGGCACCGAACACCCGTTGCCCGGTCATCAGCATCAACATCATGGTCGAGAACATGACAATGGCGATCATCTCGTAAGACATCAGATCGCCTCCCTCGGGAGGTCATCGCCCTTGATGCGCAGGATATCCTTGCACAACTCCGATACCGCCTGCAGCAGCATCAGAATCAGGCCCACCAGCATGATCACCTTGATCGGCCACAGGTAGGGTCGCCAGGCCGTCGGGCTGCGTTCACCGTATTGCAGCGAATAGCTCAGACTATCCCACCCGCCATAGATCAGCACGCCCAAATAAAAGATCAGAAACAGAACCGTAAACGCATCCGTCCACGCCTGCCGTCGGCTGGACCATTCGCCATAAAGCAAGTCCATCCGCACGTTCGACCCCATCTGGATCGAATACGGCCCGCCGAGGATGTAATAGGCCACCATCGCAAACTGCGCTACTTCCAGCGTCCACAACGACGGTAGAAAGAAAGTCTTGGAGATCGACGACCACAACAGGATGCCCATCATCACGAAGATGCCGTACATCACCACCCGGCCGATCCAGCGGTTTATCCCGTCGATGAACGAGACGTATCTCCGCATGAAATTCATGCCCGTTTCCCTGTTTTACTGACCGTTCCTCGGATGGGCCCGGTTCCGTTATCTTTGCGGCGCACGTGACTCGCGCTCTTGTCTCACATTGGGAGCCTTGGGCGCTCAGTTGTCAACAAACTTTCTGTAGACATGACTACATCAATGCCTACTCTGTAGAAAAAGCTAGATTTGAGGATACCCCGTGATCCCGACGACAAAGCTTGTGAAACAGATGCTGCAAGAAGGCATCGACGACCTTACCCGGTCCGAGCGGCAGCTTGCCTCGGTACTTCTGCAGGACTACCCGATGGCAGGGCTGCAATCGATCACCAAACTGGCAGGCGCTGCCGGGGTTTCGACGCCGACGGTAATCAGGATGGCGCGCAAACTGGGATTTGACGGCTTTCCTGATTTGCAGGAATCCCTGCGCAATGAGGTGGCCGCCCGGATCAAGAAACCGCTTTCCAAACGCGGCCCGTGGGTTGAAGAGGACACCGCAGAACACCCCTTGCCCCGTTTTGCGCAAGCCGTTTGGGCAAACATGCGCCACACGTTGGAACGCATCAACACGGCGGAATTCGATGCTGTTGCCAAATTGCTGGCCGACACCACCCGCCACCTCTATGTCGTGGGCGGGCGAATTACCCGTTCCAACGCCGATTATCTGTTCAACCACATGCAGATCATCCGGCCCAATGTGACCATGCTGGGCAATTCCACCAATGTCTGGCCGCAGTATCTGTTGGACATGGATGGCACGTCTGTTCTGATCATCTATGACATCCGCCGGTATGAGGCCCATCTCGAAAAACTGGCCGATATCGCCTCAAAGCGTGGGGCGACCGTTGTCTTGTTCACCGACCAGTGGGGATCTCCCATCGGTCGCAGGGCAAACATCACCTTTCACGGACTGGTCGAAGCACCTTCGAGTTGGGATTCGACCATTGCGTTGCAGTTGATTTCCGAATCCCTGATCGCCCAGGTTCAGAACGCGCGATGGGAAGAAAGCAAGGAGCGGATCGAGGAGTTGGAGGCGATGTTTTCTTCGACCCGCTTGTTTCGGCGATAGAGAGGGTGTTGTCACGCCAAAGGTCGTTCGGCTGGTCATGTCCGCGGTTGGACGCAAGTGACTTTGAAGAGGTCATCGTCGATTAGCTACAAGCGCTACCGGTTTCCACCTCAGATCATCGCGCACGCGGTATGGTTGTACGCTCGTTTCAACCTGAGCTTCCGGGAAGTTGAAGAGATGCTGCTGCAGCGCGGGATAGATATGTCCGAAACTGTCCGGCGTAGGTCATCAAGTTCGGACCGCTGATCGCTCGAAACTTGTGACGCCAACAGGGTCGCCCAGGCAATGTCTGGCATCTTGATGTGGTTGTCGTGAAAATCTCTTATCGCAAATATTGGCTTTGGCGCGCGGTCGATCAGCATGGCGTCGCTCTGGACGAGCTCCTTCAACAGAAACCGTACAAACGGGCGGCAAAACGGCTGTTGCCCCGCCTGACAAAGCGTCTTGGTTTCCTTCCCAAGCGGATCATCACGGACAAACTGCGTTCTTATGGTGCCCCCACGCGCCGTCGCTCCGCCCTCACAATCCGATATCGCCGCCTCGAAGCACTTGACGCCTGCAATCCGAATGCCAGGATCTCTATCTGCATCGCAAGTTAGCGTGACAAAATCCCTTAACGTCATGTTTACCCGAAACGCCCTACCACAGCATGAACGAGACCACAAAAGGGTGCGCCATGATCCATTGGCCAAGGGTCAAACAGTTGCGGGACGAAGTCGGCGCGGACGAATTCCCCGAAGTGGTGCAGATCTTCATGGAAGAGGTGCAGGAAATGCTCGACCGCATCCGCGCCGATGCGGATCGGTCCGAACTGGAACGAAACCTGCATTTCCTCAAGGGCAGCGCCCTGAGCCTGGGATTTCAGGCCTTTTCCAAACTGTGCCAGGATGGTGAACGTCAATCCGCCGCCGGCGATGCGGAATTGGTGGACCTAGAGGAGATCACCAGAACCTTTACCGTCTCCCATTCTGCATTCCTGACCGGCTTGGCACAGAATAAATAACCGTCAGATCACGAACTGAGCCAGCGTCTCATCCTCGGTGATATCGGTATAGGTGAACCCTGCGTCATCAAGGTGCGCAAACAGACGCACGAAATTTTCGAGCTTGCTGGTCTCGATTCCGATCAGAACCGAACCGAAGTTGCGCGCCGATTTTTTCATATATTCAAAGCGGGCAATGTCATCCTCGGGCCCCAGAATTCCCAGAAACTCTTTTAATGCACCCGGACGTTGCGGCAGGCGAAGGATAAAATACTTTTTCACGCCGGAATAGCGCTGGGCGCGCTCTTTGACCTCGGGCAAGCGTTCGAAATCGAAATTGCCGCCCGAAGTGACGCAGACTACGGTCTTGCCCCGGATGAAGCTTTGCACATCCGCCACTGCTTCGACTGCCAGTGCACCTGCGGGCTCCAGGACGATACCTTCTACGTTCAGCATCTCCATGATCGTGGTGCAAATGCGGTCTTCGGACAGGACCAGAACGTCCGACAGGTGGCGCGATTTCAGCAGTTCAAACGGCCTGTCACCGATCCGGCCTACCGCAGCCCCATCAACAAACGTGTCCACCCGGCCCAGCGACACCGGATGCCCCGCCGCCAGCGCCGCTCGCAGGCAAGCGCCGCCCTTGGGTTCGACGAACAAGCAATGCGTGCGGTCGCCAAACCATGTCGATACCCCCGCCGACATGCCGCCGCCACCAACCGGCAACAGAACGTGATCGGGCACGCCGCCAAGCTGCTCTTCGATCTCGACCGCCAACGAAGCCTGCCCCTCGATCACGTCCTCATCGTCAAAGGGCGACAGGAAATGCCCGCCCTGCCGAGCGCACCATTCCTGCGCCGAGGCCAGCGTGTGATCGAAATAGTCACCGGTCAGATGGATCTCGACATTGTCGCCACCGAACATCCGGGTCTTCTGGATTTTTTGCTGTGGCGTCGTTACCGGCATGAAAATCACGCCCCTGACATCCAGATGCCTGCACATGAATGCGACGCCCTGCGCGTGATTGCCCGCGCTCGCACACACGAACAGGTCCTGCCCCTCCTGCTTGCGCATGGCGTTGAAGGCACCGCGGATCTTGTAGGATCGCACCGGGCTAAGGTCCTCGCGCTTGAGCCAGATATCGGCATCATATTTTTCGGACAAGTGCACGTTCCGCTGCAGCGGCGTCGCTGGAAAAACGGTTCGCATCGCCTGTTCGGCGGCGCGGGCGCGGGTCATGAAATCAGTCATGCCGAATTCCCTGCCCCATCACCGTTGAAAGGGCAAGGAATACATATGTGTACCCGCAGCTTACCGTAGCTCGCGTCCCTCGACAAAAACGCCGTACATCGTGGTCAGGATGCTGACATTTATCAGCGGAAGGATCAGCAGAGAGGCGAACAGAACCAAAAGCGGGCCTAGAACGGGAACAATCATCAGGACCGTGCTGACAAGCTGAACAACCACCTGAAACAGGAACGAAGCGATGATCAGAACAACGACGGTTCCTGCCGTGCCGGTCGTTTTGTTCCACGCCGCCGACATGCTCAGCGGTTGGCCGATTGCGGCAGCAGGCAGAATGATCGCCAGTGGAAACAAAACAACGAGAATGAACAGCATATAAGCGATCATCACGATGATTGGCAGCCCGGCGGACCCACCGCTGACGGCCGCAAGCAAAAACGCCATTGGCAAAATGGCAATCAGCCCCAACAACCCCAGCAAAATACCGCGCCCGAAATAGGCCAGTATTCGGTCAAACCGGAACTCGGGGAATATCCCGCTGCGATATTCTTCCAGCAGGATGAACCGATGCCAGGATACCGCAATCCAGAACATGACCGTCCAGATGATCAGCATGAAAATCGAAAGGAACAGGAAAAAGCTCCCAGTCGTAACCCCTGGCGGCAACTTGGTGGTGCCTTCGTCAAACACCTCTGGTGTGATGCCCAACGCAAAAAAGGCACCTACTATCAAAACCAGCGCTACCAGAACCGGCCCAATCGTGATCTGAAGAACCTGCTTGAGATTGCCGAAAACCATACGTACCGAATGCAGAAAAATACTCCAACCCAACATAAAAACCGCTCCCTCAACCATTTGTTGTAAGTTCCTGCTTGTTTCACCCGATTTACTATCATGCGTCAATGCACTCCGCTTGCCCCCACGTTCAAAACCCGTTAGGGGCCAATCGTCTTACGCATAAGGGGAAGTCAGATGTCCGCGCCCAAGAAAGTTGTTCTGGCCTATTCCGGTGGCCTTGATACTTCGATCATTCTGAAATGGCTGCAGACCGAGTATGGGTGCGAGGTCGTGACCTTCACCGCCGATCTCGGTCAGGGCGAAGAGCTGGAACCCGCCCGCAAGAAGGCCGAGCTGCTGGGGATCAAGCCCGAAAACATCTATATCGAAGACATCCGCGAGGAATTCGTCCGTGATTTCGTCTTCCCGATGTTTCGTGCCAACGCGGTCTACGAAGGGCTATACCTGCTGGGCACGTCAATTGCCCGCCCGCTGATCTCGAAACGCCTGATCGAGATTGCGCAAGCCACCGGCGCCGATGCCGTCGCTCACGGCGCAACCGGCAAGGGCAACGATCAGGTGCGGTTCGAACTGGCGGCTTACGCGCTGAACCCCGAAATCAAGGTGATTGCCCCCTGGCGCGAATGGGATCTGACCAGCCGAACCAAGCTGCTGGAATTTGCCGAGCAGAACCAGATTCCGATCGCCAAGGACAAGCGCGGCGAAGCTCCGTTCTCGGTCGATGCGAACCTGCTGCACACCTCGTCCGAGGGCAAGGTTCTGGAAGACCCGGCCGTTCAGGCGCCTGACTACGTCTATCAGCGCACCGTCCATCCCGAAGACGCGCCGAACGAACCCGAGTTCATCGAAATCGGTTTCGAAAAAGGCGACGCGGTCAGCATCAATGGCGAAGCGATGAGCCCGGCCACGATCCTGACCAAGCTGAACGAATATGGCGGTAGACACGGTATCGGTCGTCTGGACCTTGTCGAGGGCCGGTTCGTGGGCATGAAGTCTCGCGGTATCTATGAGACGCCGGGCGGCACTATCCTTCTGGAAGCGCATCGTGGGATCGAGTCGATCACCATGGATCGCGGCGCGATGCACCTGAAAGACCAGTTGATGCCGCAATATGCGGAACTCATCTATAACGGGTTCTGGTACAGCCCCGAGCGCGAGATGCTGCAGGCCGCCATCGACAAGTCGCAAGAACACGTGACCGGCACCGTTCGCGTGAAGCTGTATAAAGGTCTGGCTTCGACCGTGGGCCGCTGGTCCGAACACTCGCTCTATTCCGAGGCGCATGTGACGTTTGAGGAAGACGCCGGTGCATACGATCAAAAAGACGCGGCGGGCTTCATCAAGCTGAACGCCCTGCGCCTGCGCCTGCTGGCCACGCGCAACAAGCGCACTGCCAAGTGATCGACGACGACGGCATAAACGACGAACTCGACATGTTCATCGAGGCGCAGGACACGGTTTGGGCCGCTGTCCTGCGCGAACTGACCGAGGGCCGGAAAACCAGCCACTGGATGTGGTTCGTATTTCCGCAATTGGCCGAACTGGGCCGGTCCCACATGGCGCAGCTCTACGGGATCGAGGATCTGGACGAGGCCACCGCCTATCTCGATCACCCGGAACTGCGCCGCCGCCTTGTCGAGGTCAGTCGTCTGGTGCTGACCCACAAAGACAAGAACGCCTCCGATATCCTCGGCGGCATCGACGCCAAGAAACTGCGCTCCTGCATGACGCTCTTCACCGCCGTCCCCGGCGCGCCCGGCGAGTTTCAGGATATCCTTGATTGCTTCTACAATGGCGAAGCTTGCCCCCTGACCCTGACCGCGATCCAGCACAGCTGAACGCTGCCGCTTGGTCATCCTTGCCTTGTTCCCGGTGTCTTTCTAACGCTTGCGTAAACGACAAGAGGTCACCATGGCGCTTGAAGACATTGCAAACGGCATCCAGTCCGGTCTGACCGGCAAGACCTTCGACGGTACGCTGAAATTCGACTGCGGCGCAGATGGCGTCATTGTTCTGGCGGAAAACGCAGCCTCAACTCAGGACCGCGACACCGACTGCACGATCCGGATCTCAGCCGAAAACCTGACCAAACTGCTGACCGGTAAACTCAATCCGATGACCGGGGTGATGATGGGCAAACTCAAGATCACGGGCGATATGAGCGTTGCCATGAAGCTTGGGCAATTGTTAAAATAACTGCTCTCGGTTTTCCACAATGTGGCAGCGGCTGTTCCCCCAACGCGACTCAGAGTTTGGCCGCCTTCATCTTCTCATAATACGGCAGTGCCCCGTCCAGCACCGGCTGCAACTTTTCCGGTACCAATGGCAATTCCCCTTCGGGACCCGCAAAACCGGTCGAATTCCAGACCGAACCATACCAATGCGCTGCCCAGACGCCATCGTCGGGATGTCCGCCCCTGGGCCAGTTCAGCATATGCGGTGACCACGGGACGCCGATCGCATCACACAGTTTTTCCAACATCCCAGCCGGGTCTTCGCGAATGTCGTGGCTGTCGATCACCACTGGCTCACCGCCCCAGTCGCACACCTCGTCGAACAGTTCGGCCTGCTGCCAGAACCCGATATCGTCCAACGTCGGATTTTCGCGTTTGGCACCGTAGCTTGCGATCACCCGCGACGGGTGACGGATCAGGAACACGTTTCTCACGCCCCTCATCCAGTCGCGCGGAATTCCGGGGATCATGTGCTGGGTCATGTGCTTCTGATACCAGAACGGGCGCGCGCCAGGGTTTGTCCCGGCCAGCCTTGCAGCTACCTCAGCCGGGTCCCGCGATTGCGCCGCCAGAATCTCTTCGCGCATCGGATGGTTCAGCCCGGTCATCGCAAGATAGGCCGCGTAAAACGGCTCGTCGATCACCGCGCAATCGGTGCGAGCTCCGAAACTGTACATCATTGCCGTCGACAAGTTGCGCGGCCCCGACCACATCGCGATCTTCACGACGATACCTCTTTGTTCTTCTCTCCCAATTGGCGGCAAGCTAGTCGCGAGGGCCCGCGAGGCCAAGGGGTAAACAACGCTTCACCTGTGTGTGAGAACACATGTCAGCGGATTGTTTTGTGCGCAAAGCGGATGCAGCCTGATTGCAAAGGAGATCCGCCATGACCTTGACCCGTGATTTCAAAGCCTTTGCCCTGTTCACTTTGATCCTGATCGCCGCCGCGTTGCGCTGCCTGCCCGCCGTTGCCGCCGAGACCCGGACTCTGACGGTGGCCGGTGGCTGTTTCTGGTGCGTGGAATCCGATTTCGAACACGTCCCCGGCGTGATCGAGGCGGTGTCGGGATATACCGGCGGAAAAATCGATGACCCGACCTACAAACAGGTCTCCGCCGGGGGCACCGGCCATTACGAGGCGGTGCAGATCACGTTCGACCCGGCTCAAGTGTCGCGCGACACATTGCTAAGCCTGTTTTTCCGCTCGATTGATCCAACCGATGCCGGCGGTCAGTTCTGTGATCGCGGCGAAAGCTACAGAACCGCCGTTTTCGTCTCTAACACGGACGAAAAGGCCATTGCCGAACAAGCCAGGGCCGATGCACAGGCAGCCCTTGGCCAAGAAATCGTGACCCCGATCCTGAACAGTTCGACCTTCTATCCGGCCGAGGCCTATCATCAGGACTACTACAAAGGCACCAAATTGGTTCTGACCCGGTTCGGCCCCAAGCGTCAGGCAAGCGCCTACAAGGCCTATCGCAAAGCTTGCGGACGCGATCAACGGGTCAAGGAACTTTGGGGCGACGCCGCGCCATTTGCAGGAAGTTAATCCAGCTTCGTATTCCGGACTTCCTCCAGACCGGGGATGACGTCCGCCGTGCCGTGCCGCGTGACCATGATGGCTGCGGCACGCATCGCTTGGGAAATCGCCTCCGCCATCGGCAACCCCGCGTCCATCCCGGCCAGCACATAGCCGGTAAAGGTATCGCCGGCCCCGGTTGTATCCACTGGCTGCACTTTGAAGGCCGGAAAACCCTGCGATTCACCTTTGTTAGTGTCAAAGTACCGCGCGCCCCTTGACCCAAGTGTCACGACCACCTGCGCCACCGGCAGTTGTTGCGGTGCCAGTCCGGTCGCGGTCTGCAACTGCTCTGCCTCGACCTCGTTCAGAATCAGAAAATCGATATGAGGCAGTACGGCCCTGACCGCCTCTGCATCGAATGGCGCCGCCGCGTAACAAACCTGCAACCCCAGGTCGCGCCCCATCTTCGCAGCCTCAACCTGCATGTTGGTTTCGTTCTGCAATACCAGCAGATCACCCTTCTGCGCGTGGTCCAGCGCCTGTTCCAATTGCGCCAAGGTGATCTCGCGGTTCGCACCGGGAAACAGCACGATCAGGTTTTCACCCGACTGTTCGACCGCGATAATGGCATGGCCGGTCGCCACTTCCACCTGTGCGACGTGACGGGTATCGACGCCATAACCCGACAGCCGGTCAATCGCCCAGCGCCCTTCAGGCCCGACCGCACCGATATGCCGAACTTCACCCCCGGCCCGCGCCGCCGCAACCGACATGTTGGCCCCCTTGCCACCCAGAAACCGCGACAAATCCGTTGCCGCCAGTGTTTCACCCGGTTGCGGCAGGTGCGGCACGGCATAAACCATGTCCGCATTGATCGAGCCGAGGTTCCAGATTGCCACGGTCTACCCGATCTTGGCCGAGGCCAGAACGGCCATGTTCAGAATGTCGTTGGCTGTCGACACGGTCGAACAGATCTGGATCGGCTTGTCGATCCCGGTCAGGATCGGCCCGATCACCGTTGCACCCGCCATTTCCTGCATCAATTTGGTCGAAATCGAAGCCGAGTGTCGGGCCGGCACTATCAGGATATTCGCAGGCCCGGTCAGGCGCGAAAAGGGATAGGCCTCTTGCGATCTGGCATTCAGCGCCACATCGACGGTCATTTCACCCTCGAACTCGAAATCGACCCCGCGCGCCTCCAGCACCCGGGGCGCTTTGTACAGCTTCTCGGTACGTTCCGAGACCGGATAGCCAAAGGTCGAGAAACTGACAAAGGCGACACGCGGCTCCATCCCCATGTGGCGGGCAACGTCGGCGGCCCGCTCGGCAATGGTTGCCAGATCCTCTTCGGATGGCCATTCATGCACCAGTGTGTCACCGATCAGAACGATACGACCCTTGTGCATCAGAGCAGTAATGCCAGCCGCGCCATGAGCGGCGTCGGCATCAAACACATGGTTGATCTGATCCAGAACATGCGCTGATTTCCGCGTTGCCCCGGTCACCAGCCCGTCGCCATGGCCGTGCGCCAGCATCAGGGCCGAAAACACGTGCCGATCCCGCGCCGCCAGACGATGGATGTCCTTGCCGTCAAAACCCTTGCGCTGCAGGCGCTTGTACAGGAACGCCTTGTAGGCCTCCAGATGCGTTGTATTCGCCGCATTGACCACCTCGATCTCGCGCACCGCGTCGCCAAGGCCCGCAACCTCCAGCTTCTGCTTGACGTCGTCCGGTCGGCCAACGACCAGCGCTTTGCCAAAGCCCGACCGCTGATAGGTGACAGCGGCGCGCAGCACCCGTGGATCGTCCCCTTCGGCAAAGATCATCCGGCTTTGCGCCTGACGCGCCCGTGCGTTGATGCCGCGCAGGATGCTGGCCGTTGGGTCCATTCGCGATTTCAAGCCCAGTTCATAGGCATCCATGTCGATGATCGGCCGCCGTGCGGCGCCCGTATCCATTCCGGCACGGGCCACGGCGGGCGGAATCCGGTGGATAAGGCGCGGGTCAAACGGCGTCGGGATAATGTAATCGCGCCCGAATGTCAGGTTCCGGCCATAGGCCATCGCCACTTCGTCCGGCACATCCTCGCGCGCCAGACGGGCCAGGGCGTGAGCACAGGCAATCTTCATCTCGTCATTGATGGCCCGGGCGTGGATATCCAGCGCGCCACGAAACAGGTACGGAAAGCCAAGAACGTTGTTGACCTGATTGGGATAGTCGCTGCGCCCGGTGGCCACGATCGCGTCCACGCGGACTTCGTGTGCCTCTTCCGGCGTGATCTCGGGGTCGGGGTTGGCCATCGCAAAGATGACCGGGTTGTCAGCCATGCTGGCAACCATCTCCTGCGTGACCGCGCCCTTGACCGACACACCCAGGAACACGTCCGCGCCCTTCATCGCATCTTCCAGTGTGCGTAACTCGGTCACGATCGCATGCGCAGATTTCCACTGATTCATGCCTTCGGTCCGACCCTGATAGATCACACCCTTGGTATCACAGACGATACAATTCTCATGCCGCGCACCCATCGCCTTGAGCAGCTCGATACAGGCAATCCCGGCAGCACCGGCACCGTTCAGGACAATCTTCACATCCTCGATCTTCTTGCCCGAGATATGCAGCGCGTTGATCAGGCCCGCCGCACAGATCACCGCCGTCCCGTGCTGGTCATCATGGAAGACCGGGATATCCATCTCTTCCTTCAGGCGTTGTTCGATGATGAAGCACTCGGGCGCCTTGATGTCTTCCAGATTGATCCCGCCAAAGGTCGGCCCCATCAGGCGCACCGCACGGCAGAATTCATCCGGGTCTTCGGTGTCCAGCTCGATATCGATCGAATTCACGTCAGCGAACCGTTTGAACAGGACCGATTTGCCCTCCATCACCGGTTTCGAGCCCAGCGCCCCCAGATTGCCAAGACCCAGAACCGCCGTCCCGTTCGAAATCACCGCCACAAGATTGCCCTTGTTGGTATAGTCATAGGCCGTCTCGGGGTTGGCCGCGATGGCTTCGCACGGCACTGCCACGCCAGGGCTATAGGCCAGTGACAGGTCTCGCTGCGTGGTCATTGGAACTGTGGCCTGCACCTCCCATTTGCCGGGGGTCGGTTCCAGGTGAAAGGCAAGCGCCTCTTCGGGGGTGATCTTCGCTTTGGGCATGAGATATGTCGTTTTCCGCGCTGTTGGGCTTTTCCGCCTCTTACAGCAGGCAAGCGCCCGCCTCAACGACAATGCGTTTTCGCCTTTCGTCGCAGTTTACGGATTTGTAAGGTCCCCCCGGAACACGCCGGGAGATGTCAGTCTTGTCCAACGTCACGCCAATGATGGCGCAATATCTCGCAATCAAAGAGGCCCACGCCGATGCCCTGCTGTTTTACCGGATGGGCGATTTCTACGAGATGTTCTTTGAAGACGCCATGAATGCCGCCGAGGCGCTGGATATCGCGCTGACCAAACGCGGCAAGCACAATGACCAGGACATTCCGATGTGCGGGGTTCCGGTTCATTCTGCCGAAGGATACCTGCTGACACTGATCCGCAAGGGCTTTCGCGTTGCCGTCTGCGAACAGATGGAAAGTCCGGCCGAGGCTAAGAAAAGAGGCTCTAAATCAGTGGTAAAGCGCGATGTCGTGCGCCTTGTCACCCCCGGAACCCTGACCGAAGACGCGCTGCTCGAAGCGCGCCGACACAACTTTCTGGCCGCCTATGCCGAGGTTCGTGACCAGGCCGCCCTGGCCTGGGCGGATATATCGACAGGTGCGTTCCACGTGATGCCCCTTTCACCCGTTCGGCTCAGCCCCGAACTTGCGCGGCTGGCCCCTTCCGAACTGATCGTCGCTGACGGAATGGATGGAAAGCTGGTCGAAACCACCCGTGACCTAGGCGTTCCGATCACCCCGATCGGGCGCGCAAGTTTCGACAGCACAACTGGTGAAAAGCGTATCTGTACCCTGTTCGCCGTGGGCGCGCTGGACGCGTTCGGTACATTCGACCGCGCCGAGGTCGCAGCGATGGGCGCTCTGGTCGACTATCTGGACATCACACAAAAAGGCAAACTGCCGCTATTGCAGGTGCCCCAGAAAGAGGCCCAGGACCGCGTAGTTCAGATCGACGCCGCCACCCGCCGCAATCTGGAAATCACCCGTTCGTTGTCCGGTGGCCGCGCCGGCTCTCTGTTGTCGGTCATTGACCGCACGGTGACGGCGGGCGGCGCGCGACTGCTGGAACAACGCCTGTCCAGCCCGTCCCGATCGCCCGATATCATTCACGCCCGTCACGATGCGGTAGGTTTTTGCGTCGAAGAGACCCTTCTGGCCTCGGATCTGCGCGAAGCATTGCGCAAAACCCCGGATCTGGACCGCGCCCTGTCGCGGCTGTCGCTTGATCGGGGCGGACCGCGCGATCTGGCGGCCATCCGTAACGGGCTTTCACAGGCGGAACAAATCGCTGGCCTCTGCGCCGCTGACGACTTGCCTTCGATTCTGTCCGATGCAGTTCATAGCCTGACCGGTTTTGATGACCTGCTCGGGCTTCTGGACGCCGCGCTTGTCGCTGAACCCCCGCTGCTGGCCCGCGATGGCGGTTTCATCGCCGCTGGCCATGACTCGGAACTGGACGAGGCCCGTACTTTGCGCGACCAGGGCCGTTCCGTCATCGCCGGGTTTCAGCAGAAATACATCGATCACACCGGCATCGCCTCGCTGAAGATCAAACACAACAATGTGCTGGGCTATTTCATCGAAACCACAGCAACCCACGCCTCAAAGATGCTCGGCGCTCCCCTCAACACTACCTACATCCATCGCCAGACAACCGCCAATCAGGTGCGCTTCACCACGGTCGAGCTCAGCGAAATCGAAACCCGCATCCTGAATGCGGGCAATCTGGCGCTGGAGATCGAAAAGCGGCTCTATTCAGGGCTTTCTGACGCCATTCTCGATCAGGCGGCACGACTGAACCAGGCGGCACGCGGCCTGGCCGAGCTTGACCTGACCGCCGCGCTGGCCGACCTAGCGCGCGGGGAAAACTGGTGCCGCCCCACCGTCGACACATCCCGCGCCTTTGACATAAAAGGCGGCCGTCACCCTGTGGTCGAACACGCCCTGCGCCAACAAGGCGGGGACGCCTTCATCGCCAACGACTGCGATCTGTCGGCCGAGAATGGCGCCGCAATCTGGCTTTTGACCGGCCCGAACATGGCCGGTAAATCAACTTTCCTGCGCCAGAACGCGCTCATTGCCCTGCTGGCGCAAATGGGCAGCTACGTGCCGGCCGACACCGCCCATGTCGGGCTTGTCAGTCAACTTTTCAGCCGGGTCGGTGCATCCGATGATCTGGCACGGGGGCGCTCGACTTTCATGGTCGAGATGGTCGAAACTGCCGCCATCCTCAATCAGGCCGACGACCGCGCGCTGGTCATCCTCGATGAGATTGGCCGAGGCACAGCCACTTATGACGGCCTCTCCATTGCCTGGGCCACGCTGGAACACCTGCACGCATCCAACAAATGCCGCGCCCTGTTTGCCACCCACTATCACGAACTGACAGCCTTGGCCGGCAGCCTCGAAGGCGTCGACAATGCCACCGTCGCGGTGCGCGAATGGGAAGGCGAGGTCATTTTCCTGCACGAGGTCCGCAAAGGCGCTGCCGACCGGTCCTATGGTGTACAGGTCGCCCAGCTTGCAGGCCTGCCGCCCTCGGTCGTCGAACGCGCCCGCGTCGTACTCGACCAGTTGGAGAAATCCGAACGTGAAGGCGGCAGGCAAAAAGCGCTGATCGACGATCTGCCTCTCTTCTCCGCTGCACCGCCACCGCCGTCGCCAATGCCGAAATCCTCGCCTGTCACTGACATTCTCAAGAATGTCCTGCCCGACGAACTCTCCCCGCGCGAGGCGCTGGACCTGATTTACAAATTGAAAGAGGCGGCCAACACCTGACCGCCCCTTCATCTTTTGAAGAATACTCTCGCCGGAGGCTTGGTCGCGCGCCGGCGAAGCCGATCAGCTTGCTGGCATCGACGACACGCCAACCTGCGCCGGGCGCAGCAAACGGTCATGCAGCATAAAGCCCTCGGCTGACACCTGAATGATGTCACCCGCCTTGGTACCCGGCAAAGGTGCCTCGAACATCGCTTCGTGCATCTGTGGGTCGAACCGATCCCCAACCTCGGGCGAAATCACTTGAATCCCATGTTTCTGGAACACGTCGCGCAGCGCGCGCATGGTCAGTTCCACGCCTTCGATCAGTGCCGCCGAAACGTCCCGCTGCTCTTCGGTTGCCGCTTCCAGTGCACGTTTCATGTTGTCGTAGACCGGCAACATGTCGCGCGCCAGCTTTGATCCGCCATAATTCTCGGCATCCCGCCGCGCTTTTTCGCCCCGTTTACGGGCGTTTTCCGCATCCGCCAGCGCGCGCATGAACTTGTCCTTCAGTTCATCCCGCTCGGCGCGCAGCGCGTCCAGCTCCAGCGCCTCTTCGCTGATTTCCGCCAACTCCTCGGCCAGTTCTTCGGCCTCTGCGGTCGCAATATCGTCCAGAAACTCTTCGTTCTTCGGCTCTGCCATCTTTCCACCTCTAGCTCCGGTCGGAAATCAGCTTTCCAACCAGTTGTGCCGTATAATCCACGATCGGCACGATCCGTCCGTAATTCAGGCGCGTCGGGCCAATCACTCCCACCGCGCCGATGATCTTTCGATCAGCGTTCATATATGGAGACACCACCAAAGAGGAACCCGAAAGTGAGAAAAGTTTGTTCTCCGAACCGATAAAAATGCGCACACCCTCGCCAGTTTCGGTCAATTCCAGGAATTCGGCAATGTCGCGCTTGCGTTCCAGATCATCAAACAAGCTCCGGATACGCTCCAGCTCTGCCTCCTGACCGGTACCGTCCAACAGATTCGCTCGTCCCCGCACGATCAGGCGGGCCGAATCTTCGCCATCTCCATCCCAAAGGGCAAGGCCGCTCTCGACGAGTTCGCGCGCCAGCGCGTCGATTTCCTGACGCCGCGCGGCGATGTCGCTCTGCATCATCCGACGGACCTCGGTCAGCGTCCGCCCCTCGATCAAGGCATTGAGGAAATTGGCCGCCTCTCGCATCGAACTGGGCGTCTGTCCCGGCGGCGGCGAGAACAACCGGTTCTCTACATGCCCGTCTGAAAACACCAGCACCACCAACGCCCGATCATGCGCCAGCGACACGAATTCGATATGCTTGATCTCGGCCTCATGCTTGGGCGTCAGCACCAAAGATGCACCGTGCGTCACGTTCGACAAGGCCGATCCGACCCTGTCCAGCATGCCGCTGACATCGCCCGCATTATCGCCCAGGGTGGCGTCCAGCTTCTGCCGGTCGTCCGCTCCCAGATCGCCAACTTCCAGCAATCCATCAACGAACATGCGCAGCCCCATTTGCGTCGGTACGCGGCCTGCGCTGATATGGGGGCTGTTCAACAGGCCCAGATACTCCAGATCCTGCATCACGTTGCGAACCGTAGCGGCGCTGACCTTTTCGCTTAACGTCCGGGTCAGGGTACGGCTGCCAACGGGCTCGCCACTGTCAAGATAGCTTTCCACGATCAACCGGAAAACCTCGCGCGACCGTTCGTTCATCTCGTTCAGGATTTTGTTTGCTTCACTCATCAGCGCCTCTTACTGGGTCGCCATTAAATCGCAGGTTCGGGAAAGGTCAATCGGGGTTGCATCGCCATACGTGCGGGCGGTATCCCGAGACCAGCAAACAAAGGATTTCTCATGCGACCCTCAGGACGAGATTTAAGCGAAATGCGCCCGGTTTCAATCGAGACGGGATTCACCAAACATGCCGAAGGCTCTTGCCTGATCAGAATGGGTGACACCCATGTTCTGTGCACCGCAACCATCGAAGATCGTGTGCCGCCTTTTATCAAGGGCTCGGGGCTGGGCTGGGTCACCGCCGAATACGGCATGCTGCCACGCGCGACCAACACCCGGATGCGGCGCGAGGCCGCGTCGGGCAAGCAAGGCGGTCGGACCGTTGAAATCCAGCGGTTGATCGGCCGGGCCCTGCGTGCCGGTGTCGACCGTGTGGCCCTTGGCGAACGTCAGATCACCGTCGACTGCGACGTCATTCAGGCCGATGGCGGAACCCGCTGCGCCTCGATTACCGGTGGCTGGGTCGCGCTCCGCCTTGCGGTTAACAAGCTGATGAAGACAGGCGATGTAATCTCGGATCCGCTGATCGACCCGGTCGCCGCCGTATCCTGCGGTATCTATGCCGGCCAACCTGTGCTTGACCTCGACTATCCCGAAGACAGCGAAGCGGGCGTTGACGGCAATTTCATCATGACCGGTTCGGGTAAGCTGATCGAGGTACAGATGAGTGCCGAAGGTTCGGTTTATTCCCGCGATCAGATGAACCAATTGCTGGATCTGGCGGAAAAAGGCGTCGGTGAACTGGTTGCCGCCCAAAAGGCCGCCACCGCATGATACGGCACTTCGACGGCGACACACTGCTGGTGGCAACCCACAACAAGGGCAAGCTGGAGGAGATGGCGCATCTCCTCACCCCATTTGGGGTCAAGGTTGTGGGCGCGGGCGAGATGAACCTGCCGGAGCCGGAAGAAACCGAGGATACATTCGTCGGAAACGCCCGGATCAAGGCCCATGCCGCTGCCCAAGCCACTGGCCTGCCGGCGCTGTCGGACGATTCCGGCATCACCATTGACGGGCTGGACGGCGCACCAGGTGTCTATACCGCCGATTGGGCCGAAACCGAAAATGGGCGCGATTTCCTGATGGCCATGGCCCGCGCCCATACCGAGCTTGAGAAGCGCAACGCCCCCCATCCTCGCACCGCCCAGTTTCGCTGCACCCTGGTGCTGGCCTGGCCCGATGGTCATGACGAAGTGTTCGAGGGCATCGCTCCGGGCCACCTCGTCTGGCCCATTCGCGGAGCCGAAGGCTTCGGCTATGACCCCATGTTCGTGCCCGACGGCTATGATCAGACCTTTGCCGAGATGGACCGTTGGGAAAAGAACAAGATCAGCCACCGGGCAAAAGCGGTGGAGAAATTCGTGCAGGGTTGTTTTGGCGGATGATTGGCGCAACGGGGGCTTTGGGCTCTATGTGCATTGGCCGTTTTGCGAGGCCAAGTGCCCCTATTGCGATTTCAATAGCCACGTTTCACGTGAAATCAATCAAAACCAATGGCTTAACGCCTATCTGAGCGAGCTCGAACGCTCCGCCGCGGAAACCCCGAACAGGGTGCTCGACACCATCTTCTTTGGCGGCGGCACCCCATCCCTGATGGACCCCGCCACAGTCGCGGCTGTCATAAACAAGGCGCGTGCCCTGTGGCGGCCATCCAACGACATGGAAATCACGCTCGAGGCCAATCCCGGTTCGGTCGACGCGGGCCGCTTTGCCGCCTATCGCGATGCAGGGGTCAACCGTGTGTCGATGGGAATTCAGGCGCTGAATGACGAAGATCTCCGCCGCCTTGGCCGTATACATACCGTCGCCGAAGCGCGCGCGGCTTTTGACATCGCCCGCAATTGCTTTGACCGCGTCAGCTTTGACCTTATCTATGCCCGCCAGCACCAGACGCTTGAAGGGTGGCGCGCCGAGCTCACTGAAGCCTTGTCGATGGCTATCGATCACCTGTCGCTTTATCAACTGACCATCGAGGAAGGCACCGCATTCGGCGACCGCTATGCAGTCGGAAAATTGCGCGGCCTGCCCGAGGATGACAGCGCCGCCGACATGTATCTTGCCACGCAACAAGTCTGCGAGGCGCATGGCATGCCCGCTTACGAAATATCCAACCACGCCCGCGACGGCGCTCAATCGCGGCACAACCTGATCTATTGGCGCTACGGCGATTACGTTGGCATCGGCCCGGGCGCGCATGGCCGCCTCACATTGGGCGGGCGCAAATTCGCAACCGAAACCGCCTTGAACCCCTCCGCCTGGCTGAATGCGGCTGCGGCGGGCAACGGCGAAAGCGCCAGAACGGAACTGACCACACAGGAACAAGCAAACGAATACCTCATGATGGGGTTGCGGGTGTCCGACGGCCTATATGTTGATCGTTATCAACTGTTGTCAGGCAAAACTATGCCTTTCGAAACGATATCCCATCTGACCGAAATCGGAATGATCGAAACAGAAGGAAATCGCCTGCGCGCAACTCGTGACGGGCGGGCGGTTCTGAACGCGGTCATCCGCGAGCTTCTGGTGGACTGAGCGATGCACTACATCTGGGCCTTCTTGGGATTGACCTGCGTCGCGCTCGCCATGATCGGCGTGTTCCTTCCGCTGCTACCGACCGTTCCCTTCCTGCTGCTCGCTGCATTCTTCTTTGCTCGCTCCTCCTCGCGTCTGCACACCTGGCTGCTGACACATCGCAGCTTTGGCCCCCTGATCGTCGACTGGCAAACCTCCGGTGCAATCAAAACGCGCGCAAAAAAGGCGGCGACCCTGTCGATCGCCGCCGTCTTTTTGCTGTCGTTTGTTCTTGGCGTTCCCTCCCACGTCCTGATCATTCAGGCCGTGGTTCTGGGTGCGGTCCTGATCTTTATCTGGACCCGGCCTAGCGGCTGAGCTTGGCGCATAGATCGTCCAGCTGATCCAGATTTTCATAGGTCAGAACGACCTGCCCCGTTTCAGTTCCGGCTTTGTGGTTGATCACCACCTTCATCGCCAGAATCGCCGACAGGTCTTTTTCCAATGCACGCGTATCCGCATCCTTATCGGAATCCGGACCTTTTGCGCGGGACTCACCGGGTTGCCTGTCTCCTTGCTGCTGTTTCTTGACCAATGCTTCAGTGGCCCGCACCGACAATCCGTCCCGCACAACGATCCGCGCCAACTCGGATGGGTTTTCTGCCGTGATCAGCGCCCGCGCATGACCAGCCGAAAGCTTTCCTTCGATCACCAGCGTCTGAACATCCATTGGCAGCGACAGCAACCGCAAGAGGTTGGCAATGTGGCTGCGGCTTTTACCCAGCGCTTCGGCCATCTTCTCCTGCGTATGACCAAATTTCTCCATCAACTGCCGATACCCGGCGGCTTCTTCCACCGCATTCAGGTCGGCCCGCTGGATATTCTCGATAATGGCGACTTCCAGAACCTCAGTATCGTCAAATTCTCTAACGATAACAGGAACTTCGTGCAATTGCGCCAGCTGTGCAGCGCGCCAGCGACGCTCTCCGGCAACAATCTCGTACCCACCGTCGCCGGCTGGCCGCACGATCATGGGTTGGATAATGCCCTTCTCCTTGATCGAGGCCGCAAGTTCGTTCAACTGCTCCTGTGAAAACGTCCGGCGGGGCTGATTGGGATTGGCCCTTACCTTTTCGATCGGCACCCGCATGTCGGGGCGACGCGGCTCGGTCGAGGAATGACCAGCGCCGTCATGCGACACATCCGCCATCAGGGCAGACAATCCACGCCCCAAGCCCCGGGGCTTGCTTTTCTTGACGTTCATCTGACCCTCCTTCTCTGCTCGCTATGCGGCGACCTTTTTGTGTTTGCTCACCATTTCCCGAGCCAGATGCCGATATGCCATAGCCCCCAGAGAGCCAGAGTCATATTGCAACACCGGAAGCGCATATGATGGCGCTTCGCTGACCCGAACATTTCTGGGTATCTTGGTTTTAAATACCATATCCCCCAGATTGTCACGCGCGTCCTTTTCCACTTGGCGGGACAAGTTGTTGCGGTTGTCATACATGGTCAACACAACACCTTCGATTCTGAGCTCCGGATTCGCAGTTTGGCGGACCTCTCGAATCGTCAGCATCAACTGTGACAACCCCTCCAGCGCAAAGAATTCGCTCTGTAGCGGCACCAGAACGGAATTCGCCGCAATCATCGCATTCACGGTCAGCAAGTTCAGCGACGGTGGGCAATCGATCAGGACATAGTCGAACCCGAACCGATCCATCGCGGTCTGCCGCAAGGCGTCATGTAACAAAAAACTGCGTTTTTCATTCGAAATCAGCTCGATATCGGCAGAGCTCAGATCCACCGTTGCCGGTACGATATAAAGCCCCTGAATCGTCGTTTCCTGAATGACTGTTTCCAGTGGGGCCTCGTCTATCAACAGATCGTAGGTGGTCCAGTCGCGGCTATCGACGCCCAACCCCGTTGACGCATTCCCCTGAGGATCAAGGTCGACCACCAGAACACGACACCCGATCTCGGTCAGACCTGCTGCCAGATTGATTGCCGTTGTGGTCTTTCCTACCCCACCCTTCTGATTTGCTAC
Source organism: Ruegeria sp. CI1 (assembly GCF_056536925.1). NCBI lineage: Bacteria > Pseudomonadati > Pseudomonadota > Alphaproteobacteria > Rhodobacterales > Roseobacteraceae > Ruegeria > Ruegeria sp. CI1. The sequence goes on along the minus strand of NZ_JBQFQP010000009.1, from coordinate 42,243 downwards.
CGCAATGATCCGAGGGCCTGCTGGACGATACAGATCAACCACGTGAGACTCCTTTGATTTTCAGGATAACTGCCTGAGGCTCAGTAATACTAGTAATCGGCTCCGCTTCAAATTTCCATTCTTTGCGGGCGTCGGAAACTTCTTTTTTCCAATTCTCGCCTTTCGGTAACAGTGCCGTTCCGTCTTGCCGCAGATGCCTGTTGCAAAACGACAAAAGCGTTTTTAGGTCGGCAAGCGCTCGCGCCGACAGGATATCTGCGTTCAACGGGTCAATCGCTTCGATTCTTCGGCTAAGCACGGTGCAACTGGCTCCGCATTCACGCGCTGCATTGCGCAAAAATGCTGATTTGCGTTGATCGCTTTCGACAAACGTAAACCTTGTTTCAGGGGACGATTCTTTGGCCAAGATCGCACAAATCATACCAGGAAACCCACCACCGCTGCCAAGATCCACCCAATGTCCCTGCACATCGACGCAACGAAAGACCTGCACTGAATCCAGAATGTGCCTGTCCCAAAGCTCGCTCAGGCTGTTCTTTGACACCAGGTTGATTTTCGGATTCCAGCGTTTCAACAGGTTGGAAAAGATTTCCAACCGCTCCATTGTTTCACGTGAAACATTCAGCTTGTCCGCTAACTCCGGCGTAATCCCGTTCATGCGCCGCGAACTTTCAGATCACGCCTCAGGCGTGCCAAAATCAGCGTCAGCGCGGCGGGTGTCACCCCTTCGACCCGAGAGGCTTGGGCAATATTGACTGGACGGGCCGCAGCAAGCTTTTGTTTCAATTCATTCGACAGACCATCCAGCGCAGAATAATCGAACCCATCCGGAATTTCATGCGCTTCATCCCGCTTCATGGCTTCGACATCGCGCTGCTGACGCACGATATAGTTCGCATAAAGCGCATCGCGTTCTATCTGCCGTCGGATCTCTTCCGGTACATCTCTCAGCCCACCTATCAAGGGCAACAGGTCGTCAAACCCGACATTCGGAAAGGCCAGGATCGCCATGCCGTCCCGGCGGTTGCCGTCCTGATTGACGTCGATCCCCGCACCCCGGATTTCCCGAGGGGTAAAGGTTGTCTCGGTCAACTGTCCCTTCGTTGTTTCCAGCTTCTCCAGCTTATCCTCAAACGCCAGCCTGCGGGTTTCCCCCACACATCCCGTCGCGATCCCAATCGGCGTAAGGCGCTGATCGGCATTGTCCGCGCGCAGGGACAGCCGGAATTCGGCGCGCGAAGTGAACATCCGATACGGCTCAGCAACACCACGGGTAGTAAGGTCGTCTATCATGACCCCAATATAGCTGTTTGCTCGGGTGAAATTCAGCGGCTCCTCGCCCCGAACCTCCAGCGCCGCATTCAACCCAGCGACCAAACCCTGTGCAGCGGCCTCTTCGTATCCGGTGGTGCCATTGATCTGCCCGGCAAGGTACAACCCCTGCACATGTGAAAGGGAAAGACGCGGGCTCAAAACCCGTGGATCGACATAATCATACTCGATGGCATAACCTGGCTGCAGGATCTCCGCATTCTCAAGGCCTTTTATCGACCGCACATAAGCCACCTGAACTTCTTCGGGCAACGATGTCGAAATGCCATTCGGGTAAATGGTGTGATCATTTACCCCTTCGGGTTCAAGGAAGACCTGGTGCGAGTCCTTGTCCGCAAACCGCACGATCTTGTCCTCGATCGACGGGCAGTATCTTGGGCCGACACCCTCGATATGCCCACCATACATGGCCGAGCGAGACAGGTTTTTTTCTATGATCTCATGGGTCCGCGCGTTGGTGTGTGTGATCCCACAGGCGATTTGTGGCGCCGTTACCGATTTCGACAGGAACGAAAACAGCGTCGGTTCATCATCTCCGTCCTGGCGCTCAAGGATGGACCAGTCAATCGTCCGGCCATCCAGGCGCGGCGGTGTCCCGGTTTTCAAACGCGCCAACGGCAGCTCAAAACAATCCAGTCGCTCTGCCAGCTTGACCGAAGGGCGGTCCCCCATCCTGCCACCAGGGCGCGAAACATCGCCAATATGAATGATGCCTCGCAGGAACGTGCCAGACGTGAGGATTACGCATTTCGCAGGTATTTCCGATCCATCTGCCAGAATGACACCTTTAACCCGCCCTTGCTCCATCAGAAAATCAACGGCTTCGCCGGTGATGACCGAAAGGTTTTCCTGCCTTGATGTCTCACGCTGCATAGCGGCCCTGTACAACGCGCGGTCCGCCTGAGCGCGCGGTCCTTGAACTGCCGGACCTTTGCGGCGGTTGAGCAGCCGGAATTGAATGCCCGCCTGATCGGCAACACGCCCCATAACACCGTCGAGTGCATCGATCTCGCGAACCAGATGGCCCTTACCCAACCCACCAATCGCCGGGTTACAGGACATCACCCCGATATCCGTCTCGGACAAGGTGATCAAAGCCGTACGCACACCCATCCGCGCCGCGGCATGGGCAGCTTCGGTCCCGGCATGACCAGCGCCGATGACGGCGACATCAAACTGTGAATGTTTCACGTGAAACACTCCCTACTTTCCAAGGCAGAAACTTGCAAAAATCTCGTCCAGCAAGTTCTCGACATCTATTCTACCAACAAGTGATTCCAAGGCCCGGATTGCCGTACGCAGTTCCTCAGCCGCTATATCATAAAGGTCGGGGCCAGAGTCCAGTATAGCCAACGCCTCAGTCAGCGCTATCGCTGCCTTCTTCATTGCAACCCGATGCCGTTCCCGCGTGGCTATACCAGCACTGGTAGTTCGATCTACTAATACATACGAAATCTGGGATATCAGCCGGTCGATACCCTGTCCGGTTTTCCCCGAAACGCCCTTTGTTTCGTCCCCACGAACATCCGCCTTGGGCAAGACGTGAATATCACCGGCCTGAAACGGAATACCCAGCCCATCAACCGTCTCGGTCAGGAAAACCCGTAAGTCCGCCGAATCCGCCCGTTGGCGGGCAAGAGCAATTCCCAAACCTTCCACGTGATCGGTTGTTTCGCGCAATCCGGCTGTGTCCAACAGCGTCACCGGTAAACCCGACAAGTCCATACGAACTTCGATCACATCCCGTGTCGTACCCGCATATTCCGAGGTGATCGCCGCCTCCCGCCCCGCCAGTGCGTTCAACAGTGTGGATTTGCCTGCATTCGGCGGGCCAACAATCGCCACCTCGAACCCGGTTCGAATACGCTCGGCGATTCTGACGCCCGCAACCTCTTTTTCCAGATCAGCAATCACACCAGATGCAAGCGCCCGCACTTCAGGCGTAACATCGGTCGGCACCTCTTCGTCGGCAAAGTCGATCACTGCTTCCAACAACGACGCCGCCCGGATCAGATTGCGTCGCCAGCGTTCCGCCAACTGTCCAAGCTCTCCGGCCAGAACCGTCTGCGCCTGTTTGCGCTGCGCCTCTGTTTCGGCATCGATAAGATCGGCAAGCCCCTCGACCTGCGACAAGTCCAGTTTGCCGTTCTCCAGCGCCCGGCGCGTGAATTCTCCGGGCTCGGCCAGACGCAGCCCCTCCATATCTGAAAGGCAACGCAGCACCGCATTCACCGCGGCCGTACTGCCGTGGATCTGGAACTCGACAACGTCCTCGCCAGTAAAGCTGGCCGGCCCCTGAAAGGTCAGCACCAGCCCCTCGTCCAGCCGCTCTCCATCCGAAGCATTCAGAACACGCGTCCGCATTCCGCGTGGCGGCAGGTCGCCACCCGTCAGCAACCGCGCCGCGTCATGCGCCAAGGGCCCGGACAGGCGGATGACCGCCACCCCGGCCTTACCCTGTGCGCTGGCCAAAGCGAATATCGTGTCCATTCGAAGGCCTCGCGTCTGTCCTGAGACCGGATCAGGTGTTCATTGAATCGAAGAAGTCCGAGTTTGTCTTGGTCTGTTTCAACTTCGACAACAGGAACTCGATCGCATCCGTTGTGCCCATCGGGTTCAGGATACGGCGCAACACAAAGGTCTTGGCCAGATCGCCCTTGTTGACCAGCAGGTCCTCTTTCCGTGTACCCGACTTGAGGATGTCGATGGCCGGGAACACACGCTTGTCGGCGATCTTGCGGTCCAGAACGATTTCCGAGTTGCCGGTACCCTTGAATTCTTCAAAGATCACTTCGTCCATCCGGCTGCCGGTGTCGATCAGCGCGGTGGCGATGATGGTCAGCGAACCGCCCTCTTCGATATTCCGCGCCGCACCAAAGAACCGCTTGGGTCGTTGCAACGCATTCGCGTCAACACCACCGGTCAGAACCTTACCCGAGGATGGGACCACGGTGTTAAAAGCTCTACCAAGTCTTGTGATAGAGTCGAGAAGGATAACAACATCTCGTTTATGCTCGACCAAACGCTTGGCTTTTTCGATCACCATTTCCGATACGGCCACGTGGCGCGTCGCCGGTTCGTCAAAGGTCGAGGACACAACCTCGCCCTTCACCGAACGTTGCATGTCCGTCACCTCTTCGGGGCGTTCGTCGATCAGCAGCACGATCAGATAGCATTCGGGGTGATTGCGTTCGATGGAATGCGCGATGTTCTGCAGGATCACTGTCTTACCGGTCCGCGGCGGCGCCACGATCAGCGACCGCTGGCCTTTTCCGATCGGAGCGACCAGATCGATCACACGGGCCGACTTGTCCTTGATCGTCGGGTCCTCGATCTCCATCTTCAGTCGCTCATCGGGGTAAAGCGGCGTCAGGTTGTCAAACGCGATCTTGTGCTTTGCCCGGTCGGGATCTTCAAAGTTGATCTTGGTGACGTTGGTCAGCGCAAAATAACGCTCGTTTTCGTCCGGCGCCTTGATATCTCCCTCGATCGTGTCACCTGTCCGCAACGAGTATTGGCGGATCATATCGGGAGAGACATAGATGTCGTCCGGGCCCGGCAAATAGTTCGCTTCGGGCGAGCGTAGAAAGCCGAACCCGTCCTGCAGCACTTCCAGCACACCATCGCCACCGATGACCCAGCCCTCATCGGCGCGCTCGCGCAGGATCTGGAACATCATCTCGCCCTTACGCATGGTCGAGGCGTTTTCGATCTCAAGTTCTTCAGCCATCGACAACAGGTCTTTGGGGCTCTTGGCCTTGAGATCGGCAAGGTTCAGGGATTCGGTTGTCATGGTTATACGACCCTTGGCCACCATCAGCGTGGCACAGATATGATTTTCAAACAGGAAGACACTCCGCCCGGACGGGCGTGTTGCGCTCTAGATATGTGACTTCCGGGCCGGAGTCAAACCGGCTTCAGAATTTCAGGATCACCGCCAGAACGATCACCACCATCAGAACAGTCGGAACCTCGTTCATCATCCGGTACTGCCGCCCGGTCAGCCTGTTTCGCCCTTCTGCGAAATCCTTGTGCCGCGCCATCAGCCAGTGGTGAAACCAGGTCATCGCGATCACCGCAGCCCCCTTGGCCCAGGGCCACGCCCAATCCCAGGCCACAACACCCGGAGTGAACACCATTAACAGACCAGCCACCCAGGCCACGACCATCGCAGGTCGCATGATAACACGCAAAAGCTTGTCTTCCATCTCAAGGAAGATCCTGGGTGCCCCTTCCACGTCCTGTGCCTGTTCCACGTGATAGACGAACAGCCGTGGCAAATAGAACAATCCTGCCATCCAGGAAATCACTGCCATGATGTGCAGGGACTTGGCCCAGGGGTACAGCGTGTAAAGAAGATCGGTCATCAGGGTCCTCGCCGCTCGCTTGGCCCTCCCTAATAAAAAAGAATGTAAAGAGAAAGGATGATGGTTTTGAAGGAGGTTGAAAATCCGTGGATTACTTGTTTTCCCATACGGTTTTCCCCAAGTGGATCGGGCCTTTTCCGGTTTTCCACAGGCTCAGTACAAAGACAAAAATTTTGTTTATATTACAGATGTTTATAGCAAAACTTCTGGTGATCCACTTGAGGGTAAACCACGTAAAATTCCGGAATATCCCGGTTGTCCAGATGTCCCGAGTTATCCTTGTCCCGGCTGGATAGAAAATGCGCGAATCCCGGATCTTTTAACCGGAAATCCCGGGGTTGCGTGTCAACCGGAAAACCATACAAACCATTCAAACGAATTCATCGCTTTTCCCACGGGGTTTTCCACATGACTATCCCAATCGTCCTTGCCTCCGGCTCTCAAATCCGCGCGCAGCTTCTCAGGAACGCGGGCGTGCCATTCATCGCGGATGTGCCGCGCGTTGACGAAGATACCATGAAACGCGCCCTTCTGGCGGAACAGGCTTCGCCTCGCGATATCGCCGATGCCCTGGCCGAGATGAAGACGCGCAAGATCAGCGACAAAAACCCCGATGCGATGGTTCTGGGCTGCGATCAGGTGCTGGATTTCCAAGGTCGTCTCTTGTCCAAGCCCGAAAGCCCCGATGACGCGCTGGCTCAACTCAGGGAAATGCGCGGTCAGCGGCACATGCTGTTGTCGGCCGCCGTCATCTATCAGAACCGCGAACCGGTCTGGCGGCATGTCGGTCAGGTTCGGTTGCGGATGCGTGACAGTTCCGATGCCTATCTGGAAAGCTACGTAACCCGGAACTGGGACAGCATCCGCCATGCTGTCGGAGCCTACAAACTCGAAGAAGAAGGCGTGCGCCTCTTCACCGCCATTGACGGCGACTATTTTAACGTTTTGGGTATGCCCCTGCTGGAGCTGCTCAATTTCCTGACCTTGCGGGGGCTGATCGACCGATGACCAAGACACGGATACCTCTGGCTGGTGTGATCGGACACCCCATCGCGCATTCCCGCTCGCCGAAATTGCACTGTCATTGGCTAAAAACCTACGGATTGCCCGGTCACTACATCCCGATGGACGTGGCGCCGGAAGATCTGGAACAGGTGTTGCGCACCCTGCCCAAGGCCGGGTTCGTGGGCGCCAACGTGACCGTCCCGCATAAAGAGGCCGCGTTGCGGATCGCCGATCACGTAACCGACCGCGCCCGCCAGATCGGCGCGGCAAACACGCTTGTCTTTCAAGCGGATGGCACCATTCATGCTGACAACACCGACGGTTATGGTTTCATGGCGAACCTGCGTGCCGGTGCACCGGATTGGAACCCGGAAAGCGGCCCGGCGGTTGTCTTTGGTGCTGGCGGGGCCGCCCGCGCGGTCATATCGGCCTTGCTCGGGGCCGGAGTACCGCAACTCATCCTTACCAACCGCACCCGCGCCCGTGCCGAACAGTTGCAAGCCGATTTCGGTGACCGCGTTAGCGTGACAGACTGGAACAGGTCCGGTGACGTGATCGGTGGCGCGGGGCTGGTGGTGAACACCACGTCGCTCGGCATGGTCGGCCAACCGGACCTGCTCGTGCCGCTGGATGGGCTGCGGCCCGGTACATTGGTGACCGACCTCGTCTATGCGCCGCTCAAAACCCGTTTGCTCGAAGCGGCGGAACAGGCCGGGTGCGCCACTGTCGACGGGCTTGGCATGCTGTTGCATCAGGCGGTTCCCGGATTTGAACAGTGGTTCGGAAAACGGCCTCAGGTCGATGCCGCCACCCGGGCGGCGGCGCTGGCATGAGTTTTGCGCTAGGCCTCACCGGCTCCATCGGCATGGGCAAAAGCACCACGGCCCAGATGTTCACGGACGAGGGCTGTGCCCTGTGGGATGCGGATGCAGCCGTGCACCGGCTCTATGCGTCTGGCGGGGCGGCTGTCGAACCCATGCGCCGGGCCTTTCCCGACGCCATCGAAAACGGCGCAGTCAGCCGAGCCGCCCTGAAACGGATCATCGGCGAAAACCCCGACGCGCTGAAGATCATCGAACAGATCGTCCACCCCTTCGTGGCCACCGACCGGTCAGAGTTTCGCGCGCAGGCAACGGCCGATATCGTTGTCTTCGACATCCCCCTGCTTTTTGAAACTGGTGGTGACGCGGCGATGGACGCCGTGGCCTGCGTCTCGGTCCCGCCCGAGGTGCAGAAACAGCGGGTAATGGAGCGCGGCACCATGACCGAGGCGCAATTCGAACAGATACGGATGAAACAGATGCCCAATGACGAAAAATGCGCGCGATCCGATTTCGTCATCGTCACCGACACACTGGACCACGCGCGCGCTCAGGTGCAGGATGTCGTCAGGCAGATACGGGCGGGGCTGGCAGATGCGTGAAATTGTACTCGATACCGAAACCACCGGGTTCGATCCCGAAAGCGGTGACCGGATCGTCGAAATCGGTGCCATCGAGTTGTGGAACCACGTCGCTACCGGCGAGACTTATCACGTCTATATCAATCCAGAACGGTCCATGCCTGCCGAGGCGTTCGGCGTTCACGGCATCGGCCCCGACCTTCTGGAACCGCCGCAGAACCCCGAACCCGGGCAGATCACGCTTCGCGACAAGCCAATCTTTTCCAAGGTTGGCCAAGGGTTTCGCGATTTCGTGGGTGATGCAAAGCTGGTGATCCACAACGCCGCCTTCGACATGAAGTTTCTCAACGCCGAACTGGGCTGGATAGGGCTGCCGCACATCCCGTGGGAGCAGGCCATTGATACGCTCGCCATCGCCCGCCGACGGTTTCCCGGCTCGCCCGCCTCGCTGGATGCGCTGTGCCGCCGGTTCAATATTGACAATTCGAACCGAATCCTGCACGGCGCGCTGCTTGACTCGGAAATCCTGGCCGAGGTTTATCTGGAACTGATCGGCGGGCGGCAGCCCGATTTCGGCCTGTCCGCCACAGGCACAAATGGCCCACGCGCAGGCGATGCCGAGGCATGGCGTCCGACGGCCCGTCCAACCCCTCTGCCTGGACGGATCACCGAGGCCGAGCAACAGGCCCACGAGGCATTTCTGGAAAAACTGGGCGAGAACGCCCTGTGGAAACGCGCCTGACCGGCAGGCCAGGCGCACAATCCGAACTCAGGCGTCGGCCTTTTGCGCCTGGGCCTGGCGACGCAGCAACTCGTTGCGATAAAGCTGCACAAAGTCGATATTGTCGAGGTTCACCGGCGGATAACCACCGTCGCGGGTCACGTCGCTGACAATCCGGCGCAGGAACGGGAACAGCATGCGCGGGCATTCAATCAGCAGGAACGGATGCATCTGATCCTCCGGCACGCCTTCGACATGGAACAGACCACAATAGTCGATCTCGAACAGGAACAGAACCTCGTCCATCGCCTTGACCTTCGAGGTCAACTTCAGCTTGATCGACACTTCGTACTGATGGTCGGCCTGCCGTTTCTTGGCATCCAGATTGACCTGCACCTGGATCTCGGGCTGCACTTCGCCTGACACGCCCTTTTGTGCCATCACGTTTTCAAAGGACATGTCGCGAATGAACTGTCCCAGAACGCGCATCTGGACCTGAGGGGTTTGCGGGGCTTGTACGCCTTCGGGCTGGCCGCCCTCGGCACTGTTCTCGGTCATTGAAGTACTCCGGTTTTTTTGATCACCGCTGCTTATCAAGTAACCGTTATCGACTCAATGCCGCCGGCTGTCTCGAATCTGCGAAATTGGGTCATTTGCGGTGTTTTGTGGGTGAACCTCGGTAAACTCTCCGTCAATTATGTCTTCTCGATTGAAACGCGCGCCTCTCGAACGAAAATGCGTCCGGGATTGAGGGTGTATTCGTGAGGGTTGAGTGACTTTGCGCAGATAGTTGAAAACCAAAGATCTGACCGGCGGGATCAACAGCGCAATACCAATGGCATCAGTAAAAAACCCCGGCGTCATCAGGAATGCGCCCGCGATGATGATCATGATCCCATGCATGATCGGTTCTGTTGGGTCGGACATTGTCGTAAAGGCGTTTTGCGCGCGTACCATCATTTCCTGACCCTGTGCTCGGATAAGGGCGGTACCTATAATCGCCGTCAGCACCACGATTGCCAGCGTCGGCCACAGCCCGATCCAACCGCCGACTTTGATAAAAAGGGCGATCTCGATGATTGGCACCAGCAAAAAGACCAAAAACAGATACATTTGTCACGTCCTTTCCCACATGGCGGGTGGTGGACTTGCCGCCATGTGTCCCCTACATAGTGGTTTAAGGCCCTGTGCACAAAGTCTCTGTTCCGAAATGAGGACAAAATGAATTCACCCCTGATCCAGCTTCTGGTGCTGGCCGGCATCGCCGTTTTCCTGATCTTGCGACTCAGAAGTGTTCTGGGCACGCGGGAAGGCTTTGAAAAACCGCCTGTGCCGCGCCAACCTGCGGGCAAGTCGCGCCGTGATTTCGAAGTGATCGAAGGCGGCCCTGATCAGGACATCATCGACCATGTCCCCGAAGACAGCCCAGAGGCGGAACAACTGGCAGCGATGAAACGGGTCGAACCTTCGTTTTCGGTCAGCGAATTCGTTCAGGGCGCGCGCGGCGCTTACGAACTGATCGTCATGGGGTTCGAGCGCGGCAATCTCGACGAGATTCAGCCCTTCCTGTCGGAAGAGGTGTTCGACACCTTCGTCTCGGTGGTGGCCGACCGCGAAGACAAGGGCCTGACGATCGAGGCCGAATTCGTGGGTGTCCGCGAAACCACGCTGTCGGATGCGAAATTCGACAAGGACAGCAACCGCGCCGAAATCACCATGCGCTTTGTCGGCGAACTGACCTCGGTCGTGCGCGACAAGGGCGGTGACATCGTCGAAGGCAGCCCGAATACCGTCAAGCGGCAAAAGGACAGCTGGACCTTTGCCCGCGTGATGGGCAGCGACGACCCGAACTGGATGCTGGTCGCCACGGACGCATGATTGCCGGCCTCCGGTCATTTGTTCTGGCGGGTGCCCTCATGACCGCGGCCAGCGGTGCCGGGGCCGAGCCGACATATGACGTCCTGTCCTTCGACGATCTTGACGGCTGGGCGCAGGACGATCACGCCGCCGCCCTGTCCGTGTTTCTCAACACTTGCGAGGATCTGGGCGATCCAGACTGGCAGGCCCTGTGTTCGATTGCACAGATGCATCAGGGCGATGCGGCGCGGTCCTTCTTCGAATTGTTCTTTCGCCCGATCCTGATCCGGGACGGTAAGGACGCGCTGTTCACCGGCTATTTCGAACCCGAACTCGACGGCTCGCTGCACCGAACCGACAGGTTCCGCTATCCGATCTACCGGATGCCCCCCGAGGCGCGCGAAACCTCTCCGTGGCTCAGCCGCCGAGAGCTTTTGACCAGCGGCGCCCTCGAAGGGCGCGGGCTGGAAATCGCATGGGTCGATGACCCGGTCGAGCTGTTCTTTCTGCAAATTCAGGGGTCCGGCCGCATCCGCCTGCCCGATGGCAACTCGCTGCGGATTGGCTATGGCGGCGCAAACGGGCACCCGTACCGCTCCATCGGAATGGAACTGGTAAAGCGCGGCATCTTTGCTGCTCATCAGGTCAGCGCGCAGATGATCAAGAGCTGGGTCAGAAAGAACCCGGCTGAAGGCATCGAGTTACTGTATCACAACCCGTCTTATGTGTTTTTCCGCAAGCTGAACCGTGTCGCGCCGCACCTTGGCCCGCTCGGCGCGATGAACCGGTCGGTCACCGCGATGCGCACCATTGCCGCCGATCCCGCCTTTACACCGCTGGGTTCGCCCGTCTGGCTGGAAAAGGACGGCAAGGACCCGATCCGCCGCCTCATGATTGCGCAGGATACCGGCTCGGCCATCAAGGGCGCGCAGCGGGCGGACATCTTCTTTGGCACCGGTGACGAGGCTGGCAAGGCTGCCGGTACTCTCAAGGATCCGGGCCGGATGGTGGTTCTGCTGCCAATCCAGCGCGCCTATGCCCTGCTACCGGACGATTTCTGATGACCCGGCGCAAACTGACGGCAGAAGAGATTGAGCTCTGGCGCAGGGTCGCAAAAAAGACAGAGCGTCTGCACCCCGAAATACCGCACTCGGTCCACCCCCGGACCCTGCCCAAACCGAAACCCGCAAAACCGCTCCCGGCGCGGGTCGAACCCTTCGACCTGGGCCAGTTCGCCACGCCAAAACCACAGCGGCACGCGCTGAAACCTACGATCACCGAGGATCTGGCTGCCGCGCCGCTGCAGATGGACCGTAAGGCATTCGCCCGAATGAAGCGTGGCAAGCTCAAGCCCGAGGGCCGCCTTGATCTGCATGGCATGCGCGTCGACGCCGCCCATCCGGCACTGGTCCGGTTCATTCTCGGCGCTCAGGCGTCGGGCAAGCGGCTGGTGCTGGTGATTACCGGCAAAGGCAAGGACCGGGATGAGCCCGGCCCCATTCCCACGCCGCGCGGCGTGTTGCGCAACCAGGTGCCGCAATGGCTGCGACTGCCGCCGCTGGCGCAGGCCGTCATGCAGGTAACACCGGCCCATATCAGCCACGGTGGTGATGGCGCCTACTACGTGTATTTGCGCCGTAGCCGCTAAAACGAACGCACCGCGCGGTGAATGCCGACCCAGGTGATGACGCAGACAAAGACGAAATAGGCGGCGATCCCGACAAACTGCGTCTCAAGCCCGATGCCAAGGTCGATCAGCGCCCCGGTCACGCCCGGTCCGATGGCCGACCCCAGCACCATCACCGCCGCCGCCACCGCCTTGATCGAACCAATGTGGCGGGTGCCGTAAAACTCGGCCCAGAACGCGCCCGGCAGCGTGGTATTCGCGCCCGTCGTCAGCGCCAGAAAGAACAAGCCCACCAACGCCCCGCCAATGCTCTGGGCAGATGCAAGGATCAGAAAGGCCAGCGCCATTGGCAGCTGATAAAAGGGCATCATTCGCGCCGTGCCCCATTTGTCCAGCGCCCAACCCGCCCCGAACATCGAAAACAGTGACAGCCCGGTGTAAAAGGGAAACAGCGCCACCAGCTCGATATGCAGCCACCCCTTGATCTCGGCCAGGTACACCTGGTGGAAAAAGAACGCCGTAACAAACGCTCCCGGCCCCAAAAGCGCCGGAACCATGAACCAGAACAGCGGATGCGTCAGCGCCTCGCGCCGGGTCCAGTGACGATCCTCCATCCCGGCGGCGGAATAGCTGTCCGACATGCTCTGCGGCGTGCGCTCCTGCGCCAGCAGCCGGATCAGGATCGGCGCCCCCATCAGCGCAACCAGCGCGGCGCCCAGCCACAGGAACCGCCAGTCGATCACCGCCATAAGCGCCACAAAAAGCAGCGGCAACAGCGCCTCGCCAACCGCGAACCCGGTGGTGGCAATGGCCATCGCCCGGCCTCGCGTCGTGGTGAACCAGCGCGCCATGGCGACCATGGCGATATGGCTGCTCATCCCCTGCCCGAAAAGGCGCAGCAGAAAGATCACCACCGGCAACAGCGCAGCCACCGGATTCAGCGCCATTGCCACCGCCGCCATGGCCAGCCCGGCCAGAACCGCCGGTCCCAATACGCGCACCCGAAAGACATCCGTCAGCGACCCCGCCCAGACCATGACCGCCGCCGACACCATGGTCCCCAGCGAATAGATCCCGCCCCATTGCCCGTGGCTCAAGCCGAATTCGGCCCGGATCTCGCCGGCAAAGATCGAAATGAAAAAGGTCTGCCCGAAACTCGACAGAAAGGTCAGCAAAACCCCGGCTGCCAGCCACCGCGCATTCTCGGCAAGATAGCCTGACAGCGACGAAAGTTTCATCCGCCGTCATCCACCGGGGCCAGGACAGTCTCTGTCGCTTGCCCCCGCCGCCGTTTTCCCGCCGGGGTCAGGAACCCGATCGTTGCCTCCTCGGGACCGAACGTATCGCTCAACCGGCGCGCGGAACTCAGGATGGATATCAGCGCCGGAGAGGTCGCCGCCACGAAATGAGACGACTCCGCATCGTCGCTAAAGGCCGTCGTGTCGATGATGTCGACCGGATAATCTGCCAGCTGATCGACCGACGCCAGATTGCCCAATCGCTTGCTGTCGTTGGTGCCGCGCAGACGCGCCGAGATGTTCAGCGCCTTGTCCTTCTTGGACACCATCACCACAAACGGTTTGGGTGGGTTGGGTATCCGGTCCATCTGCGATTTGAACACATCCACATCCAGATCCGGAGAGATCAGGACAACACCGTCAAGCGTGCGCGCCGCCCATCCCGGCTCCTTCAGCTCCGCCTGTCGCATCATCTCCATCGTCAATGCCGATCCCATCGAATGCGCGACGATACCGATCTTGCCGACGCCTTGCGCGTCGAGCTGGCGAATGGTCTCTTCCAGACCGTCGCGCGCAAACAGCATGCTGTCGATGTCATAGGCGTATCCGAACGCGCTTGCCCGGCTGGGCCAGGAATAGATCAGCAGCGATCCGGGCATCCCGATATCTTCCGCCAGCTGCGCCGCCCGAAACGCCGTTTCGGTCTGGGTGGCGTTATAGCCGTGCACGAAAATGGTCACATCCCTGCCGGGTCCATTCCGCTTTTCAAGGATGCGCCTGCCCAACTCGGCGGGCGAGCCCAGTTCTTCAAGGCCAGCCAGCACGAATTGCGTGCTCGCGTCAGGCTCGTCATAGGAATAAACCAATTGCCCCGGCTTGTGTGACGGGGGCACCGTCACCGTCATTTCCAGATATTGCAACCGCTCGGCCCTGCGAAACCCATAGGTTCCGTTTCTTTCCCGCGCCCGTGTCGAGGTCGCGAAAACGGTGCGCGGCGCCCCGATCTCCACCGCATCCGGCGCAATGACCGAAACGGTTCGGTCCGAACAGGCCGACAGGGTCAGAACTATCAGATAAATCGCCAGCCGCCGCACAGGACTCACTTTCCCGAATCTTGCGCGCCACGCTAGCCGAAAAATGACCGACGTCCATCCCCCGCCCCGGGTCGCGCTTCTTTCTGGTCTTCAATACCCCGGGGTGAATTGCCCGCAGGGCAAGAGGGGCAGCGCCCCCCATTGCGGCATCAAAGGACGTAACGGCTCAGATCGGTCGACTTGGTCAACTCGCCAAGATTCTTCTGAACAAATTCCGCATCCACGGTGACCTGCGTTCCCGCCTGATCCGGCGCAGCAAAGGACAGCTCCTCGAACACCCGCTCCATCACCGTGTAAAGCCGCCGCGCGCCGATGTTCTCGACGCTCTGGTTGACCTCCGCCGCAATCCGGGCAAGTGCCGCGATACCATCCTCTGTGAAAGACACATCGACCTCCTCGGTGCCCATCAGCGCGGTGTACTGGCGGGTCAGTGCATTGTCGGTTTCGGTCAGGATTCGCACGAAATCCTCCTCGGTCAGCGCCCGCAACTCCACCCGGATCGGCAGGCGGCCCTGCAGTTCCGGCAACAGGTCCGACGGCTTGGCGATGTGAAACGCACCGCTGGCGATGAACAGGATATGGTCGGTCTTGACCGGGCCGTGCTTGGTCGACACCGTGGTACCCTCGATCAACGGCAGCAGATCGCGCTGCACGCCCTCGCGGCTGACATCGCCGCCGCGCACATCCGTGCGGGCGCAGACCTTGTCGATCTCATCCAGAAACACGATCCCGTTCTGCTCGACCGCCTCCAGCGCGGCGCGGGTCACCGCCTCGTCATCCAGCAGCTTGTCGGCCTCTTCCCCGATCAGCACCTCGTAACTTTCGGCCACGGTCATGCGCCGCTTGGTGGTGCGGCCGCCAAAGGCTTTGCCGAAAATGTCGCCCAGGTTCATCATGCCCATCTGGCTGCCCGGCTGGCCGGGAATGTCGAACATCGGCATCGGGTTTGAATGATCCGCGACTTCAAGCTCGATCACCGTGTCGTCCAGCTCTCCGGCCTTCAGCTTCTTGCGGAACATCTCGCGGGTGCCCTCGCGCGCATCCTCGCCCGTAATCGCCGAGATCACCCGCTCTTCGGCGGCCTTGTGGGCGCTGGCCTTGACGTCCTCGCGCATGTGCTCGCGGGTCTGCAGGATGGCGGCATCGGCCAGATCGCGCACGATCTGTTCCACGTCGCGGCCGACATATCCCACTTCGGTGAACTTGGTCGCCTCGACCTTGATGAAGGGCGCGCGCGCCAGCTTGGCCAGTCGGCGGCTGATCTCGGTCTTGCCAACACCGGTGGGTCCGATCATCAGGATGTTCTTTGGATACACTTCTTCCCGCAGGTCATCGGGCAACTGCTTGCGCCGCCAGCGGCTGCGCAGCGCCACCGCCACGGCGCGCTTGGCGTCCTTCTGTCCGATGATGAAACGGTCAAGCTCCGAAACAATCTCGCGCGGGGTCAGGTCGGTCATCTGCTCTCAATCCGGTTGTTGCGCCCCGGAACCTAAGCATGAGGCGCGGAAACGCAAGCCGATCACGAACAGATCACGGAAAAACACCGGTTTTCACCGAATGGTGACCGCCCCTTACATCCGCCGACGAAATATCCAATTTGCGCTCAAGGCAATATCAGCCTGCTAGAAACCAAGGGAGACAATATCCAATGATGAATCGCCGCTCACTGCTTATGGCCGCCGCCGCATCCGGCGTGGCACTGACCGTTGCCGCCCCGACCTCCGCCCTGGCCGCCGAAGCAAAGGGCAAGTTCGAAGGCCGCTCCAACCACGAAACATCCGGTTCGGTGAAACTGATCAAGCAGGACGACCGCTATATCGTCGAACTGGGTCGCGATTTCTCGCTTGATGGCGGCCCCGATCCGCGCGTGGCCTTCGGCAAGGACGGTCACTACGACCCCGACACCAAGCTGGGCGCGCTGCTCAAGCTCACGGGCAAACAGCGCTATGCCGTGCCGCCGACCTTGGATGTCTCCAAGTTCAACGAGGTCTACATCTGGTGCGAAGTCGCCGGTGTTCCTCTGGGCGTTGCCGCGATCCACTAAGGGCGCCGCCACTCACATCATGACGCCCTGGGGGGGTCGGGCCTTGGCCCGGCCCCTTTTCATTGGCGGCTCACGCAAAACGAACCTGTGTTATGTTGGCTCAGGTGCAGGGTTTGAGGTGCGTGATGGCTGACAACAAGGAACAGGCAGTTTACTGGAGCTCGGCTTCGGGCCTGAAATGGATAAGGTTCGAAGAAGAACTGGACGCCGTGTTTGACAACGTGAACCGGGAACTCATCCACCGCCTGCGTCCGAAACCGGGTGAACGTGCGCTCGACATCGGTTGTGGAACCGGCGCAACCGCCAGAGCATTTTCGCGACATCTCGCCCCCGGCGGCGCCATCACGGCGCTGGACATCTCCGAACCGCTGCTGGCCCACGCAAAATCCAAGGCGGGTGGAACAGCTGTAAAATCGCAATACAGCCTGCTGGATGCGCAATCCGATACGATCCCCGGCGCGCCATTCGATATCGTGACGTCCCGGTTCGGGGTCATGTTCTTTTCCGACCCGGTATCGGCCTTCGCCAATATCCGCGCCCATCTGCGCAAAGGTGGCCGGATGGTGGTCGCGGCCTGGGCACCGATGAAAGACAACCCCTGGTTTCAGGCCCCGTGCCAGGCCGCGATCAGCCAGCTTGGCCCGCCCGATCCATCCGTTCCGAACGCACCGGGGCCGCTTGGATTTCAGGACATCGGTCACGTGCTCGACATCCTGAAACGCGCGGGTTTCGAGGACGCAACGGGCGAGGTTGCCGAGATCACATTGGCTTATCCGGGATCGGTGGCGCAGGTGGCCGCGCTGGCCTCCAACATTGGTCCCGCTGCCCGGATACTGAAGAAATACAACGGCGGCCCAAAGGACATTCAGGTCATTCAGGCACAGGTGCTTGAGAATTTTCGCGCCTTCGAGGGCCCAGACAGCGTCAACATACCGGCCCGCCTTAACTTCTTTCAGGCAACGAATACCGGGTGAACCACGCGTCAAAATCCGCCGACCTATTCTGCGGCAAAACCCTGAGCTGTGATGCCTGCGCTTTGATATCCGTCGCGGGTTTGCGGGCACTTGATGCCCAAGGCCGAGCTGGCGATCTGGTTGCGCAGGATTTGTGCGGTTCCGCCACCGATCGTGAACATGCGAACATCCCGGTACATCCGTTCCAACGGCTCCCTGTCGCTGTACCCCCGCGCGCCAAACATCTGAAGCGCGTCGTTGACCACCTTGATTGCCATTTCCGTGGCAAAAAGTTTTGCCCGCGCCGCTTTTGCCATATCGGGAAACCCGTTCCCGTCCGGGCCGCAGGAACGCGCGGCGTCATGCAGCAAAAGACGTGCGGCATGGATCTGCGTATCCATGTCGGCCACCATCCATTGCAACCCCTGGAACTCGGCCAATGGGCGGCCGAACTGCTCCCGCTGCAAAAGGTATTGCTTTGCGCGACCCAAGGCGCCAGCAGCAACGCCCATCGCGATGGTCCCGGCGCCGACCCTTTGCGAATTATAGGCATTCATGAGATCCGAAAACCCGCGCCTTAGACCAGAGGGCGGTTTCAACAGCCACTTTTCGTGCACCTCAAGATCGTCAAACCGCAACTCTGCCTCGGGCATCCCGCAAAGTCCAAGCGTGTGTTCGCGACCGACGATCTGGAATCCCCTCGGCAGGTCCGCTTTGATCGGATCGGCAAACACGATGAACCCGCCAATACCCAGATACTCGCCGCCTTCATCCAGAACGCGCGCAAAGATCAGGTGAAGCTTCGACACGCCGCCGCCCGTGATCCAGTGCTTTCGCCCGTTCAGAACATAGGTGTCTCCACGTTTTTGCGCGGTTGTCCGCATCTCGGTTGCCGCACTGCCGGCTTCGGGTTCCGTGATGCAGATCGCCGGCTTGTCGCCCGCCAGAACATGCCGGGCGCAGAACGCTTTCTGCTCTTCGGAACCATAGGCCATGACGGCGCTTATGCCGCCCATGTTGGCCTCGACCACCACGCGCGCCGTCAGCGTGCAGGCCTTCGCGATTTCCTCGACCACCTCGACCACGTCAAGGAAACTCGCGCCCTGGCCGCCCAGTTCCGTCGGGATCGTCATGCCCATGATTCCGGCATCCGACAGGGCCGAGACGTTGCTCCAGCAATAGCTGCGCGTCCTGTCCCAATGGGACGCGCGGCGTTCAAATTCCGAAGCCAGTTCTCTGGCGGTTGCAACAAGCGGGTGGGTCATCGAAACGGCTCCTACGAGCATCAAGTTCACGGAAATGTGATTGCCTCAATCTAACAGACCTTTTATTTCATTCCTATCGTATAAAAGTGGACTAGTAATACAAGAATATTGAAATAATGCACACACGATCCCTCAGAAGCCTAACCAGGATCTCGCAGGTTCGCTCCTTCAGCGAAGCAGCGGAACAACTCGGCATGACGCTGTCCGCCCTTTCCATGCAGATGAAAGCTCTGGAAGAGGCGCTGGGCGTGGATCTGTTCGACCGTTCGGTAAGACCGCCGCGCCTGACCCCGATCGGCCGCGCCATCGTCGAAGAAGCAACGCCCCTCCTGCGGCACGAAGAGAAGCTGATCGAAATCTGCCGTCCCAGCGACGATCTGGTTGGTCGGTTCCGGCTCGGGTTTGTCACCACGGCAGCCGTCCGATTGCTGCCGGGGTTTCTGCGGATGGCCAATCGGGACGTACCGCGCGCCGCGTTCGATTTCGAAACCGGGTTGTCTGCCACATTGCAGGGCAAGGTTGTCTCGGGCCAGTTGGATGCCGCCGTCATAACCGATGCCGACGGGCTTCCCGACCAGTTGTCATCACACGTCCTGCGGCAAGAGCCCTTTGTCTTTGCCGCCCACGGCTCACTGCTTGCAGACGGGCTTCCCGGTCTCTTGTCCGACAGCGCTTTCTTCCACTTCATGCCCGATACCGGGATCGGAAAGCTGATTGCCAAAGCCATGCTGGAACAAAAGCGTCCCACCGATGCAAGGACAATCGTTCTGGATAACCTCGAAGCCATCATGGAATGTGTTTCGGCCGGGCTTGGCTTTACCCTGCTTCCCGTTCCGGACGTGGAACGCTACCGCATCCCCGAAGTGAAAACGCTCAAGGCACCAGCAACGCTTCAGCGCAGGCTGGTCCTCGTCACCGCGTGCGACAGTGTCCTGGCCCGGCGCTCTGCCCGTCTCGCGGCCTTGTTCCGTGAATGATGGGTGTCAATCAGGAACGGTCAGTTTGCCCAAGCCCGGTTTCGGTTCTGAAATGGACAATATTCGGCCCGACAGCACCAGAATACCTGGCTGCTTCAACGTTTGGCGGGCAACGAATACCGGTTGATGCGGCCCGCGATGTCGCCGCGCATTCCCGAAAATTGGGAAATCCCCCGATGCTCGTATACACTGGTTGAAACTCGATCCGTGTTCATTCTGGGGGGCGCGATGCCGCGGCATGAGACATCAGACAACTCCAAAGGCGACAGGCAGAACCTGATCAAGCCAGACCTCGCAGACGACACGCTGAACAAAAAGCTGAAGGACGCTCTTGATCGTCAGGCCGCCACGTCGGAAATCCTTGACGTGATCAGCCGCTCGCCGACCGATACGCAGCCCGTTTTCAACGCCATAGTCCGCGCCGGTCTGAAACTTTTTCCCGATGCCACCATCAGCATCGCACTTCGCGACGGCAACGAAGTCAAAGCGGCTGCAATCGCCGGCCCCGATCAGGCGGGGGTCGAGGCATGGCGCGGCCGCTTTCCGGCGCCGCTTCATCCCGAAACAATCCACGGCCACGTGATCCTGAACGGCAAGGCCATCGACATTGCCGACGTCGCCGATGCGCAGGACATGTTTCCGATGGGTGCGGGCAACTTTCTGGCCTCCGGCTATCGCGCCGTCACGATGATGCCGATTGCCCAGGGCGACACGACAGTCGGTGCTCTGGCCGTTCTTCGGCTGACGACAGGCGGGCTCACGACCCAGCAGTTCGACATACTGCAAACCTTTGTCGCACAGGCAAATATCGCCGTCGAAAACACCCATCTGGTGAACCGGATGCAGCAGGCCAACGCCGCGCTGCAACACCTGTCGAGCCAGCTTTCCAAATACATGCCGCCGCAGCTCTACCAGTCGATACTGGACGGAGGGCAACAGGTCGTGCTCGAATCCCGCCGCAAGAAACTGACAATCTTCTTTTCCGACATTGCCGATTTTTCCGAAATCACCGACCAGCTGGAAGCCGAAGAGCTGACCGCCCTGTTGAATGAATACCTGTCCGAGATGTCCTTGGTTGCGCAGGATCACGGGGCCTATTTTGACAAGTTTATCGGCGACGCAATGATGTTCTATTTTGGCGATCCGGAAAGCCGCGGGGCCAAAGAGGACGCATCGGCCTGTGTCAGAATGGCCATTGCCATGCAGCGCCGATTGGCTGAATTGCAGGCCGGCTGGCATCGACGGGGCCTGATCGACCGGCCATTTCAGGCCCGCATGGGCATCAATACCGGATATTGCACCGTGGGCAATTTCGGCTCTGACGACCGAATGGACCACACGATCATCGGATACGAGGTGAATCTGGCCGCAAGGCTGGAAGCCGAGGCCGATCCGGGCGGGATACTGCTGGCCGCGGAAACCTATTCCCTTGTGAAAGATTGGCTGCCTGTCGAAGAGCGCGAGCCGATCACGGTCAAGGGCTTTCGCCATCCCATACGCATATACGCAGTGCGGGGGCTCCACGAACTTGACGAACCGAATTCGAATGTCCTCCATCACGAAGGCAAGGGTTACGACTTTACCGTTGATCGCAGCCGGATGGGCCTGGATTCCCGACAACAAGCTTTGGCAGCGCTTAGGCGCCTGCTTTCCGAACTGGATGGTTGACCCTTTGCCGGGCGGCATCTTTGCGGGCCATTCACCGCCACATGCAACGGCCAGGCCTGACCGCTAGGTGAAACCAACCGGTGCTGCTACACTGCCCATCAGGGCTTCAGACCGGAGGGGCAGCATGTCAACCATTGCCAAGATTACCTTGTTGTTTGTTGTGTTTGTCGATCTCATCGGTCAGGGCCTTGTCTTCCCGATCATCAACTCGATGATCATGGAACCGACATCAAGCTTCCTGCCTCATGACACCCCCACCGGCAGCCGCCATTTCTATTACGGCCTCGTCATCGGGTGCTTCTTTCTCGCGTGGTTTCTTGGTGTTGTCTACGTCTCCAAGGTGTCCGATTCCATCGGGCGCAAGAATGCGCTGCTCATCTGTCTTGGCGGCGCATTGCTGGGTTATGCCCTGACCATCCTGTCGCTTTATCTCAACAGCCTGCTGTTGCTGATCATCGGCCGCAGTGTCACCGGCTTCACCGCCGGAAACCAGCCCATCGCGCAGGCCGCGATGATCGACGGCAGCACCGATGCCGCCGACCGTGACCGCAACATGGGCTATATCGTGACCGGTGTCAGCTTTGGCCTCGTCGGTGGTCCGATCATCGGTGCGATCCTGTCCGACAAGGCGCTTCTGGGCGGCGCTGCAACTTTCAAGACACCGTTTTACGGCGCTTTCGTTCTGGTGCTGATCGCCATTTTTCTGGTTCTTGCCTTCTTCAAGGACACCCGCGCCGAACGCGCGCCCTTCGTGTTTCGCCCGCGCGACATCACCGACAGCCTGCTGGCGATCGGAAAACACCCGTTATTGCTGAAGCTCATGCCGGTCTATTCGCTGTTCATGATCGCGAACGTGACCTTTTACGTCTTCGTCGACAATTTCCTGACCAGCGCCTTCGGATACGGCGTGCTTGGCGGCAGCATGGCGATGGTCGTCATCGGCTTTGCGCTGGCCTTCTCCTCGACCTTCCTGGTGAAACCGGCACAGGAAAGGTTCAGCAAGCACGCCATCGTCAGAACCTCGCTGGTGGTCATGATGATCTGCGGGCTGGCCTTTGCCTTTATCCCGTCCGCCATTCTGGTCTATGTTCCGGTCTTTGGATTCTATTTCCTGTTTGGCGTGTCGTATCCGACCTTCCTGGGGCTTTTGTCCTCCAGCGTCAGCGAGTCCGATCAGGGCTGGGTGATGGGCGTCGGAACCGCCGTTTTCTGTCTGGCCGGTGGCGTCATGTCCCTGATCGGCGGCGGTTTGATGAGCATCGATATCCGCCTGCCCTACTACATCGTGATCGTCGCCGCCGGGCTGGGCCTTATCGGCATGTACCGCCAATGGAAAACCAAGGACGTCAAGGCGCTGCTGGCCTGAGCACCTATTTCGAGATCGTCTCGACCGTCAGATTGCCGTTGGTGTAAACGCAGATATCGGCGGCGATCGCCATCGCTTCGCGCGCGACCTGCTCGGCTGTCTTGTCGCTGTCCATCATCGCGCGTGCAGCCGCCAGCGCGAAATTGCCGCCCGACCCGATCGCGGCCACGTCATGCTCGGGCTCCAGAACATCCCCGGCCCCGGTGATCACGAACAGATCCTTGCCATCAGTGACGATCAGCATCGCCTCAAGCTTTTGCAGGTACTTGTCGGTGCGCCAGTCCTTGGCCAGCTCGACCGAGGCGCGCGCCAGCTGGCCCGGCGTCGCCTCCAGCTTGGCCTCCAGTCGTTCCAGCAACGTGAACGCATCCGCCGTCGACCCGGCAAAGCCAGCGACAATCTCGAATCCGCCCGGGCTCAGCCGCCGCACCTTGCGCGCGGTGCCCTTGATCACGGTCTGCCCAAGGCTGACCTGACCGTCCCCCGCAACGACGATTTCGCCGCCCTTCTTGACGCCGATGATCGTGGTTCCGTGCCAGCCGGGAAAGTCGCTGTCTGCCATGAATGCCTCCGTATCTCTTGCCCGCAGTATATGGGCCGGTCGGCGATCGGGCGCAACCGTCATGGCACGCGCGTCAAAGATATGCACAAAATGCAATTCGGGGCTGACGAGCGGGCATTTGTGAATCTCGATCCATGATCCTAGATGGGGATCACAACCGATGAAGGATCGGCTGTTTCACTTAGAAGGATCGCGCAAATGGCAACCACCGCAAACATCCATGCGCCGCTCGGAGCAGTCACCGTTCTCCACGTAGTGGACGCACTGATCGACGTTAAAAACACCATCGTCGAATGGAACGAAACCCGTAAGACCCGCCGGGAACTGACGAAACTGTCCGACGCCCAGCTGGATGACATCGGTCTGACCCGTGCAGACATCGCCAAGATCTGATCTGCATCATGATTGGATACAGCTAGAATGGCCGCTCGCAACCGGGCGGCTTTTTCTTTTGCCAATCCGCCAGATCCAAACCTGCAATCGCCCGGCGCGGATCACGCCTTGCAGATATAGCTGACGGTCAGCATCCGCCGCTCCTTCAGCCCGCGCAGCTGGTTGCGCGTCATGTCCCGAAACTCCGCCCCGAACAACAGCTCCGTCGTCACAGGCAGCGGCTTTGCCATGTCGGATTGCGCGGTTCTGGCCTCCAGCCACTCAAGGCTTTCTTTGGTTGAATCGATCGCCTGCACGATTTCAAACCCGGCACCGGCAAGCAGGGCTTCCATCTCGTCCGGGGTTGCCAGATGGCTGATCGAGGGGTCCCGCGCCCAGGGCGCCGGATACAGCATGTCCCCGCCATCTCCCTGCAGAATGTCATAAACCGCGAATGTCCCTCCCGCCGACAGAACCCGGTGGGCCTCCTTGTACATCCGCATCTTGTTTTCAATGTTCATCGCGACATGCACGGTCACGACGGCATCAAACGCGTGATCATCAAACGCAAGGTTCAGCGCATCGCCCTGCTGAAACGTGGTATTGCCCGACAGCCCAACCCAGCGCGACAGCTCGGTTGCCGCCTCGCAAAATTCCGGAGTCAGGTCGATACCGATCACCGGACAACCGACAACCTCGGCAATCGTGCGTGACACCCCCCCAAGCCCCGAGCCGATATCCAGAACCTTCGATTCTTCGGTCAGAGTCATGCGGTCAATCAGCTCCAGAGTTGCCGCCCGGCCGCGAAAATGAAACTCATCGACGGATTCAAGGTCCGACGGCCTCAATTCATGCGGCTCCAATCCGTTCCGCCGCAAACCTTGGGCGATCTTCCCGGCCAGACCGCCGCCGCCGTCGTAGTGGCTTGAAACTCGATCTGTCATGCACTGGCCCTCCCCAAAAATGTCACCCGATACCAGCCGATCAAAAGCGGGAATCTTTCCCATTTTAGCTCAACCTGATCGTATTTGCTGCACCGCGACCACACGGCCCCGATCAGCTCAGCCGATACTTCCCCGCCATGTCCGGCAGAAACGCCTCGACCGCGGCGGTGGCAACCACGTGGCATGTTCCGGCCCCGGCATCCCTGACATTCAGACCACCCTTGACCGCCCGCACCTCGGCCCGGCCCCGTGGCAGGTCGGACGCAACCAGGTCGCAATCCACCTTGTCGGGTTCCTGCACACCGATGGTCACCTGAACCCGCATCTCGGCATGATCCACGCCCAGCTTCGAAAACAGCGTGATCGAGGAATGATGCAGCGCGTCCTGCACCGCCCGGCGCGCGGCCTTGGTATAGTCCTGACCATACAGGTCGTTGCCGGTTCCCATTTCCAGAATGATACGTCTTTCGGTCATGCCGCAGGCTCCATGTCAAACGAGACAACAATCGCCGCATTTGCGATCACGGTGCGCCCGTCAGTATGCGGCTTGTCGATATCCAGACCGCCTTCGGTCACGGTGATGCTGGGCTGGCCATAGGGAAACACCGCCTTCAGCACCGCAACATCGACCAGATCGGGGCGCTGCACGCCGATCTCGGCATCGATGATCATTGCCTCTTTCGCAAAGCCGAACAGTTCGGCCATGTTGACCGAGTTGTGCCACAGCGCGTCTTTCAGCGCGCGTTTCGCCGCCTCGGTATAGTCCTCACGCCTCAGCGATGTACCCATCCCGAATTCCACCAGCACCCGTGTCTTGGCCATGCCTGCTCCTGCCTTCTGTTGCCGGGCCACAATGCATGCCCGCACGGCATCCTCAAGGGGCCAGACCTTGCGGCTTGATCGGTCCAGTTTCAAACGCTCATCCGGGTTCCGGTTCGTCTGTCGCCGGTGTGGCGCGATCCAGCGCGATCAATCCATACAGGAAAACGCCCGCCGCCAGCATGGCGGACACCGTGAACACCGATGTTATCGAACCGGTGGACGTATAAACGGTGCTGCATGCCGCGATCCCGATTGTCCCGCCCATAAGTTGACAGGTCATGGTGACACCGCTCACCTGCCCATGCATGTGTTCCGGCACCGAAAGCAGGACCGCCCGCCGGGGTGGAACGAACAGAAAGGTCACGACCATGCCCCAGAAAAACAACCCGGACATGATCAGCAAGAAATCCTGCAGGGCAAGGCCGATGGCAAGAACCGACATGGAAATGGATGCCCCCGACGCACCAACCAGTGATGGCATCCGCGATCCGTATTTGTCCGCCAACTTCCCCGTAACCGTCGCCACGATGATCTGCGGCACCACGGCGGGCAACAAGGCGGCCCCCGCCTTGAACGGCGAGAATCCCATGACCGTTTGGAAATACATCGCCCCAAAAACAAGCATCACGATCTTCACGAACTGGGCGGTGAAGATAACCAGATTCGACGCAAGAAAATTCGGGCTTGCAAACAGTTCGACCGCAATCAGCGGGGACTCGGCCCGCCTTTCGTGACGCACGAACTGAACCAGCAAAACCGCTCCAAGGAAAAGCGGGATCAGCGTGTCCGGCTGTGACCATCCGCGATCGGGCCCCTCCATGATGCCAAAGATCAACAACACCAGGCCGGCAATCAACAACAGGAACCCGACCAGGTCAAAGCGGGTGTCCTTCGCGTTCGGCGTGTCGTGCCAGAACGCCCAGACGATGGCAAACACGACCAGCACGATCGGAGGATTGATCCAGAAAATCCATCGCCACGACAGATATTCGGTCAGCAGACCCCCGACCATCGGCCCCAGCGCCATGAAGCAGGTGCCGATGGTGCCATACAGCCCCAACGCCATACCACGCTCTTTTTTCGGAAAGGAATGCGTGACCAGAACAAGCGAAAGCGGAAAGATCATTGCCGCCGCAACGCCCTGTGCAGCCCGCGCAAAGATCAACGCGCTGCCACTTTCGGCAAACCCGGCAAGGATCGACGTCGCTCCGAAAAACAGCAACCCCGAGTTCAGCAGAACTCGCGCTCCGATGATATCCCCGATTTTCCCGGCAGCAGCGGCCAGACCCGCAAGCATCAGCAGATAGACATTGACCACCCAATGCGCATGCAATTGAGACAGGCCAAGGTCGCGCCGGATGGTCGGCAACGCGACGCCGATGACGGTTTCATCCAGCAGCACCACCCCAAGGATGGCACCCATCGCCCCAAGTATCCACCAGCGTCTGTTGTCGTGCGTTGCCATGATGAAAGCGACTATAACACGAGAATGCGGGCGGCCGTTGCAACGTGAAAGCCCGCAAATGAATTGTACAAAATGGACAAGGCCCCCTGAAAACCCGGTACAATTCGTACAAAAAAGAAGCGCCCGGTTGGGCGCTTCACCTAATTCGGGTTTTGGCCGGGCTCAGATCGACTCGTCGATCCAGCTCTGCAGTGCCGCTTTCGGCGCAGCGCCGGCGCGGTTCGACACGACCTGACCATCCTTGAAAATGAACAGCGCCGGAATGCCGCGAACACCCATTGCAGCAGCCGAGTTCGGGTTGCTGTCGACATCGACCTTGGCGATTTTCACCTTGCCGCCATATTCAACCGCCAGCTCTTCCAGAGCGGGGCCAATCTGTTTGCAGGGACCACACCACTCGGCCCAGAAATCTACGACAACGGGAACATCCGAGTTCTTGACCTCGGCATCAAAGGTATCGTCAGTGACGGCTACGGTGGACATATTCTGTCTCCTGAATGGAATGCGCTTGGGAAATGAAAGTAGGTCCGCCACTATGGGAGGTCAAGATATCTTGGTGCGCCCAAGTGCATCACTCACAAGATCGTGGGGCAACCACATCAGACTGGGGGTGCGGGTCCACAGGATTGCCGTGCGGATCGTCTTTCCGGGATAGATCTGCGCCAGCGCCTGGGCATAGGCCCCCATCTGTCGCAATAGGCCTTCGGGGCAGGATTCCGGGGCATCCGGAACTGTCGCATTCGTTTTGAAATCAATGGCCTGCACGTCGGTTTCCGTTACGATCAGCCGGTCGATAACGCCATGCATCCGGCCCGAAAACAGCTTTGCGGTCACCGGAACTTCGGCCAGTGTGTCCGGCGCGAATACCGGTGCAAGATGCGGTGCGTTCAGCACCGCCGCGGCCTCGGCTCTCAAC
This sequence comes from Ruegeria sp. CI1, assembly GCF_056536925.1. NCBI lineage: Bacteria > Pseudomonadati > Pseudomonadota > Alphaproteobacteria > Rhodobacterales > Roseobacteraceae > Ruegeria > Ruegeria sp. CI1. The sequence goes on along the minus strand of NZ_JBQFQP010000009.1, from coordinate 14,246 downwards.
TCCTCGCGTTCGGCCTCTTGCATATCGGGCAACAAACGAGCGCATAGCCGGGCCTGATTTTCAGGGGCGATTCCCGGCAGATGCTCCAGCAGCAAATGGATCCGGGTCCCCCGCAATTTGGCCGCCTCTTCATCCAGCCCCAGATCCCCCGGCAGCGCCTTTGCGCCGCCCAGATCCGAAGGGCTAATGGTTTCCGACGCCATTTCGACCAAAGGCGCGGAACGCCGGAAAACCTCTGGCAATTCTATTTTGGCTTCCTCCGGTGAAGCGACATTATCCGCAAAGGGCAACCCATCCCAATTGCCATGTGACAGCCGCCGGATCCCGGAACCCTCGACGATAGTGGCGCCAGCCCGATCCATTGCCGCTTCGACCATCTGGTACCAGCTAGTCCCGTCCTTGCCGACATCGCCCGCCGCCGCAACAATCAACCACTTTTCCGCCCGTGTTAGAGCCACATACAAAAGACGCAACCGTTCGGCCATCTGTTTAGCCTGCGCCTCTTCGCGTGCCTGCGCGACGATCCTTGGCGAAGCGTCCCGAGACACCCTCCAAAGCGGTGTGCCCTCGGCCCGCATCACTTCGTCATCCGTTGGCGCCCTGCGCGCACCCGTATCCGGCAAGATCACGATCGGCGCCTCCAGTCCCTTGGCACCGTGAACCGTCATCACCCGGATCATGTCACCCACTCCGCTCATCTGGCGCTTGATTTCCAGGTCGTCGGTTTGCATCCAGACAAGGAAACCCGTCAGGCTGGGGATATCCGTCCGTTCATAAGCCAGCGCCTGACTGAGCAGCGCGTTGATTCCGTCCTCGGCCTCGGGCCCCAGCCGCCCCAGCAGTTTTCGACGCCCGTCGTGGCGCGTGAGGATGCGCTCGATCAGATCGTAGGGCCTGAGAAAATCGGTCTGGCCCCGCAGATCATTGAGCACCGCGAGCGTTCCCGGAAACTCGCTTTCGCGTTGGCGCAGTGTGGCCCAGAGGTATTTTTCCTTGCGTGCATGCGCCAGATTGAAAAGCTGCTGCTCGGACCAGCCAAACAACGGTGATTTGAGCACAGTGGCCAGAGACAGGCTGTCCTCGGGCGTGGCAAGAAAGCTCAAAAGCGCTGCCAGATCCTTTACGGCCAGTTCCGCGCCCACTTTCAAACGGTCGGCGCCCGCAATCGGCAGGCCTGCGGATTTGCAGGCGCGAATGATCTCGGCAAAGAGGTCCGAACGGCGCTGCACGAGGATCAGGAAATCGCCCGGTCGCACCTTGCGGCGAACGAATGTGCCGGGTGTGTCACCGTCTTCGGGGATGGTTTCACCACGCTCGATCATCGCCTTGATCGACTGGGCCACCTGCTCGGCAAGTACGACCGTATGATGCCGCGCGCTGGGCCGGTCGACCGGATCGGTCCAATCGCCATCCTCTTCATCATCGACCTTTTCGACCACCGGCCATAGGTCCACCCGCCCCGGCAAGTCGGCCTTGAACGCGCGATGCAGAGCGTCTTTGTGAAATCCGGCATCAGCGCGATTGTCGAACACCAGATCCACCAGTTGCAGGATGGCCGTGGATGAGCGGAAGGAGAATTCAAGCGTCAGATTCTCCAGGTTAGAGCCTGATTCTGAAAGTTTTCGGCCAAACGCACCCTGCATCCGGTCAAAGGCCTGCGGATCGGCGCCCTGAAAGGAATAGATCGACTGTTTCTTGTCGCCGACGACGAAAATCGTGCGTTCCACGTCCGAGCGCGCGCCCTCTCCGCTGGTAAACTCCTGCGCCAGTTTCTCGACCACGTCCCATTGTTCCGGGCTGGTATCCTGTGCTTCGTCCACAAGAATGTGGTCGATACCGCCATCCAGACGATACAGCACCCAGGCCGCGACCGCGGGGTCGTTCAACAACTGCCGTGCTTTCAGGATCAGGTCGTCGAAATCCAGCCAGCCACGCAACTGCTTGCGCCGCTCGTATTCCGGCAGGAACGCGGTGGCGAATTTGTGCAGGGCCAATGATTTCTGCGCCGCAACCAACGCCAGCCGCCTTTCTCGCGCGTTCTCAACCCGGAGCATCAGCGACTCAAGCGCCGGCATCGCGTCAGTCAGTGCTCCTTCCCGCAGGGCTTTTGTGGGAAAGCCGCCTATCTTTGCCGTGAAAGGTTCTTTCGCGCCTGCGCCGGTCAACAGCACGTCTTCCAGAATAGGCAGCCCAGCCAGCGTTGCGTCTGTGAATCCGGCAAGTTTCGACGCAGCCTTGGCGTTGTTGCCGCCACTTTCGGTCAGCGCAGGCAGTAGCGACCGAATTAATTCAACTTCGCCGCCTAGGTACACGTGATCCAGCAGGCGTTGCTCATTGAAGCTTTCGGGTAGGTCAAACAAGCGCAGCAGATCGTCCCAAGTACAAGGATCGGCAAACAGGTTACGGTTTGTCGTGATTGCCTGTGTCAGCTTGTCAAAACCGGTATCGGTGACAAAACGCGCAACCGCGTCGATCAGCGGTGCTTGCGGGCCATCGGCAAAATCCTCGACGATTTCTTCGCGCAGCAAGGCGGCGGCCCGATCTTCCATCTCGGTAAACTGAGGGCTGACCCTTGCCTCAAGCGGAAAGCGGCGCAAGAGCGAGGCACAGAAAGAGTGGATGGTCTGGATCTTCAGGCCACCCGGTGTTTCGATGGCGCGGGCGAACAGCGTGCGGGCGTGTGCCAGACGGGCAGGGTCGATCGCATGCTCGACACCCAGTTCTGTCAGCTCTGACAAAAGCTTGTCGTCGTCCAGCATTGCCCATTTCCCCAGCCGTTTGAACAACCGGTTCTGCATCTCGCTGGCCGCTGCCTTGGTATAGGTCAGGCACAGGATGTGCTGGGGTTGCACGTCGCTCAGCAAAAGTCGCGCAACACGATCGGTCAGTACCCGCGTCTTGCCCGACCCTGCGTTGGCCGCCAACCAGGTCGAGGCATTGGGCCGCGCCGCCTGCACCTGCCGCTCGGTCGCTTCGTTCCGAGGGGTCATGTCAGGTCCTCCGGGACGGGATTTGCGGTTCGGTCCCATTCACCGAAACGGGCCAGGTGATCGTAGTCGCCAGTGTCGGAATCCTTGTGCAGCATTCGGCGCGAGGAATATCCCTGATCAGGCTCTAAGTAAGCGGAAATCAGTTGTTTGAGTTCCGAAAGAACCTTATCGGCCGGTTCTTTTTCCAAGGGCGCCGGAACTTCCTTGTACGTCCCGCCCATGCCGATGAAAACGGCCTGAGCCACCGGCATCGGATCGAACCCTTCAAACCCGCCCTCTTCTGCCAGCGCGGCCTCGATCAGCAACTGTTTGTCGAATTTCGATTGCTGGTTTTCGGTTGGGGGCATACCGGTCTTGTAGTCGTATATCCGTAACGACCCCCGCGCTGTCTGATCAACCCGATCGGCCCGCCCTACGAGCGTGAAATCCAATGGATCGAGGCGTTTTTTCATCTTGGCCTCGAACGCAACAGGCCCGGCATCGCTGCGGCGGGTGATCTCGGCGGCCAGAAACGCGTCGGCAATCCGCGCCAGACGCGCCAGCCATAGCTTTCGCGCCGTTGGCCAGGCTACATGTTCCAACAGCAAGGTTTCTGCGCGTTTCAGAAACGCATCACGTGTCAAAAGCGCGCCATCCAGAACGCTGTCACGGATGAATGCTTCGAGAATTTCGTGGATCACAATCCCTCGCAGCAAGGCATCCGGCGCCTGAACCAGCGGATCGAGCGGTTTCAGCGACAGCACGTGACGGGCATAGATCGCGTACGGATCCCGGATCAGCTTCTTGATTTCGGTGACCGACAGCTGCGTCGGGCGCGTCGATACGGGCGGCCGCGGAGAGGGGCGCGGGGCCGGATCCAGACGCGGTGCCTCTTCCAGCTTTGCCGCCCAATCCAACCATTGACGGCCGCGAGCACGCATAGCGTCCAGAGCGTCGGGGCCATCCGCGTCTGGCAAACCCTGTAACAGGTTGATCAGTCGGTTAAGCCAGCGCGAAGGCACCGTTTCGGCGTCGTCCGAGCGACTGGCACGGGTCAACCAGACTTCGGGTGCGGCGATGGCCTGTTGGAAATCGTGGGCCGACAAGCCGATCCTCCGTTCGGGCAGCAGCAACCCCGCCTTGTCGCGCATCTGACGGTTCAACCAGGGGTCAGGGGTGGCGGCCTCGGGCCAGCTCCCTTCGTTCAGGCCGCCGAGAATGAGCAGGTCGGCCCCCTGCACCCGCGCCTCAAGCGTACCCCAGATCATGATGCTGGAATGAGGCGCGTCGCGGTCGCGCACCTCTTCGCCCGCTAGCAGCGCGCCAAGAAGATCGGCAAAATCGCGAGCGACCATGGTACCACCATGCGCGGCCTCGTCCTCCAGCGACGTGATCACAGCAAGCGCCTTTTGACCGGCGTTCATGTCCCAGAGAGGTCCCCCCTCACCTGTGCTTCCTGACGAAATCTTCTCGGCCAACCCGCGCAAGCGGTGAACCCAGTCGGCCAGCGGCAGCTCAACGGTCACTTGCTGATCGCAGAAATGCGTGGTCAGCCATTGCATCCAACCTTCGGGCATTTCTTTGCGGATCGCGAAACCGGTAAGGCTGGCGCTGTCAGGATAAGGCGGGCCATTGCGGCGCAGGTCCAGTTCAAGATCACGGGTGTGCAACAGGTGCGCGCCACGCTCACCGCCGGCGTGACACAGGGGATGCTTCAACAACGTCAGAAGCGCTTCACCATCCAGCCGATTGACAAACAGCCCGGCAACATGTCGCAAGAACCGTCCCGGAGGCGAAAGCTGAAGTGGTAAACCGGCACTGTCGTCAGGCACAATGGCCCAGCGGTCCAGCGCGGCGCTGACCTGTCGTGTCAGCATCCGGTCGGGAGTGATCAGCGCTGCCGTCTGACCGGTTTCCGCCGCCTGTCGTAGACGCAGGGCAATGGCCAGCGCTTCGGCACGGGGAGATTGCGCCTCGACCAGCGTCACGTTGGCGGTTGCGGGGACCAGGTCGACCAAGTCTGGGCCTTCGGCCATCCAGGCGTCAGTGACCGGGGCAGGGCGCAAAGCCAAGGAAACCAGACGGTTGCGGGCAGGCGATGGGGGCGCGTCATCCGTCCAACGGGTGATTTGGTGCGGTTCGATCCCCAATCCACGCATCAATTTGCGAAACCGGAATTGCGGGTGATCTTCGGACAACAACGCGTCATCCAGACCAGACCAGACGTAATCTGGTTGGTCAAAGTCGAACCCGGGCAGAACCAAAGCGCCTTGCGGCAAGCGAGCCACAGCCTGCATCAGCATCAGCGTGGTCCCGCGCGAGCCGGTCGATCCAGCCAGTACTATCGGATGGCGCGGCGGATCTGCCTGCCAACGGTCAATCAGGTCTTCAACAACCCGCCGTTGCCGCGCCTGAACGTCCTGCGCGTCGTCCCCGGAAGTGATGAACTGGTCGGCGATCGAGATAAAAGTCTGAGCCCGCGCCCAGTGCCCGGACATGTCGCTGACATCCAACTGTTGGATGGCTTGGGGCAATACACCTTCGCCCTGCATTTCGTCGATCAGCGTCGCAAGGCTGTCGGCCAGATCGTAAAGCGAGGCGCGGGCCGCTAGATTCGGTTGTTGGTCCAAGAGCTTGCCGATCAGTTGCGTCAATTCCAACCGGCGTCGCAGCGGCGGGATTGCCGGCGGTAATCGGGACAGATCCGCGCTTTCGCCCAGATCAGTGATCAAACTCATGCGTGGCAACAGACAGGCTGGACCCGCGTCGAACAGGTTGCGCACGCGACGCGCCATGCGGCGGGTGTTGACGACCACTTGCGCCCGCGCCAGCGTTTCGGGTGGCAGATGTGCGGTGCGCGCCATCAGCCCGGTCACAAGCGCCTTTGGGAAATCCACGCCGGGCGCGACAGCAAATACGCGCGGGCTGGCGTTGGCTTCAAACATCGGCGAGCAACTCTTCGGCCAGGGTAATGCCCACAGGATGGCCGACGTCGCACCAACGACCCGGATATCGGAGCGCAAACAGGCGGTTCTGCTGCTGCATCACGTTCCATAACCTGTTGAATGAAAAGGAAGACTCCGTGAACTGTGCCAACCCTTCGGTCTTGGTGATCTGTATGCCGCCATAGATAAGGCCAGGGCCGCGCCGAATGCGACCCTCGGCGTCAGCCATGAAATCTCCGGCGCCGGAATGCCCCAGCGCATGTGCCACCGGTATACACATCAATAGCGCATCCATGATGTCAGGGTTCCACGCGGTGCGCAGCATTTCCAGCGGGTTTGGGCCGGCCCAGATTGCGTCGGTGTTCAGAGTGAATACTGGATTGGCACCCAGAAATGGCAACGCAGCCCGAAGACCACCACCGGTATCCAGAATCTCGGGCTCTTCTCGCGACAACAAAACGCCACGGGGTACCAAATGCGCAGCCAGCTGATCCGGTAAATAGTGCAAGTTTGCCACAATGCGGTTCAGACCCGCGGCCCGAACCAGATCCAGCGTGTAATCGATCAGCGGGCGGCCTGCGACCTTGATGAGCGGCTTGGGTGTGTGCTTGGTCAGCGCGCCCATGCGCGTGCCGAACCCTGCCGCAAATAGCATCGCTGCATCCGGGCCGTAGGTCATTTGTTTCGCAACTTTTCGAGGTTTTCCGGTGTCGGTGGCGGGAGCGTTTCGCGCAGGAAACCGGCGACTGAAGCCAGCGCAGGGTTCTCCAGATCGCGCATCAAGAGCGCCCATGTCGCAGGAATGAGATCAACATATCTCGGCTTGCCGTTTTCGGTTGCCAATCGGGCGAACACGCCAAGGATCCGGAGGTTCCGTTGCGCGCCCAAAACGGCATAGGCAGTTCGGAAATCATGATCTTTCGATCCGGTGGCCTCGACATAGTGATTGATCATCTTCATCTCGACACCTGCAGAAACTTTGCGGCGGACATCCTGAAGCAGGGACACGAGATCGTACGCCGGATGGCCCAGCATGGCGCATTGGAAATCCAGCAAGCCAACGCGACGCACACCTTCACGATCCGGCAGCCAGATCAGGTTTTCGGCGTGATAGTCTCGTTGAATAAGAACCTTGGGGCCTTGCGTCTCGCGCAGCAGTATGTCCGAAAACCGGTTTTCGAACCGTTCCAGGGTATGCTGGTTGACCTCTTGGTTGATGCCAAAGGCATATTTTGTGAAAGCCAGCGCTGCAAGTTCGGTCATAAGTGTCGGGTCATAGCTGTCGAGCGGCGGCAGCGGCGCCTGATGCAATTGTACAAGTACATCCGTCGCGGCCTCGTACAATTCGGGTTCAAGCTCCGATTCTCGTTCGAGAACGCGCGCGAACAGGTCGTCACCCAGATCTTCGAGCAAAAGAAAGCCGTTTTCGGAATCCTCGGCGTAGATCTGGGGCGCGCTCAACCCCACGGACAACAGGTGGTTGGCAATTGAGACGAATGGGCGGACGTCTTCTCCCATGTCCGCAGGAGCATCCATAAGAACCGCGGTGCGACCTGTTTCGGGATCGGTCAGGCGTTTGTATCCGCGGTTGGAGGCATCCCCGGCCAGCGGTGCAGAAGTCGCGTTTGCCCAATCGGTCTGGGCAATGAAGGTTTCGGCCAGAACCTTTCTGTTCGTCATTCAAGTATCTCCAAAAGCAGGTTCCATTTCGGATCAGACCATGTGACCCTCAGGTGCCGGGTTTCCTCGTTTTCCGGGTCCGTTTCAAACAGCAGCCTCAATGCGCCGGCAGGTTCGAGCGGACCCAGTTTTTCCGGCCATTCGACAAGGCAGATCGCGGTTTCAAATGCGTCGGTCAATCCCAGTTCCTCAAGCTCGTCGATATCGGTCAATCGATACAAGTCCGAGTGCCAGATTTCACCTTTCTGCGTGTCATAAGTCTGAACAAGGGTGAAAGTTGGCGAAGGGACATCTTCAGTTTCGATCAGCAGTGACTGGATGAGGCTGCGGGCGAAATGAGTCTTGCCACTGCCAATCTCGCCGGCCAGCAACAAAACGTCGCCGCGCGTCAGTTCGGCCCCCAACAGGGCGGCAAACGCGGCAGTGTCGTCCGCGGTCGCAAGAGTGATTTGGTACGGGGCAGGCGTCATGGCGCCACAATGGCGTCGGCGGGACCCCGCTGCAAGCAGGTTCAGGTGCAGGCTTGCTCCGGTACAGATATGTCAGGCGGTTCCGCCATAACAGCAAACCGAACAATGGTCGCGCCATTCTGAATGGGGCTGACCGTGCAAGACACCGGCGTTCCATCCCGCAGACTGACGCACGCCGACCACTCGGCACGCTTGTCGCTGTCGGTGACGAAGTTGCGGATCTCTCCCCAGACCGGTGTGGCAAGGCACTGATCTTGCCAAGTTCGGGTTATTTCCTGGACGCTCTGTTGGATTAATCCTGCGTCCGGTTCGGTACCCCAAAGGCGGTAATAGGCGCAGTTGGAAAAAGCTAACGACCCATCCGGTGAGAACACAGCGATTGCGTCAGCAAGCTTGTCGAATATCGCCTGGACCAGTTCCAGTTCGGCACGAAACTGTCGCGTCAGGGTTATCTCGGCGGTGATGTCTTCGAACAGGAACGCAACAGCGCCGTCGGGATGTGGCCGGCCGCTGACGCAATAGACCGACCCAGAAGGCAAGGACCAAGTTTCCTGAAAACTGCCATCAGTGGCCGCTTCGAGAAGATCGTTCATTTGCTTTCGCCACCCGCCATAATTCTTGGGTTCCGGCATCATGTTTTGATTTCTCAAGCGGTCGAAGAAAGTAGAGATTTTTGGCCGGCAGCTCAAAAAATCCGCAGGCAACGAGGTCAGATCAACCAAAGCTGGATTAAACAGGGCCAGTTGCCGGTTGCGATCAAATATAGCTAAACCGATCGAAAGTTGTGCAAAGGTTTTTGCCAATGTTTGTACGAACTTGCGCTGGGCGACCTCGGCCTCCACGATTGCGTTGACATCGACGGCATAACAGAGAGTTCCCTCGTCATGGGGAACGATCGAAAGGTCGAACCACAGCTTTCTCTCGGTATCACCGGCCGTCAGCGAGAACCGGTATTTCTTCCCGGGCTGCATATCCTCGTCCGCGTCTGGAAACATAGGCGCGGTCAGGTCGGTGTCTTTGCCGCGAATCTTGCGGGCCAACGACACATAGGCGGTGTTGCACCAGCTTACCGTGTTCTTGTGATCTGTCAGCCAGACCGGATAGGGAGCCTTGTCCATTGTCAACCGCAGAGGCGTATTAGAGCTGTCTTGCACTTGGCGCCCTTCGTGCTGCTCGGGCAGGTCACGGATTTGCACGCGCACGATCCCGTCTATCCATTCGCACAAAACGTCCTGCATCAAGATGCTGTTGATTGCGGGAACCACGATCGTACCTGCGACGCAGACATCTTCGGGACTTTCCGGAAACGCGGGAAAATTGCGTCTTAACAATCGCCTCAGACCACCCCAGTCCGTGACGTCTTCGTGCCCAGCCAGCGCGATGTCGGAATGCGTAACCAGATCATTCCCCGCAAAGAGGAAAACCGAATTGTGCAGCATGTCGGGCGACAAAAGCCCATAGGCCATATTTCGGGACCGCTTTCGCGGTGCCAGCCACAGGACGGCAAGGACCGAAGACACAGTGCAAAGCCCTGCCAGCAGGAGCCAATCAACCATGAGTGAATGCTGCGAAATTCCGTACGACCATGAGTGATCCTTGGGCAGGAATGGTTAATGGTTCGTTAACTCAAATCGGGATCTGCTGATTGTGCCCGGACGGAACCGGGTGATCTCCGGTTTGTGCATCGATCAGGTTTCTCGGCCAGATAACCTTAACGATGGCGCCGCGGCGGTCGGACAAGTCGGTGAGAGTTTGATACGGATCGGCGCCGTTGGCGAATTTCAGTTCGGCACCACTGCGTTCCAGCAATGTTTTCGCGATGAACAATCCCAGACCCATGCCTTCATATTCCGGGCGCTCCTTGTGGTCGGATTCCGCGCGGCGCTTGCGCACGAAAGGATCACCGATTCGACCTATCATGTGGTGCGGATAACCGCGTCCGTCATCCATGATGTTGATGATGATCCAATTGTCGGTCCATTCCGCTTCGACCCAGACATTCTTGCGTGCAAAATCCACCGCATTCTGGATCAGGTTTCGAAGCCCATGAATGATCTCGGGCTTGCGCAGGATCGAGGGTTGCTGCACATCGCCACCAGCACTTGGGCCTTCGTGAAAATGTACGATCTTTCCACGGTTCACATGCGGTTCGGCGGATTCGTGGATCACCGTCGACAAAGGCGCCTGACGCAGATGCAGATCATCCTTTCCCGCTCGCCCCATGTTGCGAAGGATATCCCGGCATCTGTCCGCCTGTTCGCGGATTAGAACCGCGTCTTCGCGCAGCTCTGGCCGGTCATCAAGTTCTTCGATAAGTTCAGAGCTCGCCAGTTTGATGGTTGCCAGCGGTGTTCCCAATTCGTGTGCTGCAGCGGCAACAACACCGCCGAGATCGGTCAGCTTTTGTTCCCGCGCCAGCGCCATGTGGGTCGCTGCCAGTGCCTCGGACATGGATTGAACCTCGGAACTGATCCGATAGGAGTATCCTCCCAGAAACACGATCGCGATAACGATGGCGGCCCAGTTGCCGAACACGAATATGTCGGGAATTCGCAGGATAAAGCCCATGTCGGTTCTGAGGGGCAGGTGAAAAATAGCCAAAAGCGTCACTAGAATGACCGCCACCGCGCCAATGATCATGGTCGAACGCAAGCTCATCACGTTGGCCGAAATGGTCACCGGACCCAGCAACAACAATGCAAACGGGTTGTGCAGACCTCCCGTGAGATACAAAAGGAATGCCAGTTGCAGCAGGTCGAACAATACCATCAGAAAGTTCTCGAACTCTGACAGCCGTTTGTTCTCGGGAAACAGAAAAATCGCGACCAGGTTGCCCATGACCGAGATTCCGATGGCAAAATAACAAAGCCCCAGTTCCAGTTGGAGGTCATAGAACCGCTGTGCGACGGTGATTGCAATGATCTGACCGGCGATAGCCACCCAGCGCAACAGAATAAGCGTTCGCAGGCGAATCCAGCTGCTGCGCTCTTGTCCGCGCCAAAGGCTCATATTGGAATTCGGCATCGGTTGATTATGTCCTGTTGCAACGGCTGAATACCTTGATAGGTGTCTGCCGCAAGACGATCAACAACCCATACCTCAGGTACCGCTCCATGACCCGTTTTTATGCCATCATTGCCGCCGCTATTTTACTTGTCGTCCTGGGCGCCACTTGGGTTTTGACGCTTGGGCGCGGATCGGATGATCAATTTGCTCAGTGCCGCTCCAGCCAGATTGCCGGGGGTGCAGGTTCGATCGGCGGCCCGTTCGAACTGGTCAACGCCAAGGGCGAAACCGTGACCGATAAGGATGTGTTAACCGGACCGTCGCTTTTGTATTTCGGCTATACGTTTTGCCCGGACGTCTGCCCGCTTGATACCTCACGTAACGCCGAGGCTGTCGACATTCTTTCAGAGCGCGGCCAAATAGTGACGCCGGTCTTCATATCGATCGACCCGGACCGGGACACACCAGAGGTGGTCGGCGATTTTGCCCTGAATCTGCACGAGCGGATGATCGGCCTGACGGGTTCGCCGGAACAGGTCAAGGCAGCCAGTAAGGCTTACAAGACCTATTACAAGGCGCATGACAGAAGCGACGAATACTATCTCGTCGATCATTCGACCTTCTCTTACCTGGTTTTACCCGAGCACGGTTTTGTCGAGTTCTTCAAGCGCGATGAGACTCCTGAGCAGATGGCCGACAAGATCGGCTGTTTTCTGGGTAACATGTAAGTGCGATAGGGCGTTTGACCTTTGCCGAGGGGCTGGTAATACTCGCCGAAAGGGCAAAGACCGAATAATCGCAGAAAGAAAGAGCATGGCCGACACTTCCCAGCTTGAAATCGGACCCGACAAGTCGCTTTTGCTGGTAGATGATGACGAACCGTTTCTGCGGCGTTTGGCCAAAGCAATGGAGAAGCGCGGGTTTGAAATTGAAACCGCGGCGTCGGTTGCGGCAGGCCGCGCCATCGCAACTGCTCGGCCGCCCGCATTTGCCGTCGTTGACCTGCGGCTGGAGGATGGCAATGGTCTGGATGTCGTTGAAGTGCTGAGAGAAAAGCGCCCGGATTGCCGGGTCGTGGTGCTGACCGGATACGGCGCCATCGCGACCGCCGTCGCGGCCGTCAAGATCGGTGCCACGGATTATCTGTCGAAACCGGCCGATGCGACCGACATCACCAACGCGCTGCTTGCCAAGGGCGACGAGTTGCCGCCGCCGCCGGAAAACCCAATGAGCGCGGACCGTGTGCGGTGGGAGCATATTCAGCGGGTTTACGAACTGTGCGACCGGAACGTCAGCGAAACCGCCCGCCGCTTGAACATGCACCGCCGGACGTTGCAGAGAATTTTGGCGAAGCGTAGCCCTCGGTGAGAGTTGAAACTTCCGCTTCTATTTACTGTGGTATTGGTCGGATCAGTTTTCCAAGTAAGCGCGGCATGTATTGATGCGGGAAATCCAACCTTGCTCAGTATCCGCGAACAGTTGGTCATTGCGTTGAAGGCGATTGCCAGACCGCCTTGCTGACGAGGGATTGCGGTAACGTCCGCTACTTGGCGCAAGAGTTTGAAACAGGCCAAAGCGAATGGCTTTTCCGAATAGTGTTCAATGAAATCGGTGACGAAGACGATGAGTTTTTTATCATATGAGATGGAGTTGAGCTGTCAAAAGATGACTACTCGAGTTTGCCCTGCAATCCCATTTCCAATCGTGATGATTGTTCGCTTATTATCGACGTGCTTGGAAGTCCATCTAAGTAACTCAGGCGGCAGAATTTGCCGCAGATGCTTTTTAGAAACCAAGCGACTAGAGTTTTCCCAACAACTCCGAATGCCGATCGGTATACGCCTCCCGCACTTCAATCGGTGGTCTTAACTTGATTTCCAACCCGTCCATCGCGGACTTATCCGGTCGCCCAAAAAACCTCGTTGCCTCAGCTTCCGAGAAACCGGCGATCTGAGTGGCTTCCATCCATGCACTGATCTTGTCAGCGCGTTTGATCTGTTTCTTGATCGTTGCAGGGATGGCGGCGGGCAAGCCGAACCGGATGTGAATGGCTGCGGCGAGGCGTTCGTCGAGATCACCATAATCCGGCCCAACTGCGGATTTAACAGGCGAGATCATGTCGCCGATCACGTATTCAGGGGCATCGTGCAGCAGCGCGGCCAAGCGCCATTTGACCGGAGCCTTCGGCGCGATGCGGCCAAAAAGTTCCTCCACTAGCAGCGAATGCTCGGCCACGGAATAGGCGAAATCGCCATCCGTCTGACCATTCCAGCGTGCAACGAAGGCGAGGCCGTGGGCGATATCCTCGATCTCGATATCGACGGGCGTCGGATCCAACAGATCCAGGCGGCGGCCCGACAGCATTCTTTGCCACGCTCTGGGTTGTGTTGCCATTCTGCCATGCCCCTTTTGCCTTGCCGTGGTGATGCCACAATTGCAGCGTAGCCTGTATTTCATCCTGATCACATGCTGCCAACACCTTCTTGAAGGGACGTGCTTTGAACTGGCGCGTGTGGATCACGATATCAAGTGCAGAGGGGGGCGTGCATTCCTCCCGGCGCGTCCTCCTCAGATCGAAACGTGTATCGAAAGGAGAACGTCATGTTCAAGCGCTTGTTGGGCCTTACCCTTGCATTCGGCATGGCAGCAACCGCGCCACCCGCCTTTGCCGCCAGTTGTGCGATGCGGGATACCATCGTCGCGAACCTGAAAGAAAAATTCGCTGAAGAATTGACATTTGGCGGATTGCAAAAGACCAGTGGCGCGCAATCCGTCATGGAAGTCTGGTCTTCGAAGGAAACAGGTACATATACCGTGCTTTTGACTCAGGCCAACGGGATCGCCTGTGTTGTCGCCGCAGGCACGGATTTCTTCGAAGCCATTCCAAAAATCGAGGCTCAGGGCACACCAAGCTGAATTGGATACAAGAACACTGTGGGATAGATCGGTTGTCAGGTTGACAAAGTTGCCATGCCCGCCGGTGGATGTTATGCGCTGCGCGGATGAGCTTTGTCGGAATGGAGCAACCGATGCCCGCAGACTATATCGTTAAGGATATTTCGTTGGCCGAATATGGCCGCAAAGAACTGGATATCGCCGAAACAGAAATGCCGGGGCTGATGGCCTTGCGGGCAGAATACGGTGAAAGCCAGCCATTGAAAGGCGCCCGTATTGCC